>NZ_JBIARC010000018.1:0-148791 GCF_042889625.1 Streptomyces sp. NPDC002573 | reverse complement strand
GGGGGGGGCGGGGGGGGGGGGGGGGGGGGGGGGGGGGGGGGGGGGGGGGGGGGGCCGCGGGGGGGGGGGGGGGGGGGGCCCCCCCCCCCCGCGCCCGCGGCGGCCCCCCCCCCCCCCCCCCCCCCCCCCCCCCGCCGCTCGCTGTTCTCCGCGTCAGAGAGCCACGCCGAGCAGGGCGTCCACGGCGCGCGAGACCACACCCGGGGCGCCCGTGTCCGTGCCGCCGGTCTCCTGCTGGAGGGCCGCCCAGCGGTCGACCGCGGCGAGCGCGGCCGGGGCGTCCAGGTCGTTCGCGAGGGCCTCGCGGATCTCCTCGACGAGCGCCTCGGCGGGCGGGCCGTCGGGCCGGGAGACGGCGGCGCGCCAGCGGCCGAGCCGTGACACGGCGTCCTGGAGGACCTGGTCGGTCCACTCCCAGTCGGACCGGTAGTGGTGGGAGTGCAGCGCGAGCCGGATGGCCGCCGGATCGACGCCGTCCCGCCGGAGCCGGGAGACGAAGACCAGGTTGCCCTTGGACTTGGACATCTTCTCGCCGTCCAGCGCCACCATGCCGGTGTGGACGTACGCCTTGGCCATCGGGAACTCGCCGGTCAGCACCTGGGCGTGCGAGGCGCCCATCTCGTGGTGCGGGAAGGCGAGGTCGGAGCCGCCGCCCTGGACGTCGAAGCCCATGCCCAGGTGGTCCAGGGCGATGGCCACGCACTCGATGTGCCAGCCGGGCCGGCCACGGCCCAGCGAACCGCCGTCCCAGCTGGGCTCACCGTCGCGGCCGGCCATCCAGAGCATCGGGTCGAGCGGGTTCTTCTTGCCCGGGCGGTCCGGGTCACCGCCGCGCTCCGCGGACAGCAGGCGCATGGCGGCGGCGTCCAGGTGGGACACCGTGCCGAAGTGGGGGTCGGACTCGACCGAGAAGTAGATGTCCCCTTCGAGGTCGTAGGCGGCGCCGAGGTCGCGCAGCCGTTCGACGAGCGGGACGATCCCGGGTATTGCCTCGACCGCGCCTATGTAGTGCTGCGGGGGGAGCATCCGCAGTGCGGTCATGTCCTCCCGGAACAGGGCGGTCTCCTGCTCGGCGAGCGCCACCCAGTCGACGCCGTCGCGCTGGGCCCGCTCCAGGAGGGGATCGTCGACGTCGGTGACGTTCTGGACGTAGTGCACCTGCCGCTTGGTGTCCAGCCATACGCGCTGGACGAGGTCGAACGCGTTGTAGGTCGCCGCGTGACCCATGTGGGTCGCGTCGTACGGGGTGATGCCGCAGACGTAGATACGGGCGACAGGACCGGGGTCGAGGGTGACCGAACCGCCGGTCGCGGTGTCGTGGATCCTCAGGTCGCGGCCCTGACCAGGCAGGGCGGGGACCTCGGAAGCGGGCCAGGCATGCATGACATGAGCCTAACCGGCCGGAAGTTCGGTATACGAACCGGACCGGGCCGGATGACCGGGAAGGCGCTCTTGCGGAAATCCCGGCGATGTGCACAGCACCTCGGCCCACCCGGCCGTCACCCGAGGCGGCGGCGCCTCACACCGGCGGCCAGGGAATCGCCGGCCACTCCCCGGTCGGCTCCGGGTGCTTACCCGAGTCCAGCATGGCCTCCACCCGGGCGCGGGTGGCCCGGACCTCCTCCGGGGTGATCAGTGCGGCCAGTCGTACGGCCAGCGCGGCGCCCTCCTCCAGGGACTCCTTCAGCCCCTTGAGCACCTCGACCGCCTCCCCGGTCAGCGGCTCCCCCGCCCACCCCCACAGCAGGGTGCGCAGTTTGTTCTCTGTGTTGAAGGTGACACCGTGGTCGATGCCGAACAGACGCCCTTCGTCCCCGGGCAGCAGATGGCCGCCCTTGCGGTCGGCGTTGTTGATGATCGCGTCGAGGACGGCCAGGCGCCGCAGCCGGTCGTCGTCGGCGTGCACCAGCAGCGCCGTCCTGCCCTCGCCGACGTCCGCCAGCCCGATCGCCTTCCAGCCGGGCTCCGGCTCCTCCGCGTCCACCAGCGCGAGCAGCTCGCCGTCGGGCACGGGCTCGACCCACAGCTGGCACATGCCCTCGCCGTAGGGGCCCTCGCGCAGCACGGTGGGTGGCACGAGACCCCAGCCGGTCGCCTCGGACACCTCGTAGGCGGCGACCTCGCGCTGCGCCAGGGTGCCGTCGGGGAAGTCCCACAGGGGGCGTTCCCCGGCGACGGGCTTGTAGATGCAGGCGGCCTCCTGGCCGTCCAGGGAGACCGTGCAGTAGAGCGCCGCGTTGGACGCGTCGCGGATGCGTCCGCGCACGGTCAGTTCACCCGTGGCGAGCAGTTCGGCCGTGGTCACGCTCCGCGGCGGTATCCGTTCTGGCGCGGACATACATGTCCTTCCGGGTCGAGCGGGAGGCTGCACAGCGGGCACGGCGGCCGCCCGGCGTTGACGACGTCGAGGGCGCGCTTGGCGAAGGCCCTGGCCTGCGCGCCGGTGAGCCGGACCCGGAGCATCGGCGGACCGTTCTCCTCGTCCTGGAGCAGCCGTTCCTCGGCCTCGGCGAGGTCCTCCTCGGACTCGGCGTCCAGCTCGACGAGGGCCTGAGCCTCGACGATCATGCGCTGCTCATCGCCGTCCCAGGCCAGGGCCATGGTGCCGACGCGGAACTCCTCCTCGATCGGGGTGTCCAGCGGAGCCGTGTCGGAGATCTCCGTGGGGGCCACGGCGGGGACGGCGGCACTGCCGCCGCTGCGCCGCACGACCTCGTCGAGCAGCTCGTCCATCCGTTCGGCGAGCGCCGCGACCTGGGTCTTCTCCAGGGCCACGCTGGTCACTCGGGGTCCGGCCGTGGCCTGCAGGAAGAAAGTACGGCGCCCGGGCAGCCCGACCGTGCCGGCCACGAAACGGTCCGGGGGGTCGTAGAGGAACACCTGACGGGACACGTCCTGTCTCCATTGGATCGGGATCGGGATCGGGACCGGCTGACGGCGCCGGCCCGTTCCGGTTGCTGACAAGTACTGCTGCTGCGCTGGTGCGACCGCTTCACCCTACTGCGGCCGACGATCACGGTGCGCCCGCACCGCCCCCGACCGTGGCGTCCGGACCGGCGGGTTCGGCACGCGGGACGAGGGAGGCGAAATCCCCGGTGTCCCCGAGGCGAACGAGAAATGGCCGCAGCCGGGTGTAGCGGATCGCCGTGATGGAACACGGCTCCACGGAGATCCGCTGGAAGAGGTCGAGATGAAGTCCGAGTGCGTCCGCGACGAGCGATTTGATGATGTCACCGTGAGAGCACATGAGGTACACGGCGTCGGCGCCGTGGTCGCGCTCCACGCGCGCGTTCCACTCCCGTACCGCCTCCGCGGCCCTGGTCTGCATGGCTCGCATCGACTCCCCGCCGGGGAAGGCGGCCGCCGACGGGTGGGCCTGCACCACCTCCATGAGCGGCTCGTCCTTCAGTTCGGCGAGCTTGCGGCCGGACCAGTCGCCGTAGTGGCACTCACCGATGCGCTCGTCGGTGTGCGCGCGCAGCCCGGGACGGGCGTCGAGCAGCGGCTGGAGGGTCTCCTGGCACCGTTGCAGGGGGCTGGTGACGACCTCGGCGATCGGGACCTCGGCGAGCCGGCCCGGCAGGGCCGCGGCCTGCGCGGCGCCGCGCTCGTCGAGGGCGACGCCGGGCGTCCAGCCGGCGAGGAGTCCCGCGGTGTTGGCGGTGGAGCGTCCGTGCCGGACGAGGATCAACGTGGGCATGCCGTCCAGCGTACGGGCACGCCTGTGGACCCGGGCCGGGGGAACGGCGTCCGCACTCCGGGGCCCGTGCGCCCGGACGCACGGGCCCCGGAGTGCGGACGGGACCGGCTGACGGGAGAATGCGCTCCGTGATCGTCGACTGCGCCATCTACCGCGACGGGCGCCGGACCGAGCGACCCGAGGACCTCTCCGACGCGCTTCAGGAGGCGCGCGCCTCGGGGGACGCCTTCCTGTGGATCGGCCTCTACGAGCCCACGGAAGGCGAGTTCGACCTGGTGACCAAGGAGTTCGGGCTGCATCCGCTGGCCGTCGAGGACGCCCTGAAGGCGCACCAGCGGCCCAAGCTGGACGTGTACGAGGACTCGCTGTTCATGGTGTTCAAACCGGTGTCGTACGAGCCGCACAGCGACACGGTCACCACCGGCGAGCTGATGATCTTCCTCGGCGACTCCTTCGTCGTCACCGTGCGCCATGGCAAGGACATGCCGCTCGCATCCGTCCGGCACCACCTGGAGCAGCAGCCGGAGATGCTGCGGCACGGGCCGACGGGTGTGCTGTACTCCATCGCGGACTCCGTCGTCGACCACTATCTGGTGGTGGCGACCGAACTGGGGACCGATCTGGAGGAGCTGGAGGCGGAGGTCTTCTCGCCGGCGAGCGGGGGCTCCCGGCACACGGCGTCGCGGATCTACACCTTCAAACGGCAGGTCCTGGAGTTCCGGCGGGCGACGGTCCCGCTGGCACCGCCGCTGGCCCGGCTGGCGGGCCAGGGGGTGTCCGGAGCGGTGGTGCCGTTCGTGCAGGAGAAGTCGCGCCCCTTCTTCCGGGACGTCAGCGACCATCTGGCCCGGGTGAACGAGTCCGTGGAGGCCCTGGACCGGCTGGTGTCCGATGTGCTGTCCGCACATCTGGCGCAGATGAGCGTCCGGCAGAACGACGACATGCGGAAGATCTCCGCGTGGGCGGCGATGGCCGCGGTCCCGACGATGATCGCGGGCATCTACGGCATGAACTTCCAGCACATGCCGGAGCTGCACTGGGTGGTGTCGTACCCGGCGGTGATCCTGGGGATGGCGGCTCTGGAAGTGCTGTTGTACCGATTGTTCAAGCGGCGGGGCTGGCTGTAGCAGCGCGGCTCACCCGGCGCGGGGCGCACGGCTCGTAGCGCTCGACTCGCGGCTCAGGCGTACTCGGGGGCCGTGGTCGCGGGTCCACCGAGGGGGTCGCGGCGGTCCGGCATCCTCAGGGACACCATGCGGCGCCAGCCGCCGGCGCGCTCGTAGCAGTAGAGCCCGTGGATGCCCGCCCTGAGCAGCGCCGACCTGGCCTTCGGCCAGCGCAGGATCCGCCCCATGCGGGCTGCCACGGCGAGACTGACGTCCCGGTGGACGCGGATCTCCGTCAGGGCGCACTCGCGCAGCGTCCGCTGGATGGCACGGCCGTGTCCGGCCCGCGCGAACCGCAGCAGTTCCTCGTGGCAGTAGGCGAGGTGGTTGTCCTCGTCGTCCGCGATCAGCCGGATCGCGCGGCCCACCTCGGGGTGGTCGCCGAAGTGTCTGCGCAGCAGCCGCATCTGCTCGGAGGCGCGCTGCTCGGTGACCCTGCTGTGGGCGAGATAGACGACGATCTCCGGCACGGTCAGCGGCCGGTCGCTCCTCAGCTTCGCGTGGGCGACCCCGATGCCGTTCCGCTCCAGGAGCACCGTGTAGTCGGTCTCGGAAGGCACCGGGACGGGTTCCAGTCCGCGTTTCTTCATCAGCGCGCGGAAGATCCGCCCGTGTTTGTCCTCGTCGGCGCCGTGCCTGCTGATCCTGGGCGCGAGCTGGCGCTGCTCGGACGGTACGAGAGCGGCGATGCGCCCGTTCTCCCAGCCGCCCTGTGTCTCACCGCTGGCGGCGATGGAGCAGAAGAGCCGGAACGACTCGTCGTTGTCGAAGATCTCCCGAAACAGGCTCTTGACCGAAAGCATCACTGATGCCTCTCTGCAGGGGTCCGCAAAGAAAGAGTCAAGTGGGGTGCCGGTCGAGCGGCAACACGGATGCCGGAGAACTCCGCCGAACGATGGACGCGCGGATGCGGGCCCTGCGTAACCGCGAGCCCGCCCGAGCGTTGTGTCCCATGACGGCCGTGGCGGGGAAGACCCCCGAGCCCCCACCACGGCCGTGGAGCTCTCTCCGTCGCCCGCTCCCGCGGGTTACGCGAGCCCGGCCCGCTCCAGGGCGTCGGATCCCGCCCGGAGCGAGGCGATCCGCTCGTCCAGGGTGAAGCCCGCGGGGGACAGCGTGAGCGTGGTGACACCGGCCTCGGCGTAGGCCTTCATCCGGTCGGCGATGCGGTCCACGGACCCCAGCAGGGTGGTGCGGTCGATCAGCTCGTGCGGTACGGCGGCCGCGGCGCCCTGCTTGTCGCCGGACAGGTACTTGTCCTGGATCTCGGCGGCAGCCTGCTCGTAACCCATGCGCTGGGCGAGCTGGTTGTAGAAGTTCTGCTTGCGGCTGCCCATGCCGCCGACGTAAAGGGCTGTGTAGGGACGGAAGGTGTCGGCGAGCGAGGGGACGTCCTTGTCCTCGCCGACCGCGATCGGGAGCGTGGGGCACACGTCGAAGCCGTCGAGGGTCTTGCCGGCCTTCTCGCGCCCGGCGCGCAGGTACCGGATCGCCGTCTCCTCGATGTGCTCGGCCGAGGGGAAGATCAGCAGGGCCCCGTCGGCGATCTCACCGGTCTGCTCCAGGTTCTTGGGGCCGATCGCGGCGATGTAGAGCGGGATGTGCTCGCGCTGCGGATGCACGGTCAGCTTGATCGGCTTGCCGGGACCGCCGGGCAGCGGGAGGGTCCAGTGCTCGCCCTCGTACGACAGCCGCTCCCGCGTCATCGCCTTGCGTACGATCTCCACGTACTCCCGGGTGCGGGCCAGCGGCTTGTCGAACTTGACGCCGTACCAGCCCTCGGAGACCTGCGGTCCGGACACCCCGAGACCGAGGCGGAAGCGGCCGCCGGAGAGCGAGTCGAGGGTGGCGGCCGTCATCGCGGTCATCGCGGGCTGGCGGGCCGGGATCTGGAAGATCGCGGAGCCGACGTCGATGCGCTCGGTCTGGGCGGCGACCCAGGTGAGCACGGTGGCCGCGTCCGAGCCGTAGGCCTCGGCGGCCCAGCACACCGCATAGCCGAGCCGGTCGGCCTCCTGCGCCACGGCGAGGTTGTCCGCGTCCATTCCGGCGCCCCAGTAGCCGAGGTTGATCCCGAGCTGCATGGCCGATTCCCCTTACCGATCAGTAACGTCCCTTGTGCGCAGACCTTAGCGCGGGGCGGGCGGGGAAGGGAGAGTCACCCGGGGCGTGGCGGGGGTGTCCGGTCGGCGCGGGAGCACGACAGGGATCCGCCGTCGGGCGCACGCGCGGCCGTACGGCGCCGGCCGTACCGGCGGCGGGGAGCGGGAAATCGCCGTGGACACCGGGGAAATCGGTTGTCCACAGGCAACCCACGCGGCCGGTTCCGGACAGTAATGTCGGCGTTCATGGAGCAGAGGCATCTCGGCCGTACCGGCCTTCGTGTGTCCCGCATCGGACTCGGCACCCTGACGTGGGGGCGTGACACGGACGAGCACGACGCCGCGGAGCAGTTGAAGGTGTTCTGGGAGGCCGGCGGAACCCTCGTCGACACGGCGGACGTGTACGGGGACGGGGAGGCCGAGTATCTGCTCGGACGCCTGATGGAGGGTCTGGTGCCGCGCCGGGATCTGGTCATCTCGACGAAGGCGGGCAGCGTGCCCGACCCCGAGCGTCGTTTCGACGGCTCGCGCGGCCATCTGCTGGCCGCGCTGGACGACTCGCTCGCCCGTCTCGGCACGGACCATGTCGACCTGTGGCACCTCCACGCCTTCGACCCGTACACCCCGCTGGAGGAGACGCTGCAGGCGCTCGACCTGGCGGTCAGCAGCGGCCGGGCGCGGTACGCGGGCGTGTCCAACTTCTGTGGCTGGCAGCTCGCGAAGGCGGCGACCTGGCAGCTCGCGGCGCCGGGTGTCCGGACCCGGATCGCCAGCACCCAGATGGAGTACTCGCTGCTCCAGCGGGGCGTGGAGCGCGAGGTTCTGCCCGCCGCGCTGGACCTGGGGGTCGGGCTGCTGCCGTCCTCTCCGCTGGGCCGGGGGGTGCTCACCGGCAAGTACCGCAATGCGACGCCGGTCGACTCGCGCGGGGCGTCGGAGCATCTGGCCCCGTTCGTCGCGCCCTACCTCGACGACACGGCGAGCGGCATCGTGGACGCGGTGCAGACGGCCGCCGACGGGCTCGCGTCGACGCCGCTCCAGGTGGCACTGGCCTGGGTCCGCGACCGGCCGGGGGTGGTCGCGCCGATCGTCGGTGCGCGCAACGCACAGCAGCTCACGGCGGCGTTGTCAGTGGAGACGCTTAGTCTTCCTGACGAGATCTGCCGGGCGCTGGACGATGTGTCGGCCCCGGTGCACCGCTATCCCGATCACGACTGGAGCACGCTGTGAGCACGGACCCGGAAACCACGGAGACCGCCTCCCACCCGGGGGAACCGGCCGACGAGACCGGGACCGGCACCGGCGGGGACGAGATGGTACGGACCTCGGGCGACGCGGGGGCGGCCGAGGAGCCGGCTCCGGCGGCCGCAGGAGGGTCCGGGCAGGACGAGGCCGAGGGCACGGACGGCCCGGAGGAGACGGAGTCCGCGACCGGCTCGGGTGCCGCCGACGGTGGTACGGCCGACGCGGGGGAGGGCGAGAGCGCGGCCGCTCAGAAGTCGGAGGCCGAGGCCGAGCTGGCCGCTCAGCGGTTGGAGCGCGAGCGGATCGAGCGGCGGAAGGCGGAGAAGAAGGGGCCGATCGAGGCCGGCGCAAAGCTGAGCGGACAGGCCGCCGATCTGCTCGCGGCCGTGCGGGCCGTGGAGAGCGGCGCGAAGCCGGTGGCGAGTGCCTTCAGCGAGCCGGCGCCCGCCCCGCGCCGGCCCGCCCCCGAGCCGGTGCGGCGTCCCGAGCCCGCGGCGCCCCCGGTGGCCGCGCCCGCCGCACAGAGCGTCGCGGCCGTGGGCGCCGTGCTGACCGAGGGCGGCGCTCCCCAAGCCCTGGCGCCGCAGGCCGCCGCGGCCCTCGGCGACGGTGCGGACGCCCGTCTGCGGGCGGACCCCTGGCTGTTGCTGCGGATCCCCGGGGTGCGGCCCGAGCAGGCGGACGGGTTCGCCCGGGCCCTGCTCGGCGCCGAGTGCCGGCGGGACGACGAGCGGCGGGCGCGCGCGGTGACGGTCTGGCTGCTGGAGCAGGCGGCCGTGGCCGGGCACACGGCGTTGGAGGCCTCCGCTCTTCAGGCCGCGCTCGCGCAGCGCGCGGTGCCGGACCCGGAGGAGGCGGTGCGGAGCACGGTCGCCGAGGGCGAGGCCCTTGTCTTCCAGGACGCCCTGGAGGCAGAGCCCCCGGGCGGCGGGGAGAGCGACGAGGACGGCGAGAGCCGTCCGGTCCGTGTCCTGATCGGCCTGGAGCGATACGCGCTGGCGGAGGAGAGTCTCGCCGACGGACTGGCCCGGCTGGTCAACTCCGTGCCGAAGGAGGACGGTTCGGCTCAGCACTGGGAGGGTGCGGCCGGTTCGGCGCGCGGCTCGGCGGCGGAGCTGATCCGTGCGGTCGCGGGCCATGGACTGGTGCTCCACACCGGCGGGGAGGCATCCCGGGCCGAACCCGGCACGCTGCTGCGTGAGGCCCGCCAGGTCGGTGTGCGGGCCTGGGCCGCCACGCACACCCCGGCCGGGCAGGAGGCCCTGCTCGCGGCGCTAGGCCCGGCGGACGGTCCCGGGGAGAGGGCGGGCGCGGCGCTCGCCACGGTGGCCGGGCTGCTGTCCGGCGTCGAGGGCCCCGGACGGGACGCGGACGGCGCGCTGGACCTCGACCTGCTCATCGTGCTGGACGCGCCCCAGCTGGACGTCGAGACGGCGGCGCTGCTCATCGAGTCACTGCCCGACGGCGGCCGCCTGGTGCTGAGCGGTGACCCGGGGGTGCTGTGGTCGGCCGGTCCCGGGCGCGTGTTCGCCGATCTGCTCGCCGCCCGGATGTGCCCGCAGATCGCCTCGCGGACCCCCGATCCCGGGCCGCTCGGCGAGTTGGTCTCCTCGATCGGCGTGGGCGAGCTGCCGCAGGTCGACGCGCCGGGCAAGGAGGTCGTGATCGTGCCGGTTCGGGACGCCGGGGAGGCGGTGCACCGAACCGTGCAGCTGGTCGCGGACTCGGTGCCGCGGGCGATCGGCATCCCCTCGGACGAGACTCAGGTGATCACGCCGGGACACGGCGGCGCGGCGGGTACGCGGGCGCTGAACGCGGCGCTCAAGGAGCGGCTGAACCCGGGCCCCGGCCGCTTCGGCGGCTTCGACCCGGGAGACAGGATCGTCCACTCCCCCGCCCCGGGCCGGGCGGTCCCGGGCCGTGTGGTGACGGCGGACGCGGAGGGGCTGCATCTGGAGTGCGCGGGCGCGGCCGTGGTCGTGCCCAGGGAGCGGGTGGAGCAGTCCGTACGGCACGGTTGGGCGCTCACCGCGCACCAGGCGGTGGGACAGCGCTGGCCCGCGGTGGTCGTGGTGCTGCCCGGCGATGCCGGGGGAACGCTGAGCCGGCCGTGGGTGTACACGGCCTTCGGCCGGGCGGCCCGCCATCTGTCCGTGGTGCACGGGGTGGAGCAGGCACTGCCGCGGGCCGTGGCCGAGATCACGGCCAAGCCGCGGACCACCCGCCTGCCCGTACTGCTCCGGCCTCAGGTGCCGACGACCGAGGGATGAGGGCCGGGTGGCGGCGCCGGGGCCCTCGGGCCGAGCGGCACCGCCACCGCAACTCCGTGTCCGAGGGGCAGGCCGCACCCGGCACGGCACGACCCCGTGTCCTAGGGGCGCGCCAAACCGGGTCCGGCGCGCCCCTAGGCCCTGTCGTCAAACTCCCGCCTGCCCCGCGACGCCATGCACGCTCCCCCACTCTCGGCTTCGCTCGAGCGGGAGGGGCCCCACGCCGCCGCAGAGCCCGCCCTCCGGGCGGACGACGGCAGTTTGACGACAGGACCTAGGTCTAGCGTTCGGCGTCCAGGGGCTCCAGGTCCTCGTCGTCGTCCAGTTCGCCGTGGAGCTCCGGCTCGAGTCCGAGATCCTCCTCGTCCTCGTCCGAGTCGTCGTCGAAGACCGCGCTGACATCGAAACGGCAGACGACCCGCTGCGGGTCGATCTGCTCAAATGGCGCCTCCAGCCATTCCCCGGGCTCCGCCGGTTCGTCGGCGACGGTCACCCACAGGGTGGAGTCGCCCTCCTCGAGGCCGAACTCCTTGTGCCGGGAGGCGATCTCGTCCGGTTCGAACTCTCCGAAGATCACGCCGAGCGCGCCGTGGACGGTGCCGGCCGACGACTCCAGCGGGGCGTCCTCGTCCGCGTCCTCCACGCGCCGCGCCTGCGTCAGCAGCCGCTGCGGCTCCACCACCGCGTAGTCCCGGCGGATCAGCACGCTCAGCGCGTTCGGTTCCTCGGGGCCCGCGTACGGCGGAAGTGCGTCTTCCGCACCGGGGATCTCGAAAGGTGTCACCTCGTCGTAGCGGTCGTAGAGGAGTTCGTCGTACTCCTCGGCCGCCGCGGCCAGCTCGTTGAACGCCTCGTAGACGGCCGGGTCGTCCTCGCCCGTCCTGCGCTCGACCGCGGCCAGGTGGCGGTCGAGCGCGGTCTTGACCGCCTCGGCGGCGGCGCGTACCTCGGCAGCGGTGGGCTGCGCAGCATCAGACATAGTGCAGACGCTATCCGTACCGGGCCCCAGCCCGCACAATAGATGCGATGCCGGAATACGAATTTGTCGACGTGTACGTACCGCGCGGGGTGTCCCGCAAGGACGCTACACGTCTGCTGACCGACCACGCCGAGTACGGACACTGGGAGCTGGACCGCCTGAGTCTGCTGCGTGACGGCAGCCGCAGGGTGCGGCTGCGCCGACGGATCATCCGCCAGGTGCGCGCCACGTGGTGAGGTGAAGGAGGCTGAAACGGATCGGGCCCCGCGTCTGCGGGGCCCGATCCGTTTCAGGGACGCCGCGGGGGAGAATGCGGCGGTTCAGTGCACTGTGTACCGCTTCGCCGAGTGTGGGCCGTGCCCTGTCGCTCCTTGCACACGCGTGACGACAGTCCGCGCTCTCCCCCCGATGACCAGCCGGTGCGTCGACCGCCTCCGGCCCGTCCCTCTTCTGGGTCCGGTGCCTTACACCCTCGCGCGGGCCCTGCGGTAGAGCAGCGCACCGCCGAGCAGAGCTCCCGCGCTGGCCGGTGCCAGTGCGCCGAGGGGCAGGTCGCTACCGGTGTGGGCGAGCTGCGCGCCCCCCACGGGCCGGATGGCGGACGTCGACCCACCGGGGTGGTTGACGTGCTGGGACCCACCGCCGCCCGGCTGCTGGGGAGTACCGGGGTTGGTCGGGTTGCTGGGGTTACCGGGGTTGCTCGGGTTACCGGGGTTGCTCGGCTGGCCCGGGTAACCAGGGTAACCGGGATGACCAGGGTGACCAGGGTGACCGGGATGACCGGGGTGTCCAGGGTGACCGGGGTACCCCGGGTGGTCGGGGGGACAGTGGTGGCCCGGGTGCCCAGGGTGGCCCGGATGCCCCGGGTGACCCGGGTGGCCGGGCGTGCCGCCGCCGGGAAGCTGGTGGCCACCGCCGCCGTTGTCGCAGTGGTTGCCCAGCGCGCCGTTGCCGACTCCGACGACGTTCACGCTGTTGCCGCAGACGTTGACGGGCACGTCCACCGGCACCTGGACGGTGTTGCCGGAGCCGACACCGGGCGAGCCACCGGTGTGACCGCCGGCGTGGGAGCCGCCGCCGGTGTGCGCACCGCCGGCGTGGGAGCCGCCCGTGTTGGCGCACGCGTTGCCCGCCGCGGGGTTGAGCAGTCCGATCACGTTCACGGTGTTTCCGCAGACGTTCACCGGGACGTGCACGGGCACCTGCACGGTGTTGCCGGACAGCACACCGGGCGAGCCCGCGGCCGATCCCTGCGCACCGGAGTCGGCGTGCGCGTAGCCGCCGGTGACGGCGAGGACGCCGGTCGCCGCCGCCACGGTCATCAGGCCCTTGCGGGTGACCTGTCGCATTGCTGAATTCCCTGCCTTCGACGTTGTCGTGAACCTTCTGGAGCGCGCCCGCCCGGACGGGCGGAGACGCGGAGGAACCGGTCGGCCCCGGAGCGCATGGGACGCGCTCCGAGGCCGACCGCAACGTCAGTTGTTGATGCAGGTGTTGCCGAAGGCGGGGTTCAGCAGCCCGATCACCGAGATCGTGTTGCCGCAGACGTTCACCGGGACGTGCACCGGAACCTGGATGACATTGCCGGACACAACGCCCGGGGAGTGCACGGCGGCACCCTGGGCACCCGAGTCGGCGGCAGCCAGACCCGCGCTCGCGAGAACCAGACCACCGGTGGCGGCCGCAGCAGCGACGACCTTCTTGATCATTCTTCCTCCTCGTTGGCAAAGCGATCCAAGCCTCGGACCGCACCCCATGTAACGAGGAGGGAGTAATGGAGCTACGAGCTTATGGTCGCATTCACCCGTCCCGGTCGACCCCCGTACGCGCTGGCGATTAGTGCAGTCTCGTTTCAGCGCGCAAACCGGGACGGAATCAAGCGAGTTGAGCCGGGGTCAGGACGCGTCGATGAACCGGTCCAGCACCCGCACACCGAACTTCAGGGCGTCCACCGGGACCCGCTCGTCCACACCGTGGAACATGCCCGCGAAGTCCAGCTCCGGCGGCAGCTTCAGCGGCGCGAACCCGAAGCCGCGGATGCCCAGTTCGTCGAAGGACTTGGCGTCCGTGCCGCCGGAGAGCATGTACGGGATCGCCTTCGCCCCGGGGTCCTCGGCCTGGAGCGCGGACTGCATCGCCTCCACGAGCGCCCCGTCGAAGGTCGTCTCGACGGCCTTGTCGGAGTGCACGTCCTCCCGGCGCACATGGGGTCCGAGGATCCGGTCGAGGTCGGCGAGGAACTCCTCCTCGAAACCGGGCAGGAAGCGCCCGTCGACATGGGCGGTGGCCTCGCCCGGGATGACGTTCACCTTGTAACCGGCGTTGAGCTGCGTGGGATTGGCCGTGTTGCTCAAGGTCGCGCCGATGAGCTTGGCGATGCCGCCGAGCCTGGCGAGGGTCGACTCCATGGCCTCCGGGTCGAGTTCGGTGCCGAGCGCGTCGCCGAGTTCGTCGAGGAAGGCCCGGGTGGTCTTGGTGACCCGCACCGGGAACTTGTGCCGCCCGAGCCGCGCGACCGCCTCGGAGAGCTCGGTGATCGCGTTGTCCCGGTGGATCATCGATCCGTGCCCGGCCGTGCCGGCCACGGTCAGCTTCATCCAGTGCATGCCCTTCTCGGCCGTCTGGATCAGATACAGCCGCCGCTGCTCGTTCACGGTGAAGGAGAAGCCGCCCACCTCGCTGATCGCCTCGGTCACCCCGTCGAAGAGGCCCCGGTGGCGGTCGACGAGGTACCGGGCGCCGTACGTCCCGCCGGCCTCCTCGTCCGCGAGGAAGGCGAGGACGATGTCGCGCGGCGGCCTGCGCCCGCTGCGCAGCCGGTCCCGGACGACCGCCAGGGTCATGGCATCCATGTCCTTCATGTCGACGGCGCCGCGCCCCCACACACATCCGTCGGCGATCTCGCCGGAGAAGGGGTCGTGCGTCCAGTCCTGCGCATTGGCCGGTACGACGTCGGTGTGGCCGTGGATCAGCAGCGCGGGCCGCGAGGGGTCCTCGCCCTCGATGCGGGCCACCGTGGAGGCGCGGCCCTTGTGCGACTCGAAGATCTGCGGTTCGAGCCCCACCTCGGCCAGCTTCTCGGCGACGTACTCGGCGGCCCTGCGCTCACCGGGGCCGGAGTGGTCGCCGTAGTTGCTGGTGTCGATCCGGATCAGCTCACGGCAGAGGTCCACTACCTCGTCCTCGCCGGTGACGTTACTGGCCGTGCCCGTCTCGGTCACGCTGTTTCCTCCCGCTGTCACTGCACTGCTGGTGGTCCCCTCATCCTCTCTCCGACCCCCGCCGCGCCCCAAGGCACTGTCCGGTCCGTCACGCACCGTTCACGCCGGGACGGGGTGTGATCGAACGCCGCCGAAAGCCTGGTAATGTTTCCTTCGTCGCCGCGAGGGAAACCCCGCACGACAGGCACCTTGTCCGGGTGGCGGAATGGCAGACGCGCTAGCTTGAGGTGCTAGTGCCCTTTATCGGGCGTGGGGGTTCAAGTCCCCCCTCGGACACACAGTGAGCGGCGTCGACCTGGATCAGGTCGGCGCCGCTCGTGGTTTCGGGGGCGAGCGCTCGGCTGGCCCGGGTGGCGTCGCCGTTCCTAGACTCTGAGGTGTGGCCCGGCCCAACGACGAGGTCGAGGCGCTCCTGAAGGAGTACGCGGACCTCATCGCGATCACGGCAGGCGACGCGTTCAAGGCGCGCGCCTACGAGAAGGCCGCGCGTGCCATCGGCGGATACCCCGACGACATCTCCCGGCTGGACGCCGACGGGCTGCGCGGCATACCGAACGTGGGCCGGTCGATCGCCGAGAAGGTGCTCGAGTATCTGCACACCGGCTCGGTCTCCGCGGTCGAGGAACGCCGGGCGAGGATCCCCGCCGGGGTGCGCGAGCTGATCACCATCCCCACCCTGGGGCCGAAGAAGGCACTGCGGCTCTACGAGGATCTGCACATCGGGTCGGTGAACGAGCTGGCCGCAGCGATCGAGGCGGACGCCCTGCGCGATCTGAAGGGCTTCGGCGCGAAGACGCAGGAGAACATCCTGCACGGCATCGCCCTGCTCCAGCAGACGGGCGGCCGTATCCCGCTGCACCTGGCCGTCGACACGGCCGAGCAGATCGTCGCCGAGCTGTCCGGCGTGACCGGCTGCAAGCGCTGCACGCACGCGGGGTCCCTGCGCCGTATGCGGGAGACCGTCGGGGACATCGACGTGCTGGTCGCAACGAAGCGGTCCGCCCCTTTCATGGAGGCGCTGTGCGCGCTGCCGTCGACCGCCGAGGTGATCGCCCAGGGCACGAAGAAGACCTCGATCCGCACCACCAAGGGCGTCCAGGTCGACCTGAGGGTGCTGCCGCCGGAGTCGTGGGGGGCCGGGCTGCAGTACTTCACCGGGTCGAAGGCGCACAACATCCGCACCCGAACCCTGGCCGTCCGGCAGGGGCTGAAACTGTCCGAGTACGGGCTCTTCGACGTGGACAGCGGCCAGTCGCTCGCCTCCCGCGCGGAGGAGGACGTCTACGACCGGCTCGGTCTGCCGTGGATCCCGCCGACGCTGCGTGAGGACCGAGGGGAGATCGAGGCGGCGCTGCGCGGGGAGCTGCCGGAGGTGGTGACGGAGCGGAGCATCCGCGGGGATCTGCACACCCACACCGACCTCACCGACGGCCTCGCGTCGCTGGAGACGATGGTGGAGGCGGCCGCCGAACGCGGCTACGCGTACTACGCGGTCACCGACCACGCGCCCCGTCTGTACATGCAGCGCATGACGGACGAGAAGATGCTCGCCCAGCGGGAGCGGCTGCGGGAGCTGGACGGCACCCGTCACAGGATGCGGCTGCTGCACGGCACCGAGCTGAACATCGGCCCCGAGGGAGAGGTGGACTGGCCCGACGAGTTCCTCGCGGGCTTCGACCTGTGCGTGGCCTCCCTGCACTCCCACTTCGACCTGGACCGCAAGGCGATGACCAGGCGGCTCGTGCGGGCGTGCGAGAACCCGTACGTCAATGTGATCGGCCATCCGACCACGCGTCTGATCGGCAAGCGGCCGGGGGTCGACGCCGACTGGGACGAGGTGTTCGCGGTCTGCGCCCGTACGGGCACCGCGCTGGAGGTCAACGCCCAGCCCGACCGGCTCGACCTGTGCGACGAGGACATCCTGCGCGCCCGGGAGCACGGGGCGAAGTTCGCCGTGAACACCGACGCCCATTCCGTGCCGCACCTCGCCCAGTTGCGCTTCGGCGTGGGCACCGCGCAGCGCGGCTGGCTCACCCCGGAGGACGTCATCAACACCTGGCCGCTGCGCCGGCTGCGCCGGTTCCTGGCCAAGGGCAGGTCCGGGTGAGGCGTGCCGGATTCTCACCGTGCCGACGGCGCCGGGGGCGGGGAGCGGAGGCGGAGCGCGCCGTCGGGGCCGAGGTCGACGCGGGTGCCGAGGGCATGGCTGCATCGGTCGAGGGCGGCCCGCAGCCATGCGGTGTCCTCGGTGGTGGCGTGCTCCAGCCGCATCCTGCGCGACTGAAGGGGCACCATCCGCACCCCGGCCAGCCTGCCGGTGTCCGCTTCGACCGAGACCAGGTACAGCAGCCGCAGATCGTCCCGGTAGTGCTCGTGGCCGCCGATGCCCTCGTAGTCGTCGACCAGGTCGCCGCAGCCGTAGAGGACGAGCCGGTCGCGGTACGCCTCCAGGGGGCGCGGGTGGTGCGAGGAGTGCCCGTGCACGATGTCCACGCCCGCGTCGACGAGCGCGTGCGCGAACCGCACCTGGGCGCGTGAGACCTCGTAGCCCCAGTTGCTGCCCCAGTGCACGGAGGCGACGGCGAGGTCTCCGGGGCGTTTGTGACGGCGCAGCCGGTCGGCGAACGCCGCCGCGGCGGCCACCGAGGGGCCGGGCAGGAAGGCGACGCCGGACCGTTGCTCGGTGGCGGCCCAGTGCTCGGGGATCCCGCTGGAGGGCATGCCGAAGGAGAACACCAGCGCCCGGCCGCCGCCGCGCAGCGGCACGACCGCCGGACGGCAGGCCGAGGCCGCGTCACGTCCCGCCCCGGCGGTGCGCAGCCCGGCGGCCGCCAGGGCGTCGAGGGTCTCGGCGAGGCCCCGGCGGCCGAAGTCCAGCACATGGTTGTTGGCCAGGACGCAGACGTCCGGGCGGACCGCCGCCAGACAGGGCAGATTGGCCGGAGTCATGCGGTAGTGGACGCCCTTGCCCGGCTCGAAGTCGTCCTCGCGGGTCACGGAGGTCTCCAGATTGATCACCCGGACGTCGGGCGCGGCGGCCGCGAGGACCGCCAGCGCCTCGCCCCAGGGGCGGGCGAAGTCCGACGGCCGGGGAATCGGCCCGTTCGCCGCCTCGGCCAGGGTGACGTAGTCCCGGGCGTCCTGGATGTACGCCTCCCGCAGTACCGGGTCACCGGGATGCGGGAGGGTCTGGTCGATGCCCCGGCCGAGCATGACATCGCCGCCGAGGAACAGCGTGACCACGCCCTCGTCCACCCTCCCACGCTAAGGCGGTCGCGTACGCGGGGGCGAGAGGCGACGGCGGAATCCCCGAAGACGGGCGGACGAGGCGCTACACGTGGGCCGGGGCCATGTGGTCGGTGAACCAGTCGCGGGCCAGGTCGGTCACCACCTCCAGGGTGCCGGGCTCCTCGAACAGGTGGGTGGCGCCGGGGACGATCGCGAGGTGGTTCTCGCAGTGCAGCCGGGCCTGCGCCTGGCGGTTGAGGTCGATCACGATCGGATCGGCGCCGCCGACGATGAGCAGCGTGGGGGCGGTCACCGCCGGCAGCCGGGGCCCGGCGAGATCGGGGCGGCCGCCTCGGGAGACCACCGCGGCGATACGGGCCTCGGGCTCCGCGGCGGCCCACAGGGCGGCGGCGGCGCCGGTGCTGGCGCCGAAGTAGCCGACGGCCGGGCCCTCGTACCCGGCCCGGGTGCGCAGCCAGTGGGTGGCGTCGGTCAGCCGTCCGGCCAGCAGGCCGGTGTCGAACACATTGGCCCGGTCCTGCTCCTCCTCCTCGGTGAGCAGGTCGAACAGCAGGGTGCCGAGTCCGGCCCGGTTCAGGCCGGTCGCCACGAACTGGTTGCGCGGGCTGTGCCGGCTGCTGCCGCTGCCGTGCGCGAACACCACGATCCCGGACGCGTCCTCGGGCACGGTCAGCTGCCCCTTGAGCCGTACGGCTCCGGCGGTCACCTCGACCTCCGTGTCCGGGGACCCGGAGGCGGTGCCGGCCGAGGAGGGGCCGCCGGCCGCCCGCCTCAGGCAGTCGGCGACCTCCTCGTCGTCGGTCTGGGCGAAGTCGGCGTAGAACTGGCCGATCGCGAAGAACTCGCGCGGTGTCGCCACGGACACCAGTTCGTCGGCCTCCCCGCCCAGCCGTTCGGTCCAGTCGCTCGGGGCGACGGGGACCGCGAGCACGATCCGCTCGGCGCCCCGGGCGCGGGCGATCCGGCAGGCCGCCCGGGCGGTCGACCCGGTGGCCACCCCGTCGTCGACCACGACCACGGTCCGCCCCTCGACGGAGACGGGCTCGTACGTGCCGCGGTAGCGCCGGCCGCGCTGTTCGAGGACGTCGCGTTCGTGTTCCTCGACCTCGGCGAGTTCCTGCGGGGTGACGCGTGCCTCGCGCACCACGGCGTCGTTGATGACGCGCACGCCGTCCTCGCCTATGGCTCCCATCCCCAGCTCGGGCTGGAACGGCACGCCGAGCTTGCGGACGAGGCAGACGTCGAGCGGTGCGCCGATCGCCCGCGCGACCTCGAAGGCGACCGGAACCCCGCCCCTGGGCAGTCCCAGTACGACCGCGTTCCGGCCCCTGAGGTGCTCAAGGCGTGTGCCCAGTTGCCGGCCCGCTTCCTGACGATCCATGAAGAGCACGGCTCGGCCTCCTCACTCCCGGGGCAGCCACAGCGGGGCGGGTGGGGCCTCCTCCGGCGCTCCGGCCTCCTCGATGTCTCCCGCGGCGGCCCGCAGCAGCTTCTGGCCCATCGCGATCAGCGCGCGCCCGGCGGCGAGTTCGTCGCCGATCTCGGGCACCGCCATGTCGTAGGGGTTGCGGCGTGCCGCGGCACAGCTCTCCATCAGGTTGTCACCGGTGTCCAGGACGACCCGGGCCGTGGTGGCGGGGTCGTGCTCGGAGAGGTAGAGACGCAGGTTCCACTCCTTGGCGGCGGGAGGCCGGCTGCGGGTGGTTCGGGTCGACGTCATCTTCCGTACCTCCTCACACCGGTGCCGTGCGGCGCCCAAGAGGCGCGCACGCCCTTCCTCCACTGTGACTCCGATGGGTCGGGTGCGCACACAAGCGGAACCGAAACCCCTTTCGCCCGCCCGTGCCGCGGGGGCCCGCGCCCCACCGGGCACAATGGCCGTCATGATCACGCGTTCCTGCCCGTGCGGGCTGCCCGAGGCGTACGAGAAGTGCTGCGGCCGTTTCCACACGGGTGCCGCGGCGGCGCCGACCCCCGAGGCGCTCATGCGGTCGCGGTACAGCGCGTTCGTCCGGGGGGACACGGCGTATCTGCTGCGGACCTGGCATCCGCGCACCCGGCCCGAGCCGCTCGATCTCGACCCCGGGATGCGCTGGACGGGGCTGGAGATCCTGGAGACGACGGGCGGGTCCGCGTTCCACTCCACGGGGACGGTGACCTTCCGCGCCTCCTACCGGGGCGGCGCCCTGCACGAACGCAGCCGATTCGAACGGGTGGACGGGGCCTGGGTCTACGTCGACGGGGACTTCCTCGACTGAGACGGGTGAGACGGGCCGACCGATCCACGACGGGGGCGGGTACCGGTCGGCAGCCGGAGCAGTCTCCGGCCGCCGCCAGGTCCTGCCGTCAAACTCCCGCCGTCCGCCCGGAGGGCGGGCTCTGCGGCGGCGTGGGGGCCCCTCCCGCTCGAGCGAAGCCGAGAGTGGGGGAGCGTGCTCTGGGGGTACCCCCTGCTCGAAGAGCTTGGGGGAGTGCCGGGCGGAAGCCCTCGTACTGGATGTACGTGGGATTTCGCCCGGTGCGGCGGTGGGGGCACCGCCCGCGCGAGCGAAGTCGAGCGGGGGAGCGTGCATGGCGTCGCGGGGCAGGCGGGAGTTTGACGACAGGGCCTAGGGCGCCAGTATGTCCAGCTCCTGCAGGGCGCCGACGGTGATCTCGCGGGTCAGCTGTTCCGCGCGGGCCGCGTCGCCCTCGCGTACCGCCTCCGCGACCTTGACGTGCAGGGTGACCGCGGCCGGGTCGGGGTCCTCGAACATCACGTCGTGGTGGGTGCGGCCCGAGAGGACCTCCGCGACGACATCGCCCAGGCGGGCGAACATCTCGTTGCCGGACGCGGTCAGGATCGTCCGGTGGAAGGCCACGTCGTGGATCAGGTATCCCTCCAGCTGATGGCCGCGTGAGTTGGCGACCATGCCGAGGGCGCACTCGGTCAGCTCGGCGCACTGCCCCGCCGTGGCGCTGCGGGCGGCCAGGCCCGCGGCCACCGGTTCGATCGCCGAGCGCAGCACGGTCAGCGAGCGCAGCTGGTGCGGGCGGTCGGCGCCGGCCAGGCGCCACCGGATGACCTGGGGATCGTAGACGTTCCATTCGGCCTTGGGCCGCACCGTCACGCCCACTCTCCGGCGGGACTCCACCAGGTGCATCGACTCCAGGACCCGGACCGCCTCGCGCATCACGGACCTGGAGACCTCGAAGTGCTGGGCGAGTTCGTCGGTGCGCAGCACGCTGCCCGGCGGGTACTCGCCCGCGGTGATCGCGGGGCCGAGGGTGTCGAGTACACGGCCGTGCAGTCCCCGGCCCGGAGTGGTCATGTGCTCAGCGTACGAGGCGGATCACGGAATGAAAAAGTCAGACTTATTCGTCACAGGGGCTTGAATTCGTCGTACCTAATCGGTTTCAGTGGCGTCGACATCAGATGTCGACGAAGACAGCGAGAGCACGATGCAGCAAGTGCGCACCCCCCATGTCGTCGTGGTCATGGGCGTCGCGGGCACGGGAAAGACCACGATCGGTCCCCTGCTCGCGGCCCGGCTCGGCGTTCCCTACGCCGAGGGCGACGACTTCCACCCCCCGGCCAACATCGCCAAGATGTCGGCCGGTGTTCCGCTCGCCGACGAGGACAGGTGGCCCTGGCTGGACGCCATCGGCGCCTGGGCGCACGGGCGGGCGGGGCTCGGCGGGGTGGTCAGCAGCTCGGCGCTGAAGCGGGCGTACCGCGACCGGCTGCGAGCCGCTGCTCCCGGGGTCGTCTTCGTGCACCTCACGGGCGACCGGAAGCTCATCGAGGACCGCATGGCGCATCGCCAGGGGCACTTCATGCCCACCGCGCTGCTGGACTCCCAGTTCGCCACGCTCCAGCCGCTGGAGCAGGACGAGACGGGAGTGGCGGTGGACGTCTCGGGCAGTCCCGAGGAGATCACCGCCCGTGCCGTGGACGCGCTGCGCGACCTCGAGGGGTCCTCCGCCCGGCCCTCGCAGTAACACCCGGCCCCCGGGCGCCGCCTCCGCAAGGGCGCGGCTCCCGAGGCCGGCTCTTCCCACCAGAAACCGAGAGTTCCTCTCCCCACCTCACCCAAGGGACCCCCGTGACCAGACTCAGCGTCGAGATGCTGGCAGCGGACACCGTCGAGCCGATCACATCGGCGGGCCACGCTCAACTCGGCATCGCGGCGGTGGCGGGCATCGCCGTCATCGTGCTGCTCATCACCAAGTTCAAGCTTCACGCCTTCCTGGCGCTGACCGTCGGCTCGCTCGCGCTCGGCGCGTTCGCCGGGGCACCGCTCGACAAGGCCATCACCAGTTTCACCACCGGGCTCGGCTCGACCGTCGCCGGTGTGGGCGTCCTGATCGCCCTGGGCGCCATCCTCGGCAAGCTGCTCGCCGACTCCGGCGGCGCCGACCAGATCGTCGACACGATCCTCGCCCGGGCGAAGGGCCGTGCGATGCCGTGGGCGATGGTGCTGATCGCCTCGGTGATCGGTCTGCCGCTGTTCTTCGAGGTCGGCATCGTGCTGCTGATCCCCGTCGTGCTCATGGTCGCCAAGCGGGGCAACTACTCCCTGATGCGGATCGGCATCCCGGCGCTCGCGGGTCTGTCCGTGATGCACGGGCTGATCCCGCCGCACCCCGGGCCGCTGGTCGCGATCGACGCCGTCAAGGCCAACCTCGGTGTGACGCTGGCGCTCGGCGTGCTGGTGGCGATCCCGTCGGTGATCATCGCGGGTCCGCTGTTCTCGAGGGTCGCGGGTCGCTGGGTGGACGCCCCGGTGCCGGAGCGCATGCTCCCGCCGCGCGCCTCCGAGGAGCTGGAGAACCGTCCCGGCTTCGGCGCCACGCTGGCCACCATGCTGCTCCCGGTCGTCCTGATGCTGTCCAAGGCGCTGGTCGACATCGTCGTGGACGACCCCGCCAAGATGGTGCAGCGCGTCTTCGACGTGATCGGCTCCCCGCTGATCGCCCTGCTCGCCGCCGTGATCGTCGGCATCTTCACGCTGGGCCGCCCGGCCGGGTTCAGCAAGGAGCGGATCGCGGGAACCGTCGAGAAGGGGCTCGGCCCCATCGCCGGCATCCTGCTCATCGTGGGCGCGGGCGGCGGCTTCAAGCAGACGCTGATCGACTGCGGCGTGGGCCAGATGGTCCTGGACATATCGAAGGACTGGTCGATCCCGGCCCTGCTGCTCGCCTGGCTGATCGCGGTGGCGATCCGGCTCGCGACGGGTTCCGCGACCGTGGCGACCGTCTCGGCGGCCGGTCTGGTCGCGCCGCTCGCGGCCGACATGTCGACCACCCACACCGCCCTGCTGGTCCTGGCCATCGGCGCCGGGTCGCTGTTCTTCAGCCATGTCAACGACGCCGGCTTCTGGCTGGTGAAGGAGTACTTCGGGCTGAGCGTCGGACAGACCGTCAAGACCTGGTCCGTCATGGAGACCATCATCTCGGTGGTCGCCGGTGCCCTGGTGCTCCTGCTGTCCCTGGTCATCTAGGAGTACGGCGATGACGGCTCACCCGCTCTTCGACATCACCGGCCGCCGGGCGCTGGTGACCGGCTCCAGCCGCGGCATCGGGCTCGCCCTCGCCCGCGGTCTGCTGGAGGCCGGCTGCACGGTGGTCCTCAACGGACGCGATCCGGACCGGCTGGCGCAGTCCGCGGCACGGCTGCCCGGGGACGTGCACACGGCCGCGTTCGACGTGACCGACGGTCCCTCGGTGGCCGCGGGCATCGCGGAAGTCGAGGAGCGGGTCGGGCCGCTCGACATCCTGGTCAACAACGCGGGCATGCAACTGCGCGCCCCGCTCCTGGAGTTCTCCGACGCCGACTGGCACCGGATCCTGGACACCAATCTCACCAGCGCGTTCCTGGTGGGCCGGGAGGCGGCCCGGCGGATGACCGAGCGCGGCCACGGGAAGATCATCAACATCTGCTCGCTCCAGAGCGAGGTGGTCCGCCCGGGTATCGCGCCCTACGCGGCCACCAAGGGCGCGCTGAAGATGCTCACCAAGGGCATGTGCGCGGACTGGGGCCCGCACGGGGTGCAGGTCAACGGGCTCGGGCCCGGCTACATCGAGACCGAGCTGACCCGGCCGCTCGTCGAGGACGAGGAGTTCAGCGCCTGGGTGCGGCGACGCACCCCGGCGGGCCGCTGGGGCCGCACGGAGGACCTGGTCGGCGGGGTGCTGTTCCTCGCCTCCCCCGCCGCGGACTTCGTCGGCGGGCAGGTGCTGTACGTCGACGGCGGCATGACGAGCGTGCTGTGAACGGTGCGTGAGGCGGAAGGGGCTTCGATGCTCGGTTGTGTGATCCACGGCCAGGGCGACCTGCGCGTGGACGAACTGCCCGTCCCGGTGCCCGGGCCCGGCGAGGCGCTGGTCGCCGTCCGCTACGGCGGGGTGTGCGGCTCGGACCTGCACTACTGGCGGCACGGCGGGGTCGGCGACTTCCGGCTGCGGGAGCCGCTGGTGCTCGGCCACGAGGTGGTCGGCACGGTCGTCTCCTACGGCGACGGGGCGTCAGGTCCCACGGCGGGCACCCCGGTCGCCGTGCACCCGGCCACTCCGTGCGGCGCCTGCCAGGAGTGCGCCGACGGCCGGCCGAACGTGTGCCGGGACACCCGCTATCTGGGCAGTGCGGCCCGCCACCCGCACGTCCAGGGCGCCTTCGCGGCCCGTGTGACCGTCCCGGCCGGGCAGCTGCGGCCGCTCCCGGCCGGTCTCGCACCGCGCCGCGCAGCACTCGCCGAACCGCTGGCGGTGGCGATGCACGCAGTGCGGCGGGCCGGTGCGACGGCCGGACGGCGGGTGCTGGTCACCGGGGCCGGGCCGATCGGCGCTCTGGTGGTGGCGGCCGCGAAGGCGGCGGGCGCGGCCTCGGTGACGGTCACGGATCCGCAGCCCCGGGCGCTGGAGTTCGCCGGGGCGGCGGGCGCCGACACCCTCGTACGGGCGGACGACCCGGACGACGCCGGATGGCCCGTGGACGTCGAGGCGGCGATCGAGGCGTCAGGGACCGCCGCCGGGCTCGACACCTGTCTGCGGCTGGTGCGGCGGGGCGGGGTCGTGGTCCAGCTCGGCATGCTGCCGCCGGGGCACAGTCTCTTCGCGGGGAACCTGGTGGTCAGCCGGGAGATCGAGCTGCGCGGGGCGTTCCGCTTCGACACCGAGTTCGACGACGCGCTCCGGCTGCTCGCGGCCGAGCCGGCATTCGACGCGCTGATCAGCGCGGTGGTGCCGGTGCGGGAGGCCGAGTCGGCGTTCACCCTGGCCGCGGACCGCGGCCGGTCCTGCAAGGTGCTGCTGGACTTCGGGGATTGACAGGGGGGCGGCCGGCCGCGGACGGCCGCCCGGCCCGGCGGCTAAGGCCGCCACAGCGGATGTTCCCGCTCCGCCCAGCTGCGGCTGACCAGTCCGGTCCGCAGCCCGTGCCGGGCCTCCGGGTCGCCGAGGGCCATGCCGATGTGGCCGGCGAGGACCACCCCGATCGTCAGGGCGAGCCAGTCGTGGACGAACGTCGCCGACGTGCGCCACACCAGCGGGGCGAGGTGGGTGAACCACATCAGCAGCCCCGTGCCCAGCATCACCAGCGTGGCGCCCGCGATCCAGGCCGCGTACGTCTTCTGGCCCGCGTTGAACTTGCCCGCGGGACGGGACGCGCGGCGCCGGTCCCGGCGCAGGGCCGCGCGCAGCCAGATCCGGTCGTGCGGCCCCCAGCGGTTGAGATGGCCGAGATCCGCGCGGAAGGCACGGGAGGCCAGGCCCGCCAGGACGGGGACCGGGAGCAGCAGCCCGGCCCACTCGTGGATCCGCACGACCAGTTCGCGGCGGCCCACCAGCTCCGCGAACTCCGGGATGTAGAGACAGGCGGCGGTGGCCACGCACACGCCCATCAGCGCGGCCGTCGCCCGGTGCACCCAGCGCTCCGCGCGGGTGAAGCGCCGTACCCGGGCCGGGGCGGAGGCGGAGACGGGGTGCGCGGCGTCAACTCGTGGGGGCATCGTCCCGTCCGTTCGACCGGCCGACCCAGGCGTCGACGTCGTATCCCCGGTCCTCCCAGTACCCGGGACGCACGTCCCGGGTGACCGTGATGCCGGAGAGCCATTTGGCGGACTTGTAGAAGTACATGGGCGCCACGTACAGCCGTACCGGGCCGCCGTGGTCGTGGGTGACCGGCTTGTCCTTCATCCGGAGGGCGACCAGGACATCGTCGCGGCGCGCCTGTTCGAGGGTGAGGCTCTCGGTGTACGCCCCGTCGAAGCAGGTGAAGCGGACGGCGCCGGCGGAGGAGCGCACCCCCGCGGCCTCGAGCAGCGCGGCCAGCCGTACTCCTTCGAAGGGAGTCTTCGGCACCCGCCAGCCCGTGACGCACTGGACGTCGTGCACCAGCCGGGTCTGGGGCAGGGCCCGCAGGTCGGCGAGCGTGTAGGTCTTCGGGTGGTCGACCAGGCCGTCCACGGTGAGGCGGTAGTCGTGCTCGCCCCGGTCCGGCACGGACGCCGTCACGGAGTAGTAGCGGAAGCCGCCGCCGTTGGGCAGCAGTCCGGTCAGGCCCGTCGGGTCCTTGCCGGAGACGCTGCCGAGGAAGCCCTCCAGGCCGCGCTGGAGCGTGGGAGCGGCGACGACACCGAGCGCGCCGAGTCCCAGGGTCCCCAGCAGGAGCCGGCGGCCTATCGGGGTGCCGGTCGCGGGGGGCCCGGGTGTCTCCCGGTCCGCGGGCTCCGGTGCGTCCCGCTGTTCGGGTCGTTCAGAGTTCACAGACCGATTCGAGCACTCGGCACCCCCTCGGGGCCAGGGGGGACGGGTGGACGTCAGGAATCCGTCATATCTTCACACCTTGTTCTCAGAAAGCAGGCCCTTCCCAGAACGCCCTCGGCCAGCTAGCCGATCGCCCTCGCCGCCGCACGTCCGGCCGTGCGTCCCGAGAACAGGCAGCCGCCCAGGAAGGTGCCCTCCAGGGAGCGGTAGCCGTGCACCCCGCCGCCGCCGAAGCCCGCCGCCTCGCCGGCCGCGTACACGCCCGAGAGCGGGTCGCCGCCCTCGGTGAGCACCCGTGCGGAGAGATCGGTCTCCAGGCCGCCGAGCGACTTGCGGGTGAGGATGTTCAGCCGCACCGCGATCAGGGGGCCCGCCTTGGGGTCGAGGATGCGGTGCGGGGCGGCCGTGCGAACCAGGCGGTCGCCGAGGAAGCGGCGGGCCCCGCGGATCGCGGTCACCTGGAGGTCCTTGGTGAACGGGTTCAGGATCTCCCGGTCGCGCGCGACGATCTCACGGCGCAGTTCGGCCTCGTCGATGAGCGGCTCCTCGGTGAGCGCGTTCATGCCGCGCACGAGCGCCCCCAGGTCCTTCTCGACCACGAAGTCGACACCGTGGTCCATGAACGCCCTGACCGGCCCGGGCACATCCGCGCGGGCCCGGCCGAGCACGTCCCGGACCGACTTGCCGGTCAGGTCGGGGTTCTGCTCGGAGCCGGAGAGCGCGAACTCCTTGCCGATGATCTTCTGGTCGAGCACGAACCAGGTGTGGTCGTACCCGGTCCGCATGATGTGTTCGAGGGTGCCGAGGGTGTCGAAGCCGGGGAAGAGCGGGACCGGCAGGCGCCGGCCGCGGGCGTCGAACCAGAGGGAGGAGGGGCCCGGCAGGATGCGGATGCCGTGGTTCTCCCAGATGGGGTCCCAGTTGTTGAGCCCCTCGGTGTAGTGCCACATGCGGTCGCGGTTGATCAGGCGGGCGCCCGCCCCCTCGGCGATGCCCAGCATCTTTCCGTCGACGTGCGCGGGCACGCCGGAGACCATCCGCTCCGGCGGACTGCCGAGGCGCTCGGGCCAGTTGGCGCGGACCAGGTCGTGGTTGCCGCCGATGCCGCCCGAGGTGACGATCACCGCCTGCGCCCTGAGCTCGAAGGCCCCGGTGACCGTACGGCTGCTGGCCTTGCCCCGCGCCACGTCCGAGGGCTCCAGGACCTCGCCGGTGACGGTGTCGACGGTGCCCGCCCTGCGCGAGAGGCCGGTGACCCGGTGACGGAACCTCAGCTGGACGAGACCGCGCGCGACCCCGGCCCGCACCCGCCGTACGAACGGTGCGATCACCCCGGGGCCGGTCCCCCAGGTGATGTGGAAACGGGGGACGGAGTTGCCGTGGCCGGTGGCGTCGTAGCCGCCCCGTTCGGCCCAGCCGACCACCGGGAAGAAACGGACGCCCTGCCGGTGCAGCCAGGCCCGCTTCTCCCCGGCCGCGAAATCGACGTACGCCTCCGCCCACTTCCGCGGCCAGTGGTCCTCGGGGCGGTCGAAGCCGGCGGTGCCCATCCAGTCCTGCACGGCCAGGGCGTGGCTGTCCCTGATCCGCATCCGGCGCTGCTCCGGCGAGTCGACGAGGAAGAGGCCGCCGAAGGACCAGAACGCCTGGCCGCCCATCGACTGTTCGGGCTCCTGGTCCAGCAGGATCACCTTCCGGCCCGCGTCGACCAGTTCCGCGGTCGCGGCGAGCCCGGCGAGGCCCGCCCCGATCACGATGACATCAGCGTCGTAGACCATGGGCCGGTTCCTCTCGCCGTGACGACCAGTCGGTTTGGGGGTTACCGACGGGTCAGATCCTTCGGCAGGAAGAGTGACGGCGTCAACCGCCTGTTTCCGGGTACCCGGCGCCGTCCGCACTTTCGCGTGCGGGCCCTCATGGGCGGGCGGGGCCCGACCGGAAGCGGTCAACCCCGGGCGGGCGCCCGGCCGGGGCGTTACAGTCGGCGTGATACGCATCCCGTGACCCCGCTGAATCATCGAGGTACAGCGTGTCGGTACTGGTTCTCGCCCTCGCCGTGAGCGCGGCCTTCTGCCTGGGCACCGGGTTCGTGCTGCAGCAGAACGCCGCGCAGCAGGCGCCGCTCAGCGACTTCCTCTCGCCACGGCTGCTGCTGGACCTGATGAAGGTGCCTCGCTGGCTCGGCGGCATCGGCCTGATGGTGGTGGGCATGGCGCTCGGCGCCGTCGCGCTGGCCCATGGCGAGATCTCCCTGGTCGAGCCGCTGGTCGCCACGAACCTGCTGTTCGCGCTGGCGGAGTCCCGCCGGCAGACCAAGCAGTCCCTGGGCCGTCAGGGCTGGTCGGGGCTCGGGCTGCTCGCCGGTGGCGTCACGGTGTTCATCGTGGCGGGCCGGCCCAGAGCGGGCGTCGCGGTCACGGATCCCGTACGGCACTGGCTGATCATCGGCGTCATGGTCGGGCTCGCACTGCTGCTGACGACGTATGCGAAGAAGTCGCGGCTGATCATCGGGCCGGTGCTGCTGGGCCTCGCGGCGGGGCTGCTGTACGGGGTGCAGGACGCGCTGACCCGGGTCAGCGGACAGCGGCTCACGGCAGGCGGCTGGGCGGAGTTCCTCACCGGCTGGCAGCCCTACGGCGTGCTGGTGCTCGGGGTGACGGGGCTGATCCTGGTGCAGAGCGCGTTCGAGACGGCACCGCTGCGGATGTCCCTGCCCGCGCTGACCGCCGCCCAGCCGCTGGCCGGGATCGTTTGCGGGGTGGGCTTCCTCGGCGACCGGCTGCGCACCGACACGGGCGCGCTGGCCTGGGAGGCGGCGGGGCTCGCGGGGATCGTCCTCGGCATCGTGCTGCTCGGTCTGCACCCGGCCATGCCCCGGGGGACGGCGGAGCCGGAACGGGAGAAGGATCTGCAGCCCGGGTGAGGCGCGGGTCCTCCGCGCGCGGGCGGAGCCCGGGCCGCGCGCCCGGGAAGGGGCCGGGCCCGGCCGGGCGACCGCCGGTCGGGGCTGCTTGGATGAGTCCATGAGTGCCGCTGACGAACTCCTCGACATCGTGGACGAGAACGACAGGGTCATCGGACAGTCGCCGCGCGGTGAGGCGTATGCGCGCGGGCTGCGCCACCGGTGCGTGTTCATCCAGGCGCGGAACGGCGAGGGGCGGCTCTTCGTCCATCGCCGCACCCCCACCAAGCTGGTCTTCCCGTCGCTGTACGACATGTTCGTCGGCGGGGTGGTCGGCGCGGGTGAGACCTACGACGATGCCGCCCTGCGGGAGGCGGAGGAGGAACTCGGCGTCAGCGGGCTGCCCCGGCCCGAGCCGCTGTTCAGGTTCCTGTACGACGACGGCGCCGGCCGCTCCTGGTGGTCCGCGGTCTACCAGGTGCGCTGTGAACTGCCCGTCAGCCCTCAGGTCGAGGAGGTCGCCTGGCACGCCTTCCTGCCGGAGGAGGAGGTGGAGCGCCGGCTGCCCGAGTGGGAGTGGGTCCCGGACGGTCTGGCCGCGTACGAACGGCTCAAGGAGCACCGCCGGTCGGCGGTCTGACCTCCTCGCCCGCGCCGACGGGCCTTCGCCGGCCCGCTCCGGCCGCGCTCGCCGACGCCCCGCCGAACCCCCCGTGGGCGGACCGGTAGGGTCCTGTTCGTGAGCGAATTCGTGCGGAACGTCCGGCTGTGGTTTGCGCCCCAGGACATCCGGCAGGAAGGCCGTACGCCCGACTACCGCTTCTCGCTGGCCAATGAGCGCACCTTTCTCGCCTGGCTGCGGACCGCGCTGGCGCTGATCGGCGGGGGCTTCGCGGTGGACCAGTTCCTGCCGGGTCTGCGCTGGGCCTGGCGGGCGGGGCTCGCCCTGGGGCTGCTCGCCGCCGGCGTGCTGTGCGCGCTGCGCGCCATCAACCACTGGGTGCGCTGCGAACGGGCGATGCGGCGCGGCGAGGACCTTCCCGCGTCCCGGTTCCCGGCACTGCTCAGCATCGCCGTCGCCGTGGTGGCCGTCGCGATGGTCGTCATCGTTCTCTTCGGCTGGGCGGGATGAGCGTCCCGGCCCCGGAGCGCGATCCGGGACTCCAGCCGGAACGCACCCGGCTCGCCTGGCGCCGTACCACCCTGTCGTGCACGGTGGCCGCCGTGCTGGCCGCGAAGGCGGCGCTGCACGGCGGCGGGACGGCGGCCGGCCTGGTCGTGGTCACCCTGTGCGGCCTGCTCTGGCTGGGCTTCCTGGCCGTCGCCCATGGCCGCATCCGTGCCCTGGCCACCGCGGAGGCCGGGCGTCCGCCACGTCTGCGGCCCCGTCATGCCGCCGCCGCGACCCTCTGCACGGCCGCCCTCGCGTTGTGCGCGGTCGCGCTGGTGTTCTGAGCGCACGCCCCGAACGCCCCGCGTGCGGGGTCCCGCAGCCGGACACGCCACCCCGGCCGTCGCGGGACCGCTGCCGACTGGCAGGCTTGATCACCCGTTGACGACGACTCAGGGGATTCCATGACCGCAGCCGAGCCGTACACGTTCGCACTCGCCGACGACGTGCACGCCTACATCCAGCCGGACGGCGGATGGTGTCTGAACAACGCCGGGTTCGTGGGGGACGGGTCCACGACCCTGCTCGTCGACACCGCGGCGACCGAACGGCGTGCCCGCGCGCTGGCCGCCGCGGTCGAGGCCACCGGGGCGCCCGCGCCGCGGTTCGTCGTCAACACCCACCACCACGGCGACCACACCTATGGCAACGGCCTCTTCGCGTCGTCCGCGACGATCGTCTCGCACGTCGACTGCCGACGGGAGGCGCTGGCGAGCGGGCACAACCTGGAGCTGGTGTGGCCCGGGGTCGACTACGGGGACATCCGCATCCAGGGCGCCGACCTGACGTACACCGACCGGACGACGGTGCACGTCGGCGGGATCGCCGCGGAGATCATCCACCCCGGTGTCGCCCACACCGTCGGGGACTCCGTGGTGTGGCTGCCGCACCGGCGGGTGCTGTTCGCCGGCGACCTCGTCTTCGAGGGCGGTACGCCGTTCGTCCTGATGGGTTCGCTGAGCGGCTCGCTGCGCGCCCTCGACGTGCTGCGCGGTCTCGGCGCCGAGACGGTGGTGCCGGGCCACGGCGGGATCACCGACCCGGCGGAGTTCGACCGCACCGAGCGCTATCTGCGGTTCGTGGCGGAGGTGGCGCAGCAGCACCACGCGGCGGGGCGTACGCCGCTCGAGGCCGCGCTGGCCACCGATCTCGGGGAGTTCGCGGAGTGGCGGGAGAGCGAGCGGCTGGTGGCCAATCTGCACCGCGCCTATGCCGAGCTGGACGGACGTCCTGAGGGCACTCCCCTGGATCTGCTGTCCGCCTTCCAGGACATGGCCGTCCTGAACGGCGGGGAGATGGTGGCCTGCCACGCGTGAGAGCACGGCGGCACAGCGCCGCCGTGACGGCCGCCCGGCCCCTCGGCGCCACGACGCGTTCGTGGCGCCGATCACGTTCGCACTACATACTGGACGACATACCGACCGGTCGGCATCATGATGCAGGTCCCGTTTCGTCGTCCGTAGGAGCAATGATGAGCCCAGACCACCCGCCAGGTCTCGATCTCGACCGGCTGCGCGTCCTGCTCGACGCCGAGCGGCCCGGCCTGGTCGACGGTCCACTGACCGGCCGGCTGATCGAGGGCGGGCGGTCGAACCTCACCTACGCCGTCACGGACGGCACCGCCCGGTGGGTCGTACGCCGCCCCCCGCTCGGACATGTCCTGGCCACCGCCCACGACATGAAGCGCGAGCACCGGGTGATCAGCGCGCTGCACCCGACGGCGGTCCCGGTGCCGCGGACGGTGCTGCTGTGCGAGGACGACTCGGTCCTGGGCGCTCCCTTCTATGTGATGGACTTCGTCGAGGGCACGCCCTACCGTACCGCCGAGCAACTGGCCCCGCTCGGCCCCGAGCGGACCCGGAACGCGCTCCTCGGTCTGGTGGACACCCTCGTCGAACTGCACGCGGTCGACCCTGCCGAGGTGGGGCTCGCCGACTTCGGCCGCCCCGAGGGCTTCCTGGACCGGCAGCTGCGCCGCTGGGGCAAGCAGCTGGACGCCTCCCGCAACCGCGATCTGCCCGGCATCGACGAGCTGCACGCGGCGCTCGGCCGCTCGCTGCCCGTCTCGCCCGCGCCCACCGTGATCCACGGCGACTACCGCCTGGACAACGTGCTGCTCGGCGACGACGACCGGATAGCCGCCATCCTCGACTGGGAGATGTCCACGCTCGGCGATCCGCTCACCGACGTCGGCCTGCTGGTGATGTACAGCGTGCCGCTGCGGCTCGAGGACTCCCCCATCTCCACCACCGCCACCGCCGCGGGACACCCCGACCCGGCCGAGCTGATCGAGCGCTACGCCGCCCGCTCGGGGCGCGACCTCACCGCCGTCTCCTGGTACACGGCGTTCGCCTGGTTCAAGCTCGCCGTGATCCTCGAGGGCATCCACTACCGCTACACCCTCGGCCAGACCGTCGGACGGGGCTTCGACCGCATCGGCGAACTGGTGCCCCTCTTCATCGAGCACGGCCTGACCACCCTCCAGGAAGGCTGATCCGCCATGGACTTCGCATTCGACGCGCGCACCGAGGAACTCCGTGCCAAGCTGCTCGCCTTCATGGACGAGCACGTCTACCCGGCGGAGGCCGTCGCCGAGGAGCAGCGCGCACGGCTCGCCTCGCCCTGGGACACCCCCGCGATCGTCGGGGAACTCAAGGCAGAGGCCCGCCGGCAGGGTCTGTGGAACCTGTTCCTGCCGGACGCCGAGTACGGCGCCGGGCTCACCAACCTCCAGTACGCCCCGCTCGCCGAGATCACCGGCCGTTCCCCGCACCTCGCGCCCACCGCGCTGAACTGCGCCGCGCCCGACACGGGCAACATGGAGGTGCTCGCCCAGTTCGGCGACGAGCGGCAGAAGAAGCAGTGGCTGGAGCCGCTGCTCGCCGGGGAGATCCGGTCGGCGTTCGCGATGACCGAGCCGGAGGTGGCCTCCTCGGACGCCACCAACATCACCACGCGCATCGAGCGCGACGGCGACGACTACGTGATCACCGGCCGCAAGTGGTACATCTCCGGGGCGATGAACCCGGACTGCAAGATCTTCATCGTGATGGGCAAGACGGCCCCGGACGGGCCCGACATCCGCCGTCAGCAGTCGATGGTGCTGGTCCCGCGCGACACCCCCGGTGTGCACGTCAAGCGCGCGATGCAGGTCTACGGCTACGAGGACCACTCCCACGGCGGTCACGCCGAGGTCGTCTTCGACCACGCGCGCGTGCCCGTGTCCAACCTGATCGGCGAGGAGGGCGGCGGCTTCGCCATCGCGCAGGCGCGGCTCGGTCCGGGCCGGATCCACCACTGCATGCGGCTGATCGGCATGGCCGAGCGGGCGATCGAGCTGATGTGCCGGCGGGCCGTCTCGCGTACCGCGTTCGGCAAGGCGCTGGCCCAGCAGGGCGTCGTGCACAACTGGATCGCCGACGCACGCGTGGCCGTGGAGCAGCTGCGGCTGCTGGTCCTGAAGACCGCCTGGATGATGGACACGGTCGGCAACCGGGGCGCCCACACCGAGATCCAGGCCATCAAGATCGCCACCCCGCGCACGGTCGTCGACATCATCGACCAGGCGGTCCAGCTGCACGGCGCGGGCGGGGTGAGCCAGGACTTCCCGCTGGCCGAGCTGTGGGCGGCGGCCCGGACGCTGCGGCTCGCGGACGGCCCGGACGAGGTGCACCAGCGGTCGCTGGCGCGCCGGGAGCTGAAGAAGTACCTGTGAGACACGCGTGAGGGGCGGCCGTGGAGACGGCCGCCCCTCACGCATGCGCGAAGACTCAGGGCCGCAGGGCCCGCAGCAGCAGATCCGCCAGATGGTCGGCGACCTGCTGGGGGGTGAGCGGTCCGTCGGGGCGGTACCAGGTCGACAGATGGTGCACCGAGCCGAAGTGGTAGTCGACCACGAGGTCGGCGGGCGTGGCGGTGGAGAACACGCCCTCCTTCTGGCCCTCCTCGATCAGCGCGCGGAACCGCTCGTGGTAGCGGCGCCGCTCGGCGCGGACCTGCTTGTACTTCTCCGGGCTGAGATGGTGCATCGACCGGAAGAAGATCATCGCGTCGTCGAGGTTCTCGATCGTGGTGACGACGACGTCCGCGGCGGCGCCCCGCAGCCGCTTCTCGATCGGCTCGTCGGCGTCCGCGAAGGCGTCGAGGCGCTCCTGCTGGACGCGCAGCACGCGCGCGTACACCTCGTGCAGCAGATCGTCCTTGGAGCCGAAGTAGTGGTACAGCGCCCCCTTGGTGACGCCGGCCGACTCGACGATCTCCTGCACGGAGGTGCGGTCGTACCCCTGGTCGGCGAAGAGCCGGGTGGCGGCGGCCAGCAGCCGCTGCGGGACGGGCGTACCGTCCCCGTCCGTCGTTCTGGGCACTGCCGCCACCTGCCTTTCCTCGATGTCCACCCGATGTCTACCGGATCGTCTGCGATCGGGAACGCAGTTCCCGCCGAAGGATCTTCCCACTCGCGGTCTTCGGCAGGTCGGGCAGGATCTCCACCTGGCGCGGGTATTTGTATGCGGCCAGTCTCTCCTTGCAGTACGCGGCGAGCGCGTCCGGGTCGCTCTCGGCGCCCGGCCGGAGGCTGATGAACGCCTTGACCGTCTCCCCCCGGTAGCCGTCCGGCACGCCGACGACGGCCGCCTCGCGCACTGCCGGGTGGGTGTAGAGGACGTCCTCGACCTCGCGCGGCCACACCTTGAAGCCGGACGCGTTGATCATGTCCTTCTTGCGGTCGACGACGTACAGCCAGCCCTGTTCGTCCATGAACCCGATGTCGCCGGTGCGCAGTTCCCCGTCCGGGAAGGTCTCGGCGGTCGCGTCGGGCCGCCCCCAGTAGCCGGGCACGACCTGCGGCCCCCGGACGACAATCTCGCCCTGTTCGCCGAACGGCACCTCCTCCCCCTGGTCGTCGACGATACGGACGACCGTGTCGGGGCCCGGGACGCCGACGGCCAGCGTCCCGGAGACGGGATCCACGGGGGCCTCCCGGCCGGGCGGCACGGAGGCACAGGGCGCGGTGCACTCGGTGAGGCCGTAGCCGTTACGGATGTACGGCCCGAAACCGGCCCGGAACTTCTCCACGAGGGCGGGCGGCAGCGGGGCTCCGCCGGAGGAGATGCCGTGGAAGGAGGAGAAGTGGTCCGGGGTGACGGACGGGTGGGCGGCCAGCGCCATGAAGGCCGTCGAGGGTCCCACGGTGTAGTGCGGCCGGTGCTCGGCGAACGCGTCGAGGACGACGCCCGGGTCGAAGCGGTAGGCGAGGACGAGCACGCCTGCGCTGACGAGGCAGGCCGCCAGTTCCGCGACCATGCCGGTGATGTGGAACAGGGGTGCCAGCGCGAAGTAGACCGGCACCTCGGGCAGTCCCAGTCCGGTGCGCTGCCGCTCGGCGTTGTACATGATGTTGCCGTGCGTGTTGGTGGCGCCCTTGGGGGTGCCGCTGGTGCCGGAGGTGTAGCTGATCAGCGCTATGCCGGCGGGCACCGGGTCGCGGCCCCCGGGCGCCGGGTGGCCCTGCCGGGCGACGGCCACGAGGTCGTCCGCGTCGGCGGCCGGTTCCGCCCGCTCGAAGGTCAGCACGCGCGCGTCGCCCCGGGTCTGCAGGTCCAGCTCGCAGGCGGTGAGCACGATGCGGACCGGCGAACCCTCGGCGGTGGCGCGCAGATAGGCCTCCCAGGCGCGGTCGGTGCACACCAGGGCGCTGACCTCGGCGTCCTTCAGGACGTGGGTGACCTCGCCCGACTTGTACATCGGGTTGACGGGCACGACGGTCGCGCCCGCCTTCCAGGCCCCCAGCAGGGCGATCACGAAGTGCGGGGAGTTCTGCAGCATGATCGCGACCCGGTCGCCCGGTTCGAGGCCGCGGGCGGCGAGGTGCCCGGCGACCGAGTCGGTGAGCTCGTCCAGCTCCGCGTAGGTGATCCGGCCGTCGAAGTAGGCGAGGGCGGTGCGGTCCCCGGGGATCGTGCGCAGGGCGTGCACCAGGGAGTCGGCGGGGCTGACGGGGGCGCGCTGGGCGTCGTTGAGCAGGGCGAGCCAGGGCTTGGCGGCGTAACGGGACGTGCTCACTGGGCGGCCTCCCACTTCTGCTGGAGGTGGTTCATGTTCGTCAGCCAGCGGTCCGGCTCGGTGGCGCGCGCCTGGTAGTACTCGGCGACCTCGGGGTGCGGCAGGATCAGGAACCGGTCCTCCGCGATGCCCTTCATGAGCGCGTCGGCGACGTCCGCCGGTTCGATCGCGGTCGGGACGAGTACCAGTTCACCGGCGCTTCCGGAGGCGGTCAGCATGTCCGTGCGTACGCCCTGGGGGCAGATCGCGTGGACCTTGAGCCCGCGGTGGCGGTAGGTCAGCGAGAGCCACTCGGCGAAGGCGTAGGCCCCGTGCTTGGTGACGCTGTACGGGGCGGCGCCGATCATGGTGAGCAGCCCGGCGGCCGAGACGGTGGAGACGAAGCGGCCCTCGCCTCGCTCCAGCCAGGCGGGCAGCAGGGCCCGGGCGGCGCGGACGTGCGCCATGACGTTGACGTCCCAGGCCTGCACCCAGACCTCCTCGTCGGCGGCCTCGGTGCCGCCGGAGCCGAGGCCGGCGTTGGCGCAGTAGATGTCGATCGTGCCGCCGAGGGCGTCCCGTGCCTCGGCCACGATCGCGGAGGCGTCGCCCGGAACCGCGACACCGCCGATCTCGTCGGCCACGGCCTTCGCCCGTCCGGCGTCCAGGTCGTTGACGACGACCCGGGCTCCCTCGGCGGCGAAGCGGCGGGCCAGCGCGGCCCCGATCCCGCCGCCCGCCCCGGTGACGACCACTCCCGCATCCTGCACGGCTTCCACCATCGGTCTCCTTCGACGCGACACGACTGGGCTCTGCCGCAGTCGGCTCTGCTGCGATCGCCAGACTAACCAGTCGGTATGTAACGAGGGAAGAGGCTGCTCCGATGGCGCGTGCGCATGACAGTTCCGCCGATCACGGAGGTCACCGCATGAGCCTGTCCAGACGGGAGCTGCTCACCGCGACCACGGCGACGGCCGTGTCGGTCTCGGCAGCCACCGCGTCCACCGTACCCGCGACGCCCGCGGAGCCCGCCGCGTCCGCCGACAGGCGCGGCCCACGCGTGCGTACCGGATTCGAGCGGCTGGCCGCAGACGGCTATGCGCTCCTGCACGGCCGGCGGGTCGGGGTGGTCACCAATCCGACCGGTGTCACCCGGGAGCTGCGCCACATCGTCGATGTGATGCACGCGGACCACCGGGTGGACCTGGTCGCGGTCTTCGGCCCCGAGCACGGCTTCCGCGGCACCGCCCAGGCGGGCGGCTCGGAGGGCCGCTACGACGATCCGGCGACCGGACTGCCCGTGTACGACACCTACGGAAAGAGCGGACAGCCGCTCGCGGACGTCTTCACGGCGTCCGGCGTGGACACGGTCGTCTTCGACATCCAGGACGTGGGCGCCCGCTTCTACACCTACATCTGGACGATGTACGACTGCATGGAGGCGGCGCGGCTGGCGGGCAAGCGGTTCATGGTGCTGGACCGGCCCAATCCCGTGACCGGCCGGTCCGCCCAGGGGCCCGTCCTGCACAAGGAGTTCGCGAGCTTCGTGGGACGGCAACCGGTCTCGCAGGCGCACGGCATGACGGTGGCGGAGCTGGCGCGGCTGTTCAACGGGGAGTTCCTGAGCACGCCGGTCGCCCTGGAGACCGTCCTGATGACGGGGTGGCGGCGGTCGGACTTCTACGACGCCTCCGGCCTGCCCTGGGTGCCGCCGAGCCCGAACATGCCGACGCCTGGCACCGCGCTGGTCTACTCGGGCACCTGTCTGTTCGAGGGCACGAGCCTCTCGGAGGGACGCGGCACCACGCACCCCTTCGAACTGCTCGGCGCCGAGGGCATCGACGGACGATGGGCGGCCGCGGCGGAGCGACTGGGCCTGCCCGGGGTGCACTTCAGGGAGGCGTACTTCGTGCCCACCTTCGACAAGTTCCAGGGCAGGACCGTGGGGGGTGTGCAGATCCATGTGCACGACCGGGCCGCCTACGACCCCGTACGCACCGGGATCGCGCTGCTCGTGACCGCCAGGAAGGTGTGGAGCGGCTTCGCCTGGCGCCCCGACGACTGGATCGACAAGCTCACCGGCTCCACGCGGGTGCGCACGATGATCGACGCGGGCGCGACGGCCGACGAGATCGTGGTCACGTGGCAGGACGAGCTGAGCGCCTTCCGGCGGATCCGCGAGGAGTATCTCGTCTACGGATGAGTCATGACGTATGGCCAACTTCCCCCGTCGGCAGGACGATGCGGACAGACTGCGATCGGCCCGGGGCGAAGGGGGTCCGTCATGGCGGTACCGGCGATCGGTGTGGATCCCTACTGGGAGCTGACCTTCGACGCGGACGGGGACGTGGACGCCGCCGAGCGGGACCGGCTGCTCACGGAGGTGTCCCGGCACGGGGTGCGGGACCTGCTGGTCTTCGCGCACGGCTGGAACAACGAGCGCTCCGGGGCGACCCGGCTCTACGGCCGCTTCTTCGCGCCGGTGCCGTCGCTGGCGCCGAAGGCCCGCCTGGGCTACGCGGGGGTGATCTGGCCGTCGATGATGTTCGCGGACGAACCGGTCCCCGACTTCCCGGAGTCGGCCGTGGCCGCGGCTCCCCCGGCCGCGCGGCCGGGGCTGGACGAGAGCAGCCGGCAGGCGCTGCTGAAGGTCTTCCCCGACCGGGCGCCGGTGGTCGACGGACTCGCCCGGCTGCTGGAGCTGCGCCCGGACGACGACGCCTCGATGACGGAGTTCGGCCGGCTGCTGCGGCTGCTGGTGGCGGTGGAACCGCAGGGTCCGCAGGCCGCGTGCCCCGCGGACACAGCGGCCGAGGGGACGCCCGGGAGCGGCCCCGAGATCCTGTGGGGCGACGTCCGGCAGGCGTGCCAGGACTTCGCGCGGGCGCTGGAGCGGGTGGAGGCGGCGGCACCGGGCACGGAGGCGTTCTCGTTCACGCCGAAGGGGCTGTGGGACGGGGCGCTCGAGGTGCTGCGGCAGGCCACGTACTACGCGATGAAGCGGCGCGCGGGCACGGTCGGGGAGCGGGGGCTCGGGCCGGTGATCGGGCGGCTGGCGCAGTCGGCTCCCGGGGTGCGGGTGCATCTCGTCGGGCACAGCTTCGGCGGACGGCTGGTGTCGTTCGCGCTGCGCGGACTGCCGGACGGTGTGCGCACGGTGAAGTCCGTGACGCTGCTCCAAGGGGCCTTCTCCCACTACGCGTTCGCGGCCCGGCTCCCGGACGACCCGGCGTCCGGCGGCGCGCTGCACGACTGCCGCGCCCGGGTGGACGGGCCCCTGGTGTGCTGCTGGTCCACCTTCGACACCGCGCTCGGCACGTTCTATCCGCTGGCGTCACGGATGGCCGGGGAGGATCGCTCGCTGGCCGGCGGGATCACGGCGGACCTCGACATCGGCCGCCTGCTGGGGCCGAGATGGGGCGCGATGGGCCACGACGGCATGCAGGCGGTGGACGGCACCCGTGCCCTCACGCTCGCCGACGCGTTGCGCGGGCTGCCGGCGACGGGCTGTGTGAACGTGGACGCGTCCGCCGTGGTCTGCCACGGCGGACCGCCCTCCGGTGCGCACAGCGACATCGTGCACCGGGAACTGGCGCAGGTGGTGCTGGCGGCGGGCCGGGTGGTCTGACCCGCCGCCGCTCACGGCCTACCGGTGCGAGGTGTACTCCACCACCTGCTGGAACGTCGGCCGGTTCTGCCAGCTGATCTTGCCGTGCTTGATGCCGCCCAGGGTGCGCTGGACGATCGAGTCGGCGCACCACTGGTCACCCGCCGAGCACTGGTCGTCGCCGGGGTACACCTGGGACGCGGTCATGCCGGCGGCCTGCTTGAGGCTGCTGATCAGGATGTCCCGGCAGGCGCTCAGGCTGCCGCCGCCGCAGTACGTCCGCGCCAGCGGGCCCTGGACCTGCTCCCCCAGCACCGTCCGGATGTCCTTGTCGACATAGCTCCACCAGCCGTACTGGAAGGAGCTTCCGGCGTGCGCGCCGGTCGGGCCGTGCGCGGCCGAGGGGGACTCGTCGATCGGCAGGTCGGCGCCGAACGCGGCGTACAGATCGCTGCCCAGCCCCGGCTCGAACTCGGCCTTCACCAGCAGCGGCCACCAGGCGTCCAGGATGCGGATCGCGTCGGCGTTGGCGTAGGTCTTCGAACCCGCCGAGGTCTCCGTGCGCTTGGCTCCGGCCGACACCCAGGTCTGCAGGGTGTTCACCGCGGCCGCGGCCGTGGAGTCGGTCACCGTCGAGCTGTTGACGACCTTCAGCAGCTTGGGCAGCACGTCCTCGGCCCGCAGATCGGCGAGCGCCGCGTCCGCCATCGCCTTCGTCAGCGAGGAACGGGTCACTCCGCCGGCCGCCACCAGCTTCTTCACCCGGTCCTCGAGTAGATTGCCGCGGTGGACCGAGCCCTCACCCCAGGGGGCGGCCGTGTAGTCCGCGGCCTGCTTGTTGTTCCAGGAGATGTAGTAGTCCTGGTCGATGGAGTTGGGGTGCTGGGAGGGCGGTGTGTAGTCCGCCGTGTTCGTCGCCGGGTCCCATCCGCGCCATTCGTAGGCCGCCTGCGCCCAGGTCGGGAACTCGGCGTCGACGCCGCTCGCACGCACCGGGTTGTCACCGCTGTTGTAGTACGCGGTGTGCTGGGAGTTGGCGTAGAACCAGTTGAACGTGTAGTTGATGTGCTGCACGGCCTTCTCGAAGTCCTGCGGGCCCTTGACGAAGTCCGGGTCGTTCAGCATCTGGAAGCCGATGATCGAGTCGGCCTCGTGCAGATAGGACGAGCGCAGGGTGGTGTAGGCGACCTTCTTGCCGCCGACGGTCGCGCGGTACTGGACGGGGCCGTACTTCGTCCGCCAGACCCGCATGGTGTAGGAGCCGGCCGCGGTTCCGTCGGCGACGGTCGGGTGCCAGGCGTTCTTCTGCTCGATCTCGTCCATGGCGGTGCAGGTGCCGTGGTACAGGTAGTGGTAGTCGTCCTGGCACAGTTCGACGGCGTAGGTGTCGATGATGTCCTGGCCCGAGGTCGTGGCGCTCCACGAGTAGTCCTGGCCGCGGCCCAGTTCGACGTACATGCTCAGGCCCGCGAAGGAGGCGCCGCGGGCGCTGATGCCCGGCCCCTGGATCTCCTGGAGCATCAGCAGCTGGGGCGCGAAGTAGCCGGTCTGCGGCCCGAAGACGGCGACGGGGTGGCCGCTCGCGGTGTACTTGCCGCTGACCACGAGGGCGTTGGACATGCCGCGCCGGGCGGAGGTCAGGGCCGTGGCCGCCGCGGTCTTCGAGGCACGGGTGGCGCTCGAGGAGGCCGCGCTGCCGGTGCGGTCGTAGACGAGGGGCTCCTGGGTCACCGAACCGGCGTCGGGCAGCGCCTCGCCCTGCGGGTTGTCGGGCTTGGTGGCGTAGGGGAAGCTCTCGCCGTCGTGGAGGGTGAGGACGGCCTCGGGGTCGTTGCGCTCGCGGAAGGACTCCCACACCTTGGTGCCCTCCGCCACCCCGTACTTGGACTGGGCGGCGAGCAGGGAGACTGCGTTGTCGACCTCGCCGCCGCCGCCCGAGCCGAACAGCGCGCCGATGACGGAGGCAAGCGCGACCAGGTCGGTCACCTTGAAGTGGTCGATGGTGCCGGCGTTGGTGATGGAGTCCTTGTGGCCGGTCAGGACGTACTCGCCGGGGAAGTAGCGGCCGCTGTCGGAGGCGTCGATGTAGGAGTTGATCCCGGCGAGGTAGGCGTTGACGTCGTCGAGGGCCTGCTTGCCGCGGTCGCCGGCGGCGGCCACCGCGCGGTCGATCTGACCCTGGAGGTCGGCCTCGCTGTAGGGCGCGTTGCGCCAGAACTGCTGCTCGAGGCCCTGGTTGGAGGCCGCGCCGCCCGCGAATGAGGTCAGCTGGCCGCGTCCGACGTGCCGGAAGACGTCCATGAGCCACAGCCGGTCCTCGGCCGCCGCATACCCGGCTCCGAACTCGGTGCCGTATCGAGTGGCACCGGTGATGTGCGGGACGCCCGTCTTCTTGTCGCGGACGATCGTCACGTCGCTGCGGCCCGCGGGCTTCTCGGTGGAGGCGACCTGATCGGGCGGGACGCCGAACGACGCGTCGTTGAAGAAGGTGTTGATCTTGGCGTCGGTGAGTCCGGAGTAGCCCTTGGCCAGGTTGGCGTACGGGCCGAGCTGGTCCTCGGCGTGGCCGGGCTGGGTGCCGAAGGCCTGGTTGAGCAGGATCTGGGCGAGGGTGGCGTTGCCGTTCTCGCCCGGCGGAAGGATGTCAGAACACTGGCCGCCGCAGTAGTCGTTGGCAGCGGCGGTGTCCGCGGCGGTCGCGGTGCCGGAGTCCGCGGTCGCGGAGATTGGCGACAAAAGACCGCCTACGACGATGCATATCGCGGCGGCTCTGAGGAACTTCGGGAATCTGCGGGGAGTTCTCAGTCTGTCGAGGACGTTGCGTGGGGCGCGCTGTGGCATAGCAGCTCCTCCCAACGGTGGGGGCCCCTTCGCTCCGGCGGAGCCGAGAGCTCGGGGTGGGGGCGAGCGGACGTTACCGCCGGTATCCCCGCGATTGAAGATGAACACGCGTCAACTTTCAACCGTTCGGGAGTCGGCTTGGGGAGGTCATCGAAAAAAGGATGGAGCCGAATCGCTTGTCGATACGTCTATTCGGCGACGTCCGTACGACGACGCCGTGGTGACCGAAGTACAGCTGCAGGTGTGACGGAGGTGCAGGGCGATGGCCGGTTTCCGGAGTCTGGCGAGACAGGCACGAGATCCGAGGTGCGATCTGGCGCTACGGCGCTACTCGCTGCGCAAGTGCCTGGAGAAGTTCGCCCCTTACGGGCATCGGGCGACCTGGGACCACCTGTGCTCCCGGGCCGGGTTCGGTCCCGAGGACCGCTCCCCCGACCCGGCGCGGCTCGTGGCCGCACTGGAGGAGCTGGAGGAGGCCCGTTCCGTCTGGCTCGCCTACGAGGCCGAGTTCACCGAGCGCCGCAGGAAGGAGAAGCACGACGGACTGCGCCGTCCGGGCAGTGTCGACGACTGGCACCGGCTGACCTGGGGCGGTTTCGGCGTCGCCTGGTGCGACGACCCGCGGGTCCACCCGCGTGAACCGCTGGCCGAGGTGCTGCGCCGGCTCATCGCCGCACTGGAGCGCGAGCCGGGCGCGTCCTGCCCGGTGTGCGCCGGAGAGCGCCTGATATGGCGCTACGACCTGGCCCACGAGCCGTCCTCGGGTCCGGTCTGCACGGACTGCGGCATCGTGGTCCCGTCACCCGTGCTGACACCCGGGGCGCTGGCGGGGGCACGGCGCACCCGGCTGCTGGTGACGGCGTGACAACAGCGCCCGAGGGCGCGGGGGTGCGCCGGGGATGCCGCACCCCCTGTCGCGACACACAGCGGCCGTGGAACAGGCCGCGCCCGGTGCCGGGGGCCGGTTCGGGACAGACGACCCCGGGACGCTAGCAATCGGAAAACCGTTGGCTCCACCCCTTTGCCGTAGGGACAGTTGGGGGCGATGAAACACCGCTGAGGAACCCCGAGGAGTCCCGATGTCGACGCTGCGCGTCACCGCCGAAGTGCTGACCGTCCACGAGCATCCGAACGCCGACGCCCTCGAACTGGCCCAGGTGGGCCTGTATCGGGCCGTGGTCGCGAAGGGCGCGTACCGCACCGGTGACACCGCCGTCTACATCCCCGAGCAGTCCGTGCTCCCGGCCGCGCTGATCGAGGAGCTCGGGCTGACCGGGCGGCTCGCGGGCGGCGGGTCGGACCGGGTGAAGGCGGTACGGCTGCGGGGCGAGCTGTCGCAGGGCATCGTCTGCCGGCCCCGCGCGCTGGCCGACGTCGACCTCGCGCGGGCCGCGGCGGAGGGCACCGACTTCGCGGAGGTGCTCGGCATCACCAAGTGGGTGCCGCCGATCCCGCCCACCATGAGCGGCGAGGTGGAGTCCGCGCCCGACCTGCTGCCCTGGGTCGACATCGAGAACATCCAGCGGTATCCGGACGTCTTCGCGCCCGGGGAGCCCGTCGTCCTGACGGAGAAGCTGCACGGTTCGGCGTGCCTGCTGACGTACGCCGTGGACGAGGACCGGGTGTACGTCTCCTCGAAGGGCTTCGGCGCCAAGTCCCTGGCGCTGCGGGAGGACCCGCGCAACCTGTACTGGCGGGCGGTGCGCGGTCATGGCGTCCCCGAGGCCGCCGCCCGGCTCGCCGGGCGGCTCGGCGCGCGCCGGGTGGGGATCTTCGGCGAGGTGTACGGCGCGGGCGTGCAAGATCTGGCGTACGGCGCCGACGGCCGCCGCGACACCCTGGGGTACGCCGTGTTCGACGTGTCCGCGGAGATCGACGGAACCCTGCGCTGGCTGGATGCCAAGGAGCTGCTCGACGCCGAACTCCCCCTGGTGCCACGGCTGTTCGAGGGGCCGTACGACGTCGCCCGGGTACTGGAGCACGCCACGGGACGGGAGACCGTCTCGGGGCGGGAGCTGCATCTGCGGGAGGGCGTGGTGATCCGGCCGGTGACCGAGCGGTACAGCCCGGTGACCGGGGGACGGGCGATCGCGAAGGCGGTCAGCCCGGCCTATCTGACGCGCAAGGGCGGCACGGAGTACGAGTGAGCGCGGGCCGGGGGCCGCTCAGCAGCAGTCCCCGGCCGGCTCCCGCCGCTCCGGTTCCGGGGTCCGCCCGCGCGCTCCGGAACCGGGTTCCACCATCAGCCGCGAGCCCGACTGCCGTTCGCCGAGGACGTCGTCCGGGTTGGACAGCACACAGGTCTCCAGGGACAGGCAGCCGCAGCCGATGCAGTCCGTGAGGTGGTCGCGCAGCCGGCCGAGCTGACTGATGCGCTCGTCGAGCTCGGAGCGCCACGCCTCGGAGAGCCGGGCCCAGTCCTCCCGGGTCGGGGTGCGCTGCTCGGGCAGGGCGGAGAGCGCCTCGCCGATGGTGGCGAGCGGGATGCCGACACGCTGTGCGGCGCGTACGAAGGCGACGCGGCGCAGGGTGTCGCGCTGATAGCGGCGCTGGTTGCCGGAGGTGCGGCGGCTGCTGATCAGGCCCTTGGACTCGTAGAAGTGCAGGGCGGAGACGGCGGCGCCGCTGCGGGCGGACAGTTGGCCGACGGTCAGCTCATGGACCTTCTCCGGTATCTGGGGCACCCGCCAGAGCCTACTCGTCGCATCTGGGCCGGGTCCGTTGACAGGGGCCTCGCACATGGTCAGACTAAGCAGTTGCTTAGACATGCTGACGTCATCACGCGAGAGGCCGGGAACATGGCAGAGCCGAGGACCTTCACGTCCGCCGACGCATTGAAGGCGGCGGTGGGCGAGCAGCTGGGACACACCGACTGGCTGGAGATCGACCAGAAGCGGATCGATCTGTTCGCGGAGGCCACGGGCGACCACCAGTGGATCCATGTCGACCCCGAGAAGGCGGCCTCGGGCCCCTTCGGCACGACCATCGCCCACGGTTATCTCACGCTCTCGCTGCTCCCCCTGTTCGGGCCGCAGCTGATCGCGGTCGAGGGCGTGCGGATGGGCGTGAACTACGGGACGAACAAGGTCCGTTTCCCCGCGCCCGTACCGGTCGGCTCCCGGCTGCGCGCCACCGCGACGATCACCGGCGTGGAGGACGTGCCGGGCGGCGTACAGGTGGCCGTCGCCTTCACCGTGGAGCGCGAGGGCGGCGACAAGCCGGTGTGCGTGGCCGAGTCGGTCTCGCGCTACTACCTCTGAGCGGTCGGGGCGGTCACTTCCCCGCCCCGACCATCCGCAGCACGAGGTCGGCGTAGAGCGCGCCGACCTCGTCGGGGGTGCGGGGGCCGTCGAGGCTGAACCAGCGGGCCACGTCGATGCACAGGGACAGCACGGCCAGCGTCGTGCCGCGCACGTCCGGCACCGCGAACTCGCCGGTGGCCACCCCGTCCTCGATGATCCCGCGCACCTCCGCGTCGACCTTGCGGCGCAGGGCGATGATCTCGGCGCGGGCGTCCGGGCCGAGCGAGTCCAGCTCGTACTGCACCACCCGGGCGACGGTGCGCCCCCCGGCGTGCCAGCGGACGAAGGAGCTGACGGCGTCGGCGAGCCGCTCGGTCGCGGTGCCCTCGCGCCGGGCCGCCGTCCGCAGGATCTCCAGGGCCTTCTCGTGCCCGATCCGGCTGATGCGGTGGAGCAGCTCTTCCTTGGTCTTGTAGTGGATGTAGAGCGCGGCCGGGCTCATGCCGGCGCGGCCTGCGATGTCGCGGGTCGTGGTCGCGTGGTATCCGCGCTCGGCGAAGGCCTCCACGGCGGCCATGAGCAGCCGCCGGGCCGCGTCCGGGGTGACCTCGGCCCACGGCTGCGCCTCGGCGCCGCCTGTCTCCTCCGCCGTAGCCATCGCTCTCTCGCCCCTCTCGCCGACCGGACCCTCACCATACCGCCGAAGGTGAGCGAGCGCTTAGCCTGGCCGCTCAGCGGCGCGGAAACGGGCCGCGACGGGGCCTATCCGGCGTCCTGCCGGTCCCTGATCACCTTGGCCAGGGTGAAGGCGGAGGTCACGAGGTAGAGGACGGCGATCCCGAGGAAGGCCCGGACCCAGGCGTCGGCCTGCAACCGGACGATCCCCACGGCGGTGGCCACCAGGGCCACCGCGAAGGACGCGACGGCCTGGCCGTAGAAGGCGGCCGTGCTCTGCTGTCTGACCGGATTCTCACTCATGGGCACCAGGGTCGGGCAACAGGACTCCGGCCATAAGCGCACGCGTACTCAAAGAGGTACTCAGAACGCCGTCCCCGGCGTGCGTCAGAACGCCGAGACCCCCGTCAGCGCGCGCCCGATGACCAGCTTCTGGATCTGGCTCGTGCCTTCGTAGAGGGTCATCACCCGGGCGTCGCGCAGGAGTTTGCCCGCCGGGTACTCGTCGATGTAGCCGTAGCCGCCGAAGACCTGGAGGGCGTTGTTCGCGGCCCGCACGGCCGCCTCGGAGGCGAAGAGCTTGGCCTTGGACGACTCGACCGCGAAGGGCAGCCCGCGGTCGATCAGATCGGCGACCCGCCAGGTCAGCAGCCGTGCCGCGTCCACGTCGACGGCTATGTCGCTGAGGAGTTCCTGGACCAGTTGGTGGTGGGCGATGGAGCGGCCGAACTGCTCACGCTCGCCCGCGTACCGGACGGCCGCGTCCAGGGCGGCCCTGGCGATGCCGACACAGCCCGCCGCGACCGACATACGCCCCTTGGCGAGCGCGGACATGGCGACGGTGAAGCCCTTGCCCTCGGGGCCCAGGAGCGCGGAGGCCGGCACCCGTACGTCCTCGAGGACCAGCTCGGCGGTGGCCTGGCCGCGCAGGCCGAGCTTGCCGTGGATCGTGCGGCGGGTGAGGCCGGGGGTGTCGGTCGGCACCAGGAAGGCGGAGACACCCCGGTGTCCCGGGGCGTCCGTGGAACGGGCGAACAGCAGCACCACATCGGCCCAGGTGCCGTTGGTGATGAACATCTTGGTGCCGTTGATGACGTAGTCGTCGCCGTCACGGACCGCCCTCGTGGTGAGGTTGCCCGCGTCGGAGCCGGTGCCCGCCTCGGTGAGGCCGAAGCAGCCGACGTACGCGCCGGAGGTGAGCCCCGGCAGCCAGCGCCGCTTCTGCTCCTCGTCTCCCCAGGCGGCGATGGTCTTGGCGACCAGCCCGAGGGAGACCGAGACGATCCCGCGCACGGAGGAGTCGCCGCGGCCCAGTTCCTCGGTCACCAGGCAGTACGCGAGGTGGTCGCCGCCCGAGCCGCCGTACTCCTCGTCGATGGTGAGCCCGAGGAAGCCGATCTCGCCCAGCTTCTTGACGATGCCCCGGTCGACCTCCTCGGCCCGGTCCCAGGCGATGACATGCGGGGCGACCTCACGGGCCACGAAGTCCTCGGCCAGCCGCCGCACGGCGGTCTGCTCCTCGCTCAGCTCCAGATTCACGACGCGTCACCCCAAGGGAAGGTCCGGGAAGGGCGGGAGGAGATCCCGGACGGTCTGTACGATCCGCACCTTTAAATTAGCACTGCTAGTTTTCGGGTGCAGCCCTACTATGTGCGCCATGGCCCGACCGCGCAAGCCCCTCCTGAGCACCGACCGCATCGTCGACACGGCGCGGGCGCTGGTGGACGCGGAGGGTCTCGCTGCCGTCTCCACGCGCCGTCTCGCCGCGGAACTCGGGGTGAGCGGCCCCTCGCTCTACAACCACTTCCGCACCAAGGACCAGATCCTGGAGGCGGTGGCGGACTCGGTGAGCGCACAGGTCGACCTGTCGATGTTCGAGGACGGCCGCCCCTGGCGGAGGGCACTGCACGACTGGGCGGTCTCCTACCGGGCGGCCCTGCGCGCCCACCCGAACATCGTGCCGGTCCTGGCGCGCGGCCCCGGCCGCCGCCCGGCGGCGCTGCGCCTCGCGGACGCCGTCTACGGCGCGATGGTGGACGCGGGCTGGCCGCCCGCGCAGGCCACCTCCATCGGTGCGCTGATGCGCTACTTCGTCATGGGCTCGGCGCTCGGCTCGTTCGCGGGCGGCTTCGTGGACGACGCGACGGCCTACGACCCCGCCGACTATCCGCACCTCGGCCAGGCCCACCGCCTCGCCGAGCGGCAGGAGAAGATCGACGAACGGGCCTTCGAGACCGGGCTCACGGCCCTGCTGGACGGGCTGGAGCAGCAGTACCGGCAGATCCGGCGGACCGCGTAGGAGAGGCCCGGCCCTCCCGGGAAGGGGCGCCCGGCACACTTCGGCGGGCGCCGAAGTGTTCGTACCGCATGCTGGGCGCATGACAGGCCGGAAGGATGCGGGAGCGGCGGGGCTCGCGGCGCTCGCCGGGCTCATCGCCGACGAGACACGGGCCGCCTGCCTGCTGGCGTTGCTCGACGGGCGGGCCTGGACCGCCTCGGAGCTGGCCCGGCACGCGGGCGTCGCGGCGTCCACGCTGAGCGAGCACCTCGGCAGGCTCGTCGCGGGCGGGCTGCTGACCGAGGAGCGGCAGGGGCGGCACCGGTATGTGCGGCTGGCCGGACCGCGGGTCGCCCAGCTGGTCGAGGAACTGGCCGCGCAGGTCGAGCCGGGTGTCCGGGCCGCGCGCCCGCGCACCCTGCGCGGGTCGGGCGCCGCAGCCGCGATGGCCCGTGGCCGCACCTGCTACGACCATCTGGCCGGGCGGCTCGGCATCGCGGTCGCCGACGCGTTCACCGCGCGCGGGCTGCTGCGCCAGGACACGGGGTTCGCGCTCACGGACGCGGGGTTGAGGTGGTTCGACACCGCCGGGATCGGCCTCGACCGCACGGGCCGCCGTCCGCTGGTCCGCGGCTGTCTGGACTGGACCGAGCGCCGCCCCCATCTCGCGGGGGTCGCGGGCGCGGCCCTGTGCCGGCACGCCCTGGACGCGGGCTGGTGCGTGCGCATCGGCTCCGAGCGGGCCGTCAGGGTCACGGCGGAGGGCGAACGGGCGCTGTCCACGCTGCTGGGCATCGAGGCGGCGGCGCTGCGGTGAGACGTCCACATCCGTATCCGTGCCCTCGGCGCCCCGGTGAACGTCCATGGCCCCGGCGCTGCGGTGAGCGCGGACGTCCCGTCCGAAATCCGCGAGCATTCCCCTCTCCGCCCCTCCTAGCCTCTGGAGCATGATGAGCATCTCCCCCTCCCGGCTGGCCGCCGGCGCGGCCACGGTCACCGTGCTGCTGTGGGCCTCCGCCTTCGTCTCCATCCGCAGTGCGGGTGCCGCGTACGCGCCGGGTGCGCTGGCGCTCGGGCGGCTGCTCGCCGGCGCCCTGACACTCGGGGTGCTCTGTCTGATACGCCGGGAGGGGCCCCCGCCGCGTGCCGCGTGGCGCGGGATCGCGCTGTCCGGGTTGCTGTGGTTCGGCTTCTACATGGTCGTCCTCAACTGGGGCGAGCAGCAGGTCGACGCGGGCACGGCGGCGCTGGTGGTGAACGTCGGACCCCTGCTGATCGCACTGCTCGGCGCACGACTGCTCGGGGATCCGATGCCGCCGCGGCTGCTCGCGGGGATGGCGGTGTCCTTCGCCGGTGCCGTGACCGTGGGGCTGTCGATGTCGGGGGACGGCGGCTCCTCGGTGCTCGGGGTGGTGCTCTGTCTGCTCGCCGCGATGGCGTACGCCGCCGGGGTCGTCGCGCAGAAGCCGGCGCTGGGGGCGGCCAGTCCGCTCCAGGTGACGACGTTCGGCTGTCTGGTCGGCGCGATCGGCTGTCTGCCGTTCGCCGGGCAACTGGTCCACGACGCGGCCGGGGCGCCCCTGTCCGCGACGCTCAACGTGGTGTACCTGGGCGTCTTCCCGACCGCGCTGGCCTTCACGACCTGGGCGTACGCCCTGTCCCGTACGACGGCCAGCCGCATGGGCGCGACGACCTACGCGGTGCCCGCGCTGGTCGTCCTGATGTCCTGGCTGTTCCTCGGCGAGGTACCGGGCGTACTGACGCTCGGGGGCGGCGTGCTCTGCCTGGCGGGCGTGGCGGTGTCCCGGTCGCGCCCCCGCCGTCCGGCCCCGGTCCCGAACCCGAGCCCCGCGCCCGAGAGTCCGCACACCGTGCCCGACGGTCCGCACACCACGCCGGACGATCCGCACGCCGCGCCCGACCGGTTGCCGGCCGCCGGGTCCTAGGTCCTGTCGGGGCCCTAGAACACCACCAGCGCCCGGCCTCCCCTGCCCGCCAGCATGTTCTCGAACGCGCCCGGGATCCCCTCCAGCGTGATGCGTTCCGTCACCAGCGCCCCCAGGTCGAGGCGGCCCGCGAGGACATGTCCCGCCAGGACGGGCAGGTCCTCGGCCGGGTTCGAGTTGCCGTAGACACAGCCCGCCAGGGTGCGGCCCCAGTGGAAGATCTCCAGGGCGTTGAAGGTGACCTGCTGGTCCTTGCCGCCGATGCCCACGACCGTCGTACGGCCGCCGCGGCGCGTGGCATCCCAGGCCGCGCGGATGGTGGCCGCGCGGCCCACGCACTCCACCGCCACGTCGACGCCCTGCTTGTCCGTGAGCCCGCGGATCTCACGCGGGGTGGTGTCGGAGGCGAGCACATAGTCGGTGGCGCCCGCCCGCCGGGCCAGCTCCTCCTTGGCGGGCGACACGTCGACCGCGACGATCCGCTCGGCGCCCGCGATCCGGGCCGCCTGCACGGCCGCGAGGCCCACCCCGCCGACGCCGAACACCGCCACCGTCTCCCCGGGCCGCACCCGGGCCGCATGGTGCACGGCGCCGTAGCCGGTGAGGACGGCGCAGCCGAGCAGGGCCGCGTCGGCGAGCGGCACCCCGTCCGGCGCCGGCAGCACACAGGAGGCCGCCACCACCGTCTCCTCGGCGAACGCGGCCACGTTGAGGCCCGGGTACAGATCGCTCCCGTCGTCCGCGCGCCGGGCGTGGACGTCCCCGGAGCCGTTCAGCGCGTTCGCGCAGAGCCACACCTCTCCACGCGCGCAGGCGTGGCAACCACCGCAGGACGGCGCCCAGTTGAGCACGACCGAGTCGCCCGGCGCGACATGGGTGACGCCCTCTCCCACGGACACCACCGTCCCCGCGCCCTCATGGCCGAGGACCGCGGGCACCGGCACCCGCATGGTGCCGTTGGCCAGGGACAGGTCGGAGTGGCACACCCCGGCGGCGGCCAGCCGGACGCGTACCCGGCCGGGGCCCGGTCCCGGCAGCTCGATGCCGGTGACCTCCAGCGGGGCGCCGACGGCGGGCAGGACAGCGGCACGGACCATCTCGCTCAGCCTTCCTTGAACTGCAGGGACTTGGTCTGGAGATACTCGGCGAGCCCGTGCACACCCAGCTCACGGCCCACCCCCGACTGCTTGTAACCGCCGAAGGGGGCCCGGGGGTTGAAGCGGCCTCCGTTGATGTCGACCTGACCGGTCTCCAGCCCGCGCGCGAACGCGGCCGCCTCCGCGTCGCCGCCCGCCCAGACGGCGCCGGCGAGTCCGTAGACCGTGCCGTTGGCGATCCGCAGCGCGTCCGCCTCGTCCTCGTAGCGCAGGATCGACAGCACCGGGCCGAAGATCTCCTCCTGGGCGATCGTCATCTCCGGGGTGACGTCGGCGAAGACGGTGGGCCGGACGTAGTAGCCGCGCTCGCGCGGGGCGGCCGGGCCGCCCGCGACCAGGCGCGCGCCCTGGGCCACGCCCTGGTCGATGTAACCGCGCACCCGGGCCTGCTGCCGGGCGCTGACCAGCGGGCCGATGCGGTCGCCGTACTTGTCCGCGGCCGTGGCGGCCAGTGCGACCGCCTCCTCGTATTGGTCCCGGTGCACCAGCATCCGGGTCCAGGCGCTGCACGTCTGGCCGGAGTTGGCCATCACGTTCGCGACGCCGACGTTCACCGCCCGCGCGAGGTCCGCGCTCGGCAGGATGACGTTCGCCGACTTGCCGCCGAGCTCCAGGGCGACCTTCTTGACGGCCGCACCCGCGGTGGCGCCGATCTGCCGGCCCACCGCCGTGGATCCGGTGAACGAGACCAGGTCGACGCCCTCGTGTCCGGCGAGCGCCTGGCCCGCGACCGGGCCGAGCCCGGTGACGAGCTGGAACACCCCGGCCGGTACGCCCGCCTCGTGCACCGCCTCCGCGAAGAGCTGGGCGGTCAGCGGGGTGTCCTCGGCGGGCTTGAGGACGACGGTGCAGCCCGCGGCGAGCGCCGGGGCGACCTTGGCGACGATCTGGTGGAGCGGGTAGTTCCAGGGGGTGATGGCGCCCACGACACCGACCGGCTCGTGGTACACGACGGAGTTGCCGACCTTCTCCTCGAAGGCGAAATCGGCGGCGAGTTCGGCGTACGTGCCCGCCACCGCGATCGGCAGGCCCGCCTGGACGTTCCGGGAGAACTCAGGGGGCGACCCCAGTTCGGCCGTGACGGTCTCGGCGATCTCCTCCAGGCGGGCGGCGAGCACGTCCCGCAGGGCGCCGAGGCGCTCGGCCCGCCGGGCGGGCGGGGTGGCGGCCCACGCCGGGAGGGCGGCCCGCGCGGCCTGTACGGCGGCGTCGACGTCCTCGGCGGTGCCCGCCGGGACCCGGCCGATGACCTGCTCGTCCGCCGGGTTCACGACGTCGATGGTGTCCCGGCCGAAGGCGGGGCGCCAGGCGCCGTCGATGTACATGCCGTCATGTGCCTTCATCGTCGTCCTTCCGGGCGGGCCGTGAACGAGGCCTAAACTAGCGCTGTTAGTTTTGCGGCGCCAGGTCCCTCACCGACGTGGCCGGTCGGTCCGGCGTGTCGAGCGGCAGGAGGTCGACGGGCACGCCGTTGAGCACCGCGTTGCCCGACAGCGGGTCGAGCAGGCTGCCGTCGAGGAGCTGGTTGACGTTGACCCCCGGATCAAGGGCCGCGTGGCTCATCCGGGTGCCGGGCCGGTCATGGCCCCAGCCGTGCGGGAGGCTCACGACCCCGCGCCGGACGGTGTCGGTGATCTCGACGGGCGCGGTCACCGCTCCCCCGGCGCCCCTGACCCGGATCGGCGCACCGTCGACGAGCCCGAGCCGCTCCGCGTCCTCGGGGTGGACATGCAGGGTGCAGCGGTTGGAACCACCCGTCAGCGCGGGCACGTTGTGCAGCCAGCTGTTGTTGGACCGCAGATGGCGCCGTCCGACGAGCACCAGCCCGGCGGCGCGCTCGCCCAGGGCCTGCCTCAGCCGCGGCAGATCGCCCGCGATCGGCCCCGGCAGCAGTTCGACCTTGCCGCTGACAGTCTTCAGCGGCTGCGGCAGACGGGACGTCAGCGGGCCGAGGTCGATGCCGTGCGGATGGGCGAGCAGCTTCTCCAGGGTGAGCCCGTCGGGCCGGGACCCGAACCCGTCGCCGTACGGGCCGAGGCGCAGCATCATGTCCAGTCGCCGCTCGGGGCCGTTGTCCCCGGTGAGCTGCGCGGCCAGTTCGCGCGGGTCGCGGCCGTGGACGGGCGAGCGGGCCTCGGTGGCCGCCTTGCCGAGGGTCTGGTCGATGACCATCGTGTCGACGGCGGCCGGATCCGCGCCGTGCATGCCGGTGGCGGCGAGGACGAGCCGCGCGAGGATCTCGGTTTCCGCCATACGGCCCGCCTCCAGAGGCACGGCGGCACGGGTGTAGCGGACCTGGTTGCGCACGGCGAGGGTGTTGAAGGCGAAGTCGAAGTGCGGCGCCTGGGAGGGCGGGGGCGGCGGCAGCACGACATGCGCGTGGCGCGAGGTCTCGTTGAGGTACGGATCGACGCTGACCATGAAGTCGAGCGTGCCGAGCGCCTTGTCGAGGCGGTCGCCGTCCGGGGCGGAGAGCACGGGGTTGGCCGCGACGGCGATGACGGCGCGGATCGGGCTGCCCTCGCCGGTGGCGGTGTCGATCTCCTCCGCCAGCGCGGAGATGGGCAGTTCCCCCTTGGCCTCGGGGTGCCCGCTCACCCGTGACTGCCAGCGGCCGAGCGCGAAGCCGCGTCCGGGTCCGGCGGGGCGGGGGGTCTTGTCGGTGGCCGAGAGCGGGAAGAGCGCGCCGCCCGGCCGGTCCAGGTTGCCGGTGAGGACGTTGAGCACGTCGACCAGCCAGCTGGCGAGGGTGCCGTGCGGCACGGTGCAGCTGCCGATGCGGCCGTAGACGGCGGCGGTGGGCGCGGCGGCCAGCTCCCGGGCGAGGGCCCGGACGACGTCGGCCTCGACGTCGCACGCCGCGGCGACGGCCTCGGGCGTGAAGTCCCGGACTGCGGCGGCCACATCCTCGACACCCTGAACATGCGGGGCGAGCTGCCCGAGGTCCACGAGGTCGTCCTCGAAGAGGACCTGGGTCATCGCCGCGAGCAGCAGGGCGTCGGTGCCCGGACGGACGGCGACATGGCGGTCGGCGAGCCGGGCGGTGCGGGTGCGGCGCGGGTCGATCACGGTGAGGGTGCCGCCGCGGGCCTTGAGCGCCCTGAGCCGGCCGGGGAAGTCGGGGGCGGTGCACAGACTGCCGTTGGACTCCAGGGGGTTGGCGCCGATGAGCAGCAGATGATCGGTGCGGTCGAGGTCGGGCACGGGGATGGCGCCGGCGTCGCCGTACAGCAGTCCGCTGGAGACGTGCTTGGGCATCTGGTCGAGGGTGGACGCCGAGAAGAAGCTGTGGGTGTGCAGACCCGCGAGCAGCAGGGGCGGATAGAGGCCGCCGGCCACGGTGTGCACGTTGGGGTTGCCGAGGACGACGCCGACGGCGTGCGGCCCGTACTGCTCGACGACCGGCCGCAGCCCGGCGGCGACGGCGTCGAACGCCTCCTCCCAGGTTGCCTCGCGCAGTACGCCGTCCCGGCGCACGAGCGGCGTGCGCAGCCGGTCCGGGTCGGCGTCGGCGGCCCCGAAGGAGGCGCCCTTCGGGCAGATGAAGCCCTTGCTGAACACGTCGTCCCGGTCGCCGCGGGCGCCGGTGACCCGGGTGCCGTCGATGGTGAGCGTCAGCCCGCAGGTGGCCTCGCAGAGGGGGCAGATACGCAGAGCGGTGCGGGGCACGGGTCCTCCCGGAGGGCGGCGGCGGTGGCACACGGACGGGCCGAGCATACCGACCGGTATGGACGGAGGGGAGGGGGCACGGTGCACGTCCCCTCCCGCACCCCCGGGACTCGTCGGCATGCGCGGCCCTGGCCGGCCGTCGTACCGCTTCTCAGTCGAGGGCCCGCTCCAGATAGGCGCGCAGGAGCGTGCGCGCCTCGGCGATGATCCGCTCGTCGCCCGCGAGGTCCATCCGGAAGGCGAGATGGACCAGGGTGTCGGCCGTTTCGACCGCGACCAGGAACATCCGCCGCAGGTCCTCGTCCGGTTCACGGTCGATGTACGCCGACAGCAGGCCCGAAAGACGGTCGGCGACCCGGTGGTTGGGCTCGGCGTGGCGGGCACCGACCGGGATCTGGTTGCCGAAGTCGACGAGGGAGAAGCCGGGTGCCGTGCGCTTCATGTCCAGGTACTCGTCGAGCACCGCGTCCATGGCCGCGCGCCAGCCCCCGTCGCCCCCCGCCTCCGCGAGGCGGCGGGTGACGCGCTCGGTGTAGCGCTCCAGGTTGCGTTCGGCGAGGGCGTCGACCATCGCCCGCTTGTTGCCGAAGAAGCGGTACACGGAGCCGATGGGAACGCCCGCGCGCAGGGCCACGGCCCGGGTGCTCAGGGCGTCGTAGCCGACCTCGTCGAGCAGGTCGGCACATGCGTCGAGGATTCTGGTCAGTCGTTCCGCGCTACGGCGCTGAACGGGCGCGCGGCGCAGCGATGTCGCGTGGGGCACGGGCTTCATGATGCCTCTCCGCCGGGGTCCGGTGAACCTCGCCCGTTGGTACGCAGATGGATGGCACCAGCACTCATCGGGCGCCGGGAAAGGCCTCCTCGGACCGGGCCTACCGGCGCTCCCGCAGGACCGTGATGACGCGCTCGCACCAGTCGCGGTTGCCCTGTTCGAAGGCCAGGCCGCGCAGGCACGTCAGATAGGGGCCGATGCGGTGGCCGTGACGCAGGAACTCCTCCTCCGTGCGCTCACCGCGCATGCCGCGGAGCAGCTTGCCGAAGAGGTCGATCTTGGCCTGGGCGAAGGCGGCACGCTCGGTGAGCCGGGCGATCAGGGCCTCGGTGTCGACATGGTCGGCGGCCTGGACCTTGACGAGCAGGTCGTCCCGGATGAAGGAGGGCCTCGCGGACGCGGCCGTGAACTCCTCCAGCTCCGCGAGCCCGGCATCGGTCACCTGGAACAGCCGTTTGGTGGGGCGGGTCTCCTGGACCACCGCCCGGCCCGCGATGAGCCCGTCCTTCTCCAGACGGGTCAGCTCGGCGTAGAGCTGCTGCGGCTGGGCGTGCCAGAAGTTCGCCACACCGAGGTCGAACGCCTTGGTCAGCTGGTACCCGCTGAGCTCGCCGTCGAGCAGCGCCGCCAGCACGGCATGCCGTAGCGCCATCGGATCGCCTCCCTCACACCTCTGTCGCCGGACACCCACCCATGATAGTCATGAAAATGACTAATCCAATCCATGACTATGGAGGGGTGAGCACGCCATGAACGCTGCCGACCGATTCCGCGACGCCATCGACAACCGGGACCTCGCGGCCCTGGACGACCTGTTCACCGAGGACATCCGCTTCTACAGCCCCGTCAAGTTCACCCCCTTCGAGGGCAAGCCGATGGTGCTGGGCCTCTTCGGGGTCCTGCTGCGCACGTTCAAGGACTTCCGTTACGTCGGCCGGTACACCGGAGCCGCGCAGACCAGCACCGACGGCACGTCCGCCCCGTCGGAGGTGCTGCTCTTCCGCGCCACGGCGGGCGGCAAGGAGATCCACGGAATAGATCTGCTGCACTTCGACGACGACGGCCGGATCAAGGAGTTCACCGTCATGGTCCGCCCCCAGTCCGCCGTGCACGCCCTCGGCCAGGCGGTCCTCGCCGGCCTGGTCGAGGACGGCCTCGTGCCGGCGCCCTCCGGCCGATAGCCCCACACCCCGCCCGTCGCCGGGGGCCCCGAGAGGGGCCTCGGCCGACTCCGGGAAGCCGCCACGCACTTCGGGCCTACGGGTGCCCGGGCCCCGGCGTCCACTTCGTCCCCGAGGACGTGATGGCGGCCGTGCTCTCCACCGGCTTGCCGTGCACCGCCCAGATGGTCCGGTCGTCCGCGTAGAGCCGGGCCGTGACGTGGTGTGTGCCGCGCGGGACCAGGGTGGCGGGGAGCCGGTAGGCGGTGACGCGCAGCCAGGTCACGGAGCGGCCGTCCAGCGAGAGCCGGGCGACACCGCGACCCGCGACGGCGACCGGACTCACCCCGGCGTCCGAGAAACGGAAGTGGCGGAACCTCAGCCGTACGTCCCTGCCGTCCCCGGAGTCCGGCCGGACCTCGACCGCCACCCGGGGCGCGCCCTTCGGGTCGACATCACGGTAGTGCCGCCCCTCCCCGTCCGTGCCGCGCAGCACCGTGCCCACCGGCGAGGCCGTCGCCCCGCCCTTCCCCTCGTGGACGGCGTCCGCGCCGCAGCCGGCGGAGCCGCCGATCAGGGCACCCACCGCGAGCGCGGCGAGCAGTCCGCGCCTGAACGCCATGCCGGCGAGCGTAGGGCAGTCCCCCGGCGGCCGGATCCCCCTGGAGGCGGGTTCCTGTGTCCTCCGGAAGTGCCGCGCGGCCCTCGCACTTCCCGCTCCCCCTTGCGCACCCGACCCCCGAATCCTACGGTGATACATAGGAATCAACGACCAGGGAGCGGTGATGAACGGGGACGCGAGGAAGACCGCGGAGGGGCTGTCGTATCTCTCCGGTTTCGGCAACGAGCACAGCTCGGAGGCGGTGCCGGGCGCGCTGCCCGAGGGCCGCAACTCCCCGCAGCGCGCCCCGCTCGGGCTGTACGCGGAGCAGTTGAGCGGGACGGCGTTCACCGAGCCGAGGGCGCACAACCGGCGTTCGTGGCTGTATCGCATCCGCCCCTCGGCGGCCCACCCGGCGTTCACCCGCGCCGACAACGGCACGCTGCGCTCGGCGCCCTTCACGGAGGCGGTGCCCGACCCCAACCGGCTGCGCTGGAACCCGCTGCCCGAGCCGGCGGCGGGCACGGACTTCCTCGCCGGGCTGTGGACCCTCGGCGGCAACGGCGACGCCACCCTGCGCACCGGCATGGCCGTGCACCTCTATCACGCCAACGCCTCCATGGACCGGGTCTTCAGCGACGCGGACGGCGAGCTGCTGATCGTGCCGGAGCGCGGCGGGCTGCTGCTGCACACCGAGTTCGGGATGCTGCATGCGGAACCCGGCGAGGTGGCGCTCGTCCCGCGCGGTGTCCGCTTCCGTGTGGAACTGCTCGACACGGGCTCCGACGGCGGCGAGGGCCCGACGGCCCGTGGCTACGTCTGCGAGAACTACGGCGCCCCCTTCCAGCTGCCCGACCTCGGCCCGATCGGCGCCAACGGCCTGGCGAACGCCCGTGACTTCCGTGCGCCGGTCGCGGCATACGAGGACGTCGAGGGGCCGGTCGAGGTGGTGAACAAGTTCTGCGGCAACCTCTGGTCGGCCGTCTACGACCACTCGCCGCTCGATGTCGTCGCCTGGCACGGAAACCATGTGCCGTACGTCTACGACCTGCGCCGCTTCAATGTGATCGGCAGCATCAGCTACGACCACCCCGACCCGTCCATCTTCACGGTGCTGACCTCGCCGAGCGACACCCCCGGACTGGCGGGCGTCGACTTCGTGGTCTTCGCGCCGCGCTGGCTGGTGGGTGAGAACACCTTCCGGCCGCCGTACTTCCACCGGAACGTGATGAGCGAGTACATGGGGCTCGTCGAGGGCGCCTACGACGCCAAGGCGGAGGGCTTCGTACCGGGCGGGGGCTCGCTGCACAACATGATGTCGGCGCACGGTCCGGACCGGGAGACGTTCGAGCGGGCGAGCGCGGCCGAGCTGCGGCCGCACAAGATCGACGACGGACTGGCGTTCATGTTCGAGACCCGCTGGCCGGTGACCCTGACACCGCACGCGGCCCGCGCCGAGCACCTGCAACACGGGTACGACGAGGTGTGGCGAGGTCTCGAACGTCACTACCGCCCGTTGCACTGAGCGCCGTCGACCGGTACGGATAGCCCGTGACCTCCTTTGCCCCCGACTCGATCGTTCTGAACCGCAAGCTGCCGCTCTGGTACCAGGTGTCGCAGTCACTGCGCGCCTCGATACTCGGCCGCTCGCCCCAGGACCCGCTGCGCCTGCCCACCGAGGAGCAGTTGGCCGGGCACTACGGGGTGAGCGTGCTGACCATGCGGCAGGCGCTGAAGGAGCTGGAGGACGAGGGCCTGATCAGCCGCCATCGCCGGCGCGGCACGTTCATCGAGCCCAGTGCGAGAAGAGGCACCCCGGTGCGGCTGCTGGGCTCGGTGGACGCGATCGTGGCCCAGCAGTCCGGTATGACGACCGAGCTGCTGGACCGGGGCACGGGCCCGGTGCCGGCCGAACTGGCCGAGCACTTCCCGGATCTGCGCGAGGTGGCGACGTATCACCGGCTGCGCAGCGACGAGAAGACCGGCGAACCCACCAACCACGCCCGCAACTACGTCCGTCCCGAGCTGGCGGAGCGCATCGACCGCGAGGATCTGCTGCGCTGGCCGATGACCAAGGTGCTGCGGGACGTGGCCGGCGCGGACATCAGCCGCATCACGGACACGGTCGAGGCGCGGCTCGCGGACCCGGAGACGGCCCAGTTGCTCGACGTCCCGCTGCTCAGCCCGATCCTGCACTACACGGGTGTCACCTACGACACCTGCGGGCGGGCCCTGGACGTGGCGGTGATCCACTACCGGGGGGACCGCTTCTCCTTCACGGTCACCCTCGAGGCCACCTGAGCACGTCGTACGATGCCCGGCGTGACGCACGACGACGCACCGCTGCTCGCGGACCTCATGCCGTGGTCCGTCGCACCCGTGCGGCCGGGCCGTGCCTGGCCGTCGGCGCCCGACGCGGCCTGTCTGAAGGCGCGGTGGGACGCCCTGGTGAAGGCCGAGGGGCCCGACCGTGAGGCGCTGTTCGAGCCGACGCGCTCCCGCACGCTCAACTCGGCGGTCGGACAGCTGCCGGGCCAGTCCAGCGGCACGGAGAAGCTGGCGCGCGCCGCCGGTCCCTGCCCGCAGCCGGTGCGCGTGCTGGCGGCGCCCTTCGACGAGCAGTGGCTGATCCCCGACCACCGCCTCATCGATGTGGCCCGCCCCGAGCTGTGGCGGGTCGCGGACGAGCACCAGGTGTTCGTGGTGGAGACGGCGGCGGACACGGGCGGCCCCGCCCTGCTCGCGACGTCCCTGCTGCCGCTGCTGCGCCCCGGCTGCATCCGCCCGCTGTACCGCCGCCCCGGCGGCACGGAACCCAATCTGGCGCCCGGCCTCCTGGAGCATCTGCACGGCCGGCTGGGCACGAGGCCCGCCCCGGTGGACGTCCTCGCCTGGATCACGGCGATGACGCGCCCCGGACCGGACGGGCTCGCCGTGCCCCTCACCGCGAGCCCCGAGCACTTCTCCCGTGGTGTGGAGCTGGGCCGGCGCCTGCTGTGGCTGATGCGACGCGACGGCGAGCGCCCCAAACTGCCGGGCGGCCGCCGCCCGTACGTCCGCGCCCCGCTGCCCTCCCGGCCCCTGACCCTGCACTACGACCCCGACGAGGAGACCCTCCATCTCGACGAGGGGCGCATCTCCCCGGTGCCGAGGCAGGCCTGGGAGTTCGAGGCGGGCGGGGTCCGGGTCCTGGAGCAGTGGTTCGCGGCCCGCACCGCGCAGGGCGAGCCCGGCACACTGACGGCGATCCGCCCCGTGACCTGGCCGCAGACCTGGACCTCGGAGCTGCTGGAACTGATCACGGTGCTGGCGCTGCTCGCGGAACTGGACCCGGCGCGGGAGGAATTGACGCCCGGTGAACCGATCACGGCCGGGGATCTGCGCGCGGCGGGCGTGCTGCCGGTCCCGGACGCGGCCCGGGTCCCCGCCTCCGTGCTCGACCACCACGAGGAGGGCCCGGAGGGGCAGTTCGTGCTGCTGTAGTGCCCCGCCAGGCCGCGTGCGCGGCCGGGGCACGCGCCCCCGCTCTCCGGCCCGCCGGTCGACGAGGCGCGTGACCTCGGTGCCGGCCTGCTGACAACGCCGCCCTCCGCGGGTCATGATCCCGCCCATGGACCTTCTTCCGTTGCCCCTGGAGGGCCTCACCGTCGTCGCCGTCGAGCAGGCCGTCTCGGCCCCCTTCGCCACCCGTCAGCTCGCCGATCTCGGCGCTCGGGTGATCAAGGTCGAGCGGGTCGACGGCGGTGACTTCGCGCGCGGCTACGACACCGCCGCCCGCGGTCTGGCCTCGCACTTCGTGTGGTGCAACCGCGGCAAGGAGTCGATCGCCCTGGACCTGAAGGATCCGCGGGGCCTGGACGTCGTACGGCGGCTGATCGCGGACGCGGACGTGTTCGTGCAGAACCTGGCCCAGGGGGCCGCGGCCCGCCTCGGCCTGGACGCGGCCACGCTGTGCGCGGCGCACCCGCGACTGGTGGCCGTGGACATCTCGGGCTACGGGGCGTCCGGGCCGTACGCGGACAAGCGGGCGTACGACATGCTCGTGCAGTGCGAGGCGGGGCTGGTGTCCGTGACCGGGACGCCCGGGCAGCCCGTCAAGGCCGGCATTCCGGCGGCCGACATCGCGGCGGCCATGTACGCGTTCTCCGGGGTGCTCGCGGCGCTCCTCCGGCGGGGCACGACCGGGCGCGGCGGCCCGGTGGAGATCTCCATGCTGGAGGCGCTGGCGGAGTGGATGGGCCATCCGCTGCACCACACGATGCATGACGGCACGCCACCGGCGCGCACGGGTCTGGCGCACGCCGTCATCGCTCCCTACGACGCCTATCCGACGGCGGACGGCGGCCGGGTGCTGCTGTCGGTGCAGAACGACCGGGAGTGGCGGCGCCTCGCCGAGCAGGTGCTCGGGCAGCCGGAGCTGGGGGACGACCCGGCGTACGCCATGAACGCGGCACGGGTGGCCCACCGGGAACGCACGGACGCGCTCGTCGCGAAGGCGCTGGGCGCACTGGACGCCGACGAGGCGATGGCCCGGCTGGAGGGGGCGGGCATCGCGTGCGCACGTCTGAGAGATCTGCGGGAGCTGGCCGCGCATCCGCAGCTGGCGGCCCGGGAGCGATGGCGGGGGGTGGGGACTGAGGTGGGGACGCTCAGGGCACTGCTGCCACCGATCACGCTGCCGGGCGGGAACGAGGCACGGATGGGGGACGTGCCCGCGCTCGGGGAGCACACCGAGGCGCTGCTGCATGCCGTGGGGATGACGGACGACGAGATCGCAGCGTTGCGCCGGGACGGTGTGGCGGCCTGAGCGCGGGCCTTGCGAGCGCCCGCGGCGGGGGCGCCATGAGCAACGCCGGTGGCGCTCAGCGCCCGCCGAACAGCGTACGACGCAGGCGGCGCAGCGGCGCGAAGAGCGAGACCTTGCTCACGCGCGCACCCCTTCCGCTGCGCTCGTGCGCGGGGCCACGTGCGGTCAGCTCCCGCATCAGGGACGTCGCCTCGGCCGTCTCACGCTGCGGCACGGCAGGACCTGCCAGCACCGAGAGATGGCGGTCGAGGCGCGCGCTGGTCGCACTGCTCCCGCACGTGATCGCAGGGACCCTCGCCCTGCTGCGCACTGTTATCTGTTCCATGTCACTCCCCACCCGTACGAGTCCACCCGGCCCGGGCAGGCTAACCCTATCGCCCCCTCGGGGCACGCGTGTATCACGGGCGCAGGATTCACCTTCTCCGTAAGGGGGTTGACAGCTACTCTCCGAATCCGACGGATTGCAGGGCGAGTTGGACAACTGGCTGGCTGGTGGGCTGCGGTGAGCCCCCGTCGGGCTCCACCGTCACGGCGAGTGACGTCGCCGACTTGCTCAGCCCGCTCGCGACCAGGGGCGTGTCGCCATGGAACAGTCCGAGGGAGCGTGGTTGCACGTTGGGGCGCATGAGCCAGAGCTGATGCACACGCCCGCTCGGTGGCGCATCGAGTCCGCTCAGGGTGATGACGGCGCGCCCCTCGGATGCGGACGCGATTACTCCGATTCCTCGGCCCCTGGCGTCCCGGTCGTTGGTCGACCGGGCGTCGGGCGCGGCAAGAACGTGGGCGATCTCACGCGCCTGCGCACGCTCGGCGTCGAGGGTGTGCTGCGTCTGCGTCGCCTGCACCGCGAACAGCGCGGCGACGACGAGGGCCGCCGCGGCCGTGGCGGTGGCGAACGGGGCGAACAGAGGGCGCATCCGGGGCGCACGGGCGCGCTCGGGCGGCGGGGCGGCTCCCCAGACATGCGGCGGCAGATGCCGGGTGTGGGACCCGATCGCGTCGTACGCGGGCGTGGGCGCGGGGTCCTGGGGGATGGTGCGCACGGCGGTCAGCACCCGGCCGCGCAGCCCGGGCGGGGCCAGCGCGTTCGTGGACCAGGCGAGGCGCACGGCGTCCTCGGACAGGGCCCGCACCTCGGCGGCGCAGCGCTCGCAGCCCGCGAGGTGCTTCTCGAAGCGCACGCGCTCCGCGGGCTCCAGCGCGTCGAGGGCGTAGGGAGCCGCCAGGGAGTGCAGGTCCTCGCGGCGCAACAGGCGGTCGAGGAAACTCATGCGACTCCTCCCAGGCATTCGCGCAGCCGGGTGAGTCCGTCGCGCATCCGCGTCTTTACCGTGCCGAGCGGCAGCGAGAGCCGCTCGGCGACCTCACGGTACGTGTAACCGTCGTAGTAGGCGAGTGTGACGGACTGTCGCTGCAGAGCGGTGAGGCGGTCCAGGCAGCGGCGCACCCACTCCCGCTCCAGGCCGGCCTCCACCTCCTCGGCGACATGGTCGAAGGCAGGGGGGTGGGCGCGCCGGGCCTCGCGCTGCTCGCGTTCGCCGGCGGCGCGGACGCTGCGCACCCGGTCGACGGCACGGCGGTGGGCCAGGGTGAGGATCCACGACAGAGCGCTGCCGCGGCCGGGGTCGAACCGGGGGGCGGAGCGCCACAGTTCGAGCAGCACCTCCTGGGACACCTCCTCCGACTGCGCCGGATCCCGTACGACCCTGCGGACCAGGCCGAACACCGGCCCGGACACCAGCCCGTACAGCTCCTCGAAGGCCTTCTGGTCACCTCCGGCCACGAGGACCAGAAGCTCGTCCGCCTCCACTCGTACCGCCCTCTCCGCCGCCGCGTACGGCCTGCTCGCCCGACTGTGGCACGCACTGCGTCCACCCCTTCGGAAGAGATACGGAGCAGCAGGCCGAAAACGCGGGTCGAGCAGGCAGAAAAAGATTTTTCGAGATCCACCAATCCGCCTCGGAGGGCGCTCCGAATCCCGGTGCGTCAGGCAAGTTGGCACTGAGGACGGACGGCATGACACCTATCTCCAGGAACGGCGCGGGACGCAGGAGCATCGCGACCCTCATCTCCGGTGCGCTGGCCGCCGGCGGGCTCGCGGCCGCCGGCGTGGCCGCGCTGGAACCGGGGGCGGCCTCCGCCTCCTCCCACAGGGAGGCTCCGCTCATCTCGGGGCAGCCGCAGTACGACAACACCGACCTGTACGCGTTCGTGAGCCCCGACAAGCCGGACACGACGACGGTCATCGCGAACTTCATCCCGTTCGAGGAGCCGGCGGGCGGCCCGAACTTCTACACGTTCGCGGACGACGCGCAGTACGACATCCACGTCGACAACGACGGTGACGCGCAGAGCGACCTGATCTTCCGCTACACGTTCAAGACGCACGTCAAGAACAAGAACACGTTCCTCTACAACACGGGTCAGGTCGACAGCCTCGACGACCCCGACCTCAACGTCACACAGACGTACAACATCGACCTGATCAAGCTGCACAAGGAGAAGCTCGTCTCGAAGACGAGGATCGCGGACAACGTGCCGGTCGCCCCGTCGAACGTCGGCAAGGCGTCGATGCCGAACTACGACAAGCTGCGCAACCAGGCCGTCTACAAGCTCACGGGCGACGCCACGTCGTTCGCCGGCCAGGCGGACGACCCCTTCTTCGCGGACCTGCGCGTGTTCGACCTGCTGTACGGCGGCAACCTCTCCGAGGTCGGCAACGACACCCTCAAGGGCTACAACGTCAACTCCCTCGCGATCCAGGTGCCGAACGACTACATCCGCCAGTCGGCGCACCAGCCGGTCGTCGGCATCTGGTCGACGGTCCAGCGCAAGGACGCCCGGGGCGACTGGTCGCAGGTCTCGCGTCTGGGCAACCCGCTGGTGAACGAGGTCGTCAACCCGCAGAAGGACAAGGACAAGTTCAACGCCTCCTCGCCCGCGTACGACGCGCAGTTCCTGAAGAACGTGACCAACCCGGAGCTGCCGAAGCTCATCGAGGCGATCTACAAGATCAAGGCGCCGAAGGAGCCGCGCAACGACCTGGTGGACGTGTTCCTGAAGGGCGTGAAGGGCCTCAACCAGCCGCCGTCGGTCAAGCCGGCGGAGGAGCTGCGGCTCAACACCTCGATCAAGCCGACCGCCTCCCCGAAGCGGCTGGGTGTGCTGGACGGTGACAACGCGGGCTTCCCCAACGGGCGCCGGCTCACCGACGACGTGATCGACGAGGCGCTCCAGGTGATGGAGGGCGAGCTGGTCGGCTCCAAGAACGACCTGGGCGACTCGGTCAACGCCAACGACCAGAAGTTCGGGCACTCCTTCCCGTACCTCGCCGACCCGACCTCGGGCTCGCGCGGTCCGGTGGCCAAGGGCACCGGCAACAGCGTGCGCAACCAGCTGGGTGACGGTCTGATGGCGACCGGTTCCAACGGCCCCGACACCACGCTGATCGCGACCTCCGCGGCCGCGGGTGCGGGCGGCGTCCTGCTGGTCGGCACCGGGCTGCTGTGGTGGCGCCGCCGGTCCCAGTACCGGGCGTACTGACCCGCCCCACCGACGGGACCGGTCCTCCGGTGCCGTCTCCCCGACCGGCGCGGCCCGTACCCCATCCATCCCCCACGGCGCGGGCCGCGCCGCTCCCCGTCCGACAACGACCGTTTCCGTCCAGGAGATTGAGGAGAGGGCATGTCCCCGCGTAAGAACCAGAGCGCGCCGGAGAGCGGGCGCGGCGGCCGGCCCGAGGCCGAGCCGACGTCACCGACGCTGCGCGCGGCGGAGACCACGCCCGAGGAGGGCGCCCCGAGCGCCGGACCGCGCGGCGCGCACGCCGAGGCGTCCGGCACGAAGGCGCCGGGCGCCACGCCGGTTGCGCCGGACGGAGTCGGTCCTGCGGCCGACGGTCCGGCGCAGGACACCGGGCCGGCGGCGGAGCGGACGGAGAGCGACGACGAGGCGGTCGGCCCGGGCCCCCATGCCGGACCGGCCGCCGCGGAACCGTCGGAGGACGGGGCCGCGCCCTCCGCTCCCGCGATCGACCCGGCCGCGTCCTGCGGTCCGGCCGAGCCGGCGGAGACGGCCGACGGCCCGGCCGCGGACGGGGCGCCCCACGCGGACGCCGCGCCGTCCCCGGAAGCGGCCGATACCGCCGCGGTGGACGCGGTGGACATCGCCGCCTCCGAAGCCGCCGGCGGCGATGAGCGCGTGAGCGCCCTGCGGCGGTTCTCCGCGGCCGGGCGGCGCTGGCGGGCCGTGCAGCTCGGGCTCTGTGCCGCGTCGTTGGCCGTCGCGCTTACCGCGGGTGCCGTCGTCGTCAGTGCCGTACGGGACAGCGGCCGTACCGCGCGGGTGGCGTCCATGCCCGGCGCGGTCTCCCCCGAACTCCTCGCCGGCGGCGACCTCGACACGAGCATCCGGGCCCTGCAGGCCCAACTCCGCGCCCAGCCACGGGACTACGGCAGCTGGGCGACGCTCGGACTGGCCTACGTCGAACAGGCGCGCACCAAGGGCGACCCCTCCCGCTACCCGCAGGCGGAACGCGCCTTGAACCGTTCGCTGGCGATCCGCCCGGACAACGACCCCGCGCTCGCCGGCCGCGCCGCCCTCGCCGCCGCCCGCCACGACTTCACCGGCGCCCTGAAGTACGCCGATCTCGCCCTGAAGCAGAACCCGTACAGCGAGCGCGCCCTGTCCTCCCGGATCGACGCGCTCGTCGAACTCGGCCGCTACGCCGACGCCTCGAAGGCCGCCGACCTGGCGGACTCGCGCCGCCCGGGCGTCCCCGTCTTCACCCGCTACGCCTATGTGCACGAACTGCGCGGCGACGTGGGCACCGCCCGCCGCGTCCTGGAGCAGGCCCTGAGCACGGCCACGAGCCGCGGCGACATCGCGTACGTGGCCAGCGCGCTCGGCCAGCTCGCCTGGAACCAGGGCGACTACAAGACCGCCCTCGACCGCTACGCGCGCGCCCTGGCCGCCGACGAGAACTACCTCCCCGCGCTGGAGGGCCGGGCCCGCGCCCAGGCGGGCCAGGGCGACACCGCCGACGCGATCCGGGGCATGGAGCTGGTCGTGGACCGCTATCCGCTGCCCCAGCCGCTGGTGGAGCTGGGCGAGCTGTACGAGGCACGCGGCAAGGAGGGCGACCGGGACAAGGCCCGCGACCAGTACGCCCTGGTCGACGCCTGGGTCTCACTCGCCCGCGCCAACGGCGTCAACGCCGACCTCGACACCGCGCTCGCCGCCGCCGACCACGGCGACCACGCGGCCGCGCTCAAGGCCGCCCGGGCCGAGTGGGCGCGCCGCCACACCGTGCACACCGCGGACGCCCTCGCCTGGGCCCTGCATGTGAACGGCCGCGACCGGGAGGCCCTCCCCTACGCCCAGCACGCCACGGCCACCGGCTACCACAACGCGTCCTTCATCTACCACCGCGGCATGATCGAGCGCGCCGTCGGCCGGACGGACCAGGCCCGCGCCTCGCTCACCAAGGCCCTGCGCCTCAACGCGGGGTTCTCCCCGCTGGGTGCGCGTGAGGCCCGCAAGGCCCTGGAGGCGATGAAGTGAGTCTGCGTCGTGTCGCCGCTGCGGGCGCCGCCGCCCTCACGGCCGCCTGCGCGCTGGTCCTGGTGCCCGCGGGCGCCGCGAGCGCCCACCCGCTCGGCAACTTCACCGTCAACCGGTACGACGGCCTGGTCGCCGCCCCCGGGCAGCTGCGGATCGACCATGTCGAGGACCTCGCGGAGATCCCGGCCACCCAGGCCCGGCCTGACCTGGAGAAGCTCGGTCTGTCCGAGTGGGCGCGGCGCAGGTGCGCCACGGCCGCGGCGGGCAGCACCCTGAGCGTCGACGGACACGCGGTGCCGCTGACCGTCGGTCCGAGCCGGGCCCAACTGCGGCCCGGTCAGGCGGGGCTGCACACCCTGCGGGTGGAGTGCGCCCTCAGGGCGCCGCTGCCCAAGGGCAAGACCGTGGCCCTCTCCTTTCACAGCGCGGGCGCGACCACCGGGCCCAGCTGGCGGGAGATCACCGCGCGCGGCGACCGTATGACGCTCACCGGCACCGACGTGCCGAAGACGTCCGTGTCCCACGAACTGACCAGCTACCCCAAGGATCTGCTCTCCTCTCCGGCCGACACCGTCAAGGCCTCCCTGCGGGTGCGTCCGGGCGGTGCCGCCCTCGTCGACGACCGTCGGGACGCGCCTGCCGCCGCCGTACTGCCGCGTGGTGCCGACCGGTGGACCGAGGCGCTCAACAACCTTGTAGCGCAGCACCATCTGACCGTCGGCTTCGCCGCGCTCGCCCTGCTCATCGCGATCGGCCTGGGGGCGATGCACGCGCTGGCGCCCGGCCACGGCAAGACCCTGATGGCCGCCAGCGCGGCGGCCCGCGGCGGCCGGGCGAGGCTCAGGGACGTCATGCCGCTGGCCGCCTCCGTGACGGTCACCCACACCCTCGGGGTGGTAGCGCTGGGCCTGCTGGTCACGGCGGGCTCCGCGGCGGCTCCCTCGGTGATCGCCTGGCTGGGCCTGGCCAGCGGCGTCCTGGTCACCGCGGCCGGCGCGCAACTCGTCCGCAGGGCATGGCGCAACCGGGCCCCGGTGCACGACCACGGCCACAGTCATGACCACGGACACGAGCACGGCCACAGTCACAGCCACGACCATGACCAGGACCACGCGCACGAGCACGAGTACGAGCACGCCCATCAGCGCGTACACGCGCACGCGGGCGCGCGCGTCGGCGCTCAGGCGGGCCAGGCGCACGACCACGCACACACCGATCACGCGAGCGCGCACGACCACGACCACGACCACGACCGTGCCCACCCGCACGACCGTGCCCACCCGCACGACCACGACCACGCGCACGACCACGCCCACGGCATCCCCCACACCCACGGCGGCAGCACCCACACCCACCCCGTCGCCCCGACCCTCCGCGGCACGATCCTGCTCGGCTTCGCCGGCGGGCTCGTGCCCAGTCCGTCCGCCGTCGTGGTCCTGGTCGGCGCCGCGGCACTCGGCCAGGCCTGGTTCGGTCTGCTGCTCGTCGTCGCCTACGGCGTCGGGCTCGCCCTGACGCTGACCGCGGCGGGGTTCGCGGTGGTCAAGCTGGGCAGCGGGGTGAACCGGGTGCTGGACCGACGGCCCGGCTGGACCCGCGGCCCGACGGCGGCGCTGGTGCGCAGGACCGCGCCCCTGGGGTCCGCGTTCGTGGTCGTGGTCCTCGGGGCCGGACTGGTGTTCAAGGGGGCGGCATCCGCACTCGGTTGAGCTACTTTTGGGGAGAAATCACGCGGAGTGGATACGACGATCGGATGCGAATGGGGGACGCCCGTGTCCGAAGAACCGGGCCGTGAACGTGTGATCGCGGGTCGCTACCGGCTGCTCTCCCCCCTCGGTGAGGGCGGGATGGGAACGGTGTGGCGGGCACGCGACGAGGTGCTGCACCGCGAGGTCGCCGTCAAGGAGGTGCGCGCCCCCGCCGGTCTTCCGGCGGCCGAGGTGGAGCGCATGTACACCCGGCTGGAGCGCGAGGCCTGGGCGGCGGCCCGGGTGGCGAACCGCAATGTGGTGACGGTCTATGACGTGGCCCATCAGGACGGACGCCCGTGGATCGTGATGGAGCTGATCCGCGGCATCGCGCTGTCGGACCTGCTGGACGCGGAGGGGCCGGTCTCCCCGCAGTGGGCGGCGTACATCGGCGCCGAGGTGCTCTCCGCCCTGCGCGCCGCGCACGCGGCGGGGGTACTGCACCGCGACGTCAAGCCGGCCAACGTGCTGCTCTCGAACGACGACCGGGTGGTCCTGACCGACTTCGGCATCGCCACCGTCGAGGGCAGTTCGGCGCTGACCATGACCGGCGAGGTCATCGGCTCGCCCGAGTTCCTCGCCCCGGAGCGGGCGCTCGGGCGGACACCGGGCCCGGAGTCCGATCTGTGGTCGCTGGGCGTGCTGCTGTACGCGGCCGTCGAGGGCAACTCCCCGTTCCGGCAGAACACACCGCTGAGCACGCTGCGGGCCGTCGTGGACGAGGAGTTGCCGCCGCCGCGCCGGGCCGGTCCCCTGGCACCGGTCATCGAGGGGCTGCTGCGCAAGGACCCGGCCGAGCGCATCCCGGCCGAGCAGGCCGAGCGGGACCTGCGGATCATCGGCGCGGGCGGCACCCCGCGCACGGGCACCCCCGCCTCCTCCTACGCGCCGACGGTCGCGGCGTTCCCGGGCGGTTCCCCGACTCCCCCGCTGCCCACGCCCGCCCCCGTCGGTGCGACCGGGCCCGGCCACCCCGCGCAATACGCGCCGCCGCGGCGCAACCGCCGTGCTGCCGTGGTCCTGGTGGCGGGTCTGGCCGTGCTCGCGCTCGCCCTGGCGGGACTGACGTACGGGCTGGTGCACCACAACGACGGCAGCGGCGGCTCCACGACGGGCAGTGGTGCCCCGCACAGCGACACCGCGGGCGGCGGGAGCACGAGCAGTCCGGGGCGGAGCACGGGAGCGGGCCCGGGGCCCACCGGCGCCTCCTCGGCGGGCGGCGGGAGTGGGCACACGACGAGTCCGTCCGCCCAGTCGGTGCAGGTGACGGTCACGGGGACGCACACCGACTACTCCGGGACCTGTCCGCCGCCGGACGCCCAGGCGCCCACGTTCACGGCGACGTTCACGGTGGGGAGCGTCCCGGCGGAGGTGTCGTACCGCTGGGTCACGACCTCGGGACAGGTGTCGGACCCGGGCTGGAAGACGCTGTCCTTCCCGGCGGGCGGGAAGAGGACCAAGCAGCGGCAGGTCGTCGTCACGACGTACGACCCGGCGGGTTCGGTGCACAACGCGATCGGTGTGGAGGTGCGCTCTCCGGTGCAGGTCACGTCCGGCACCGTGCCGTTCACGGTGACCTGTGAGACGGAGACCCCGACGGGCGGGGCCTCCCCCTCGAGTTCGTGACCCTCAGGCCGCGTTGGTGAGCACCGGCAGATAGCCGCCGGACTGCCCGGCCGCGGTGGGGTGGTAGGACTGGCCGATGTCCAGCCAGTCGACGCTGTGCAGCCAGGAGTCGCTCGAGCAGATCTCGTGGCCGCTGAAGGTGGTGCGCACGTCGCCGAAGGTGAAGCCGTGGTCGGCGGCGCGCTTGGCGATCGCGGCGTCGATGTAGTCGGCGGCGCCGTTGATCGCGGAACGCTTGGTGTCGGACAGCCCGACGCAGGTGGTGCCGAGCTTGTAGAAGCGCGGGTAGCCCAGCACGACCACATGGGCGGAGGGGGCCCTGGAACTGATCGCCGAGTACACGGCGTCCAGCTGGCCGGGCAGGGTGGAGTCGACGTAGGCCTTCGCGGTGGCGATGCGCGAGAGGCAGGAGCTGTCGGACTGGAGCACACAGGTCGTCATGACGTCGGAGAATCCGGCGTCGTTGCCGCCGATGGTGATGGACACGAGGCTGGTGGCGGAGCTCAGGGTGCCGAGCTGGTTGCTGAGGACGTCGGTGGTCTTGGCGCCCGAGCAGGCGAGGAAGCTGAACGAGGCGGGCGCGTGGGCGGCCTGCCACAGATACGGAGCGGCATTCGTGCTGCGGTCGCAACTGCCGCTGGAACTGATGTAGCTGCCGGCGCCGACGCCGGACGCATAGGAGTCGCCGAGGGCGACGTAGCCGCCGGCCGCGGCGAGTGATGACGCCTGCGCCGCGGCAGCCCCGGTGAGGACGAGGCCGACCGCAAGGAGGAGCGAAGTCACATACGCCGCAATTCGGGAACGTCTCATGGAACCTCCCTTTAGCAGGATCTCTGCCTCAACCGTGGTAGCAGCTACGCGGGTTGACTGGAAGTGTCCATGCCAAGACTGTTTCGCAATTCATCCAACCCGTCCCGGGCGTTCGCCGTCGCCCCGCGTGCACGTATGGCAAGCACATGACAGAAGACCTCCGGAGGTCGCCACGCCCGGAAGGGAACACATGTTTAGAGCAGGCCAAGAACCCGTGCGCCCCGCTTCCGCATCTTGACGGCCCCCTCTTCGCTGCGCGACATTGAAGCCCGGCATCCGGCGCTTCGGGGGGCAAAGTCGCCAATGCAGACCTTACGCATCAAGCCACCTTCGTCAGACGAGGACGGGGGGCCGGGACAGGATCCGGGGAGGGACCTGTTCCCGCTGCTCGTGGGTGCGGCGGTAGCCGTCGCGGGCGTCGGCGCGATCCTCGCGCTGGCCGGCTCGGACTCACCACTGCGCGGCCCGTTCACGCTGTTCTTCCTGCTCGCCGCGCCGGCAACGGCCGTCGGCACCGCCCTGCGGGGGCTGCAACCCTGGCCCCGCACCGTGGTGTCCGTGGCGGGAGCGATCACGATCGACCTGCTCATCGCCCAGGGCATGCTGGCGGTGCACCGATGGTCGGTCACCGGCGGGATCCTCGCGGTGACCGTGATCAGCTCCCTCGTTCTCCTGCTGGTACAGGTACGACGGCAGCGCCGCCGTACGGCGAGAAGACGGGCCTGACGACGTGGACATCAGGGTGTACCGCCCCGGCGAGCTGAGCGCCGCCAACCGGGCGGCATGGACGGCTTTGCAGTCGAAGGCCCATCTGAACGGCTCGCCCGAGCTGGCGAACCCGTTCCTGTCACCGGAGTTCACGCTCGCGGTGGGCCGCACGAGACGCGGCGTGCGCATAGCGGTGGCGTACGAGGACGGCGAACCGGCCGCGTTCTTCCCGTTCCAGAGAACCGCCACGGGCGTCGGACGGGCCGTCGGCCTCGGCGTCTCGGACTGCCAGGGCCTGGTGCACCGGCCCGGCTTCGCCTGGGACTCGCACGAGCTGCTGCGGGCGTGCGGGCTCGCCGTCTGGGAGTTCGACCATCTGGTGGAGGGGCAGCAGCCGTTCGAGGCGGAGGCCTCCGGCACCTTCCCGTCCCCGGTCATGGACATCGACCAGGGATACGAGGCCTATCTGCGCCGGCTGCGCGAGCAGTCGCCGAAGTTCACCCGCACGACGCTCGCCAAGGAGCGCAAGCTGGGACGGGACGCCGGCCAGGTGCGCTACGTCCACGACGAGCGCGACCCGGCGGTCCTGCGAACGCTGACGGCCTGGAAGTCCGCGCAGTACCGCAGGACCGGGCGCAGCGACCGCTTCGCGCACCCCTGGATCAACCAGCTGGTGCAGCAGCTCTTCCACACCCGCTCCGAGCCGTTCGCCGGGATCCTCTCGGTGCTCTACGTGGCCGACCGCCCGGTCGCGGCGCACTTCGGACTGCACACCGAGCGGGTGCTGGCCTGCTGGTTCCCGGCCTACGACCCGGAGTTCGCGAAGTACTCGCCCGGGCTGATCCTGCATCTGCGGATGGCCGAGGCCGCCGCGGCCGACGGCATCGCCTATCTCGATCTCGGGCGGGGCCAGAAGGAATACAAGGACTCCCTGAAGACACGGGAACTGCTCGTGTCCGAGGGGTGGGTGACGCGCCGTCACCCCGTCGCACTCGGACACAGGGCGCGCCGCGCCCCGGTCCGGGCACTGCGCAATGCGGTGCTGTCGCGGCCGGAGCTCTTCGAGCCGGCCGACCGGATCCTGAAGCGGATGGGGAAAATCCGTTCTAGGGGTTGAATGACGACCATATCGGCGAAAACGAGGGACACGATCCAAGCCTTGCCATAAAGTCGCAATCGTCAATACCGTCATACATCAACCCGCATCGGTCCATCATCAAGCGGTCCAGGGGAGGGCTCAGGTACCGCGATGGTTCCGACGCGGGGCGCGGTAGGGGGGTGCCGTGCTCGGCGACCACAGTCGTACGAGCCGTGCCGCGCGACCGGCTGCCGTTCTTCTTCCGGCAGACGGCCAGCTTTGCCAGCTCACCCGGCATGCACGGAGATCCATGCCGTCATGCCGTAAGTGAGAACCCCCCTTTCGAACCGGACACAAAGCCGGACCGTCCAGGGGCGGACGGTCCACCGGACGAGAGGGACCAGACTCATGAGTTCTGTACTGCGCCCGGCCATTTCGGGCCAAGATCCGTTAATGCCGGGGAAGTACCGGCCCATCTCCTCTCACCTGGCCATTGCGCCGCCGGTGAGCGTGGTGATTCCCGCCATGAATGAGGCGGAGAATCTCCCCTACGTCTTCAAGACCCTTCCCGAGTGGATTCACGAAGTGGTTCTTGTGGACGGCAATTCCACCGACGACACGGTGCAGGTCGCGCGCGATCTGTGGCCGCAGGTGAAGGTCGTCAGGCAGCAGGGCAAGGGCAAGGGCGACGCGCTGATCACCGGGTTCGAGGCCTGCACCGGCGACATCATCGTGATGGTCGACGCGGACGGCTCGGCCGACGGCCAGGAGATCGTCAGCTATGTCTCCGCCCTGGTGTCCGGCGCCGACTTCGCGAAGGGCTCGCGGTTCGCGAACGGCGGCGGCACCTCGGACATGACGCCGATCCGCAAGCTCGGCAACCGGGTGCTGTGCGCCATCGTCAACGCCAAGTTCGGCGCCCGCTACACCGACCTGTGCTACGGGTACAACGCGTTCTGGCGGCACTGCCTCGACGAGATCGACCTCGACTGCACCGGCTTCGAGGTCGAGACCCTGATGAACATCCGGGTGGTCAAGGCCGGCCTGAAGGTGCAGGAGATACCGAGCCACGAGTACCTCCGCATCCACGGCGACAGCAATCTGCGCGCGGTGCGCGACGGCTTCCGGGTGCTGAAGGTGATCCTCAAGGAGCGCTCCAACCGGCGTGCGCTGCGCCGGCGTCCGCACGCGGTGGCGCTCAACTCAGGTCAGGGAGAGATGACTTGAAAGACCCGGACATCTCCGTGGTGATCTGCGTCTACACCGAGGACCGCTGGGAGGACATCCTCGCGGCGGTCGCCTCGGTGCGGGCGCAGTCACTGCCGGCCCGCGAGACGCTGCTGGTCGTGGACCACAACGAGACCCTGCTGGACCGGCTCGGCCGGGAGTACAAGGAGGCCGCGGAGGACGGATCGGTCCGGGTGCTCGCCAACGCGGGCCCCCGCGGCCTGTCCGCCGGCCGCAACACCGGTATCGCCGCCTCGCACGGGGAGATCATCGCCTTCCTCGACGACGACGCCGTGGCCGAGCGCGACTGGCTGAAGCACTTCGCCTCCGGGTACGAGGACCCGAGGGTGATGGCCGTCGGCGGCCGTACGATGCCCGTCTGGGCGTCGGGCCGCCGCCCGGCCTGGTTCCCGGAGGAGTTCGACTGGGTGGTGGGCTGCACCTACAAGGGGCTGCCGCCCGGCCGGGTCCGGGTGCGCAACGTCCTCGGCGGCAACGCCTCCTTCCGCCGTACGGCCTTCGAGGCGGCGGGCGGCTTCGCCACGGGCATCGGGCGCGACGGCGACAAGCGCCCGCTGGGCGGCGAGGAGACGGAACTGTGCATCCGTCTCACCCGGGCCCGGCCCGACGCGGTGCTGCTGATCGACGACCGGGCCGTCATCCACCACCGGGTGCCCGCACCGCGCGAGCACTTCGCCTACTTCCGTACCCGCACCTACGCCGAGGGCCTCTCCAAGGCACTCGTCGCCCGCAGCGTCGGCTCCGACAGGGGCCTGGAGTCGGAGCGCCGCTACACCACCCGGGTGCTGCCCGCCGGGGTGGTCCGCGGACTGCGCGACGCCCTGCTGGCCCGCCCCGGCGGTGCGGGCCGCGCGGGCGCGATCGTCGCCGGTGTCTTCTCGGCGGCGGGCGGGTATGTGCTCGGCAGCGTCCGGGCACGCCGGGGCGGCGCCGGGTTCTCGATCGTGGAGATCCCGGACGGTACGGGGGAGGCCGCATGAACGACCGGGCCGTACCCATCCTCATGTACCACTCGGTCGCCACGGCGCCCAACGAGACGACCCGTGAACTGTCGGTGGCGCCCGAGGCGTTCGCGGAACAGATGGCCCTGCTCGCGGACCTGAAGTTCACCCCGGTGACCACGGCCGAGCTCGCGAGAAGCTGGCGGGACGGCGGTCCGCTGCCCGAGCGGGCCGTCCTCATCACCTTCGACGACGGCTACGAGGGCGTGCACCGGCACGCCCTCCCCGTGCTCGCCGGACACGGCTTCGCGTCCACCCTGTTCGTCTCGACCGGGTGGATCAGGGGCGCCCATGACACCGGCGGCGGCCTGGACACCATGCTCGACTGGGGCCAGGTCCGCGACCTCGCGAACGCGGGGGTCGAGATCGGCGGGCACAGCCACACACACCCGCAGCTCGACCAGCTCGCCGACGAGGCGCTCCGGTTCGAGCTGGTGCACTGCGGGGAGATCATCGCCGACGAGCTGGGCAACCGCCCGGACTCGTTCGCCTACCCGTACGGCTACTCCAGCCGGCGGGTGCGCCACGCGGTGCGCGAGACGGGCTACCGCCAGTCGCTCGCCGTCGGCAACGCTCTCGCCCGCCGCCACCAGGGCCCGTACGCGCTGCAACGGGTAACCGTGCGCCGCAACACGGGCGCCGAGGAGTTCGAGCGGCTCGTCCAGGGCCGCGCGATCGCCCGCAACTTCGCCAGGGACCGCGCCCTGACCAAGGGGTACGCCGTGGTCCGAAGAGCACGACAGGCTTGCCGGAAGGCCATCCGTTCCCGTGTCTGACACGACGACCACAGCCCAGAACCCCGAGGCCCCGACCGCACCGCCCGAACGGTCCGGCCGCCGCCTGCGCCTGCCCGGAAGCGGCGGGGGCGGCGGCAGTCAGCTGTTCCGCAACGCCTACGCGCTGATGCTCAACACCGGTATCTCGGCGGTGCTCGGCCTCGGCTACTGGCTGGTCGCGGCCCGCTACTACTCCGATGCCGCGGTGGGCCAGGGCTCGGCCGCGATCGCCGCGATGAAGCTCCTCGCCGGGCTCACCGCGGTGACGCTGACCGGTGCCCTGGCCCGCTTCATCCCGATCGCTGGGCGCACCACCGGGCGTCTCATCCTCCGTACCTACGCGGGCAGTTCGGTCGTCGTGGCGCTCGCCGCGGGGATCTTCCTGCTGACGCTGAACGTGTGGGGGCAGTCGTACCGGTTCCTGCACGGTCCGGGTCCCGCACTCGCGTTCGTCGTGGCGGTCGTCGCCTGGAACCTGCTCACCCTCCAGGACGGTGTGCTGACGGGGCTGCGCAGCGCGCTGTGGGTGCCGGTGGGCAACACCGTCTTCTCCGCGGTGAAACTGGTGCTGCTCGTCGGGCTCGCGGCCGCCATCCCCATGATGGGCGTCTTCGTCTCCTGGGTCGCCGCCATCGCCACCTCCGTGGTGCCGCTCGGCTGGCTGGTGTTCCGGCGACTGGTGCCCCGGCATGTCAAGGCGACCGAGGATCATGCCAGTCCGCCGTCGCTGAGGGAGATCGGCCGGTTCCTCGCGGGCGACTACACCGGCTCGCTGTTCTCGCTCGCCGTGGTCTACCTGGTCCCGGTGATCGTGGCCTCGCAGGTCAGCGCCGCGGACAACGCGTACTTCTACATCACCACCACCATCGGCGGCACGACCAATCTGCTCGCCATCAACATGGGTGCCTCGCTCACCGTCGAGGGCTCGCACGACCCGGCGCGGCTCGCCGCCAACACCCGGGCGGCGCTCAAGCGCATGGCCCGGATCATGCTGCCGGTCACCGGTCTGCTGTTCCTGGGCGCGCCCTTCATCCTGCATGTCTTCGGTGAGGGCTACGCGCATGCGGCGACCCCGCTGCTGCGCTGGTTCGCGGTCGGGGCGCTGCTGCGGGTCGTCATGGAGACGTATTTCGCGGTACTGCGCGCGCAGAGCCGCACCCTGGGACTCGCCTGGCTCCAGGGCCTGCTGTGCGTCCTGGTGCTCGGCCTGACCGTGCTGCTGCTGCCCCGAATGGGGCTCACCGGCGCCGGTGTCGCGGAGATCTCCAGCCTCACGGTGATCGTGGCGATCGCCGCGCCGAGGCTCTTCCGGATCCTGCGCTCCGCGCCGTCCGACGCCGCGCCCGAGGACACGGCACCGGACGGGGACCTCGCCGACCTGGGGGCGCACGAGGTCCCCGCGCCGAGGACCGGCCCGTCCTGGGCGAAGAAGCTCGACGCCGACACGCTCGCGCTCGGCATACACGTCGACTTCGACCATGTGGAACGCAGGCCGGACGTGCGCCCCGGCCCGGGGACCCCACCCACCGGGACTCCCGTGGTGGCCGCGGACCACGACCGGTCGACCTGGGATCTGCGGCTGCCGCCGGAATCTCCGGCGGGTCTGCCGGTGAAGGAGTTCCCTTCGGTCGGGCGGAGCCAGGACCGGGCGGGCGAGGCAGACCCGGTGGCCTCTCCGGAGCCCGCCGGGACACCGGAAGCCGACGCACCGTTCGGCAGTGACGAGCCCAGTCGGGCCCCGTCCGGGCAAAAGGGCGCCGAAGAGAACGCCTCCGCCGCGAACGCGCGGGCGGCCGCGGACGATCCGGGGACCGAGGACCGGCCGCGGTCCGGCCCGCCGGCTGTCGCTCTCGGCTCCCTGCTCGGCTTCGCGCTGCTGCTGTACTGGCTGCCCGCGCTGACCATGAACGACGGCTCCCTCGAACGGATGGGCGGCCTGGGGCTGATCTCGGTCCTGCCGCTGCCGACGCTGGCCGGAGCCGCCCTGCTGGTCCTGGTCTTCGCCGGGCTGCTGTGGCGCGGCCGTGAGCACAAGGGCCTGCTGCTGGCCACCCTGCTCGCCACCGTGGTGTCCCTGCACGCGCTGCCCGCCGTGATCGAGAGCGAGCCGCGCTTCGCGACGGCCTGGCAGCACCTCGGGTTCCTCGACTACATCGACCGCACCGGTTCCGCCGTACCGGATCTGGACGCGCGCTGGAGCTGGCCGGGCTTCTTCGCGGCGGCCGCGTTCGTCTCCAGGGCGTGCGGGGTCACCGACCTCACCGAGGTCATCCGCTGGTGGCCGCTGGCCATCCAACTGCTGTATCTGGCACCGATGTTCCTGCTGGTGCGTGCGCTGCGGGCGAGCTGGCGCGCCAAGTGGACCGGCATCTGGATCTTCGTGCTCAGCGGCTGGGTCGGCCAGGACTACTTCTCCCCGCAGGGCTTCACCTTCCTGCTCTATCTGACCTTCGTGGCGATCCTGCTGGTGTGGTTCCGCGCGCCGCGCGTGATCTGGACCAAGGCGCGCCCCGGCGAGGCGGAGGTCGAGCCGACCACGCGTGGGCAGCGCGGTGTGCTGCTCATGGTGCTGATCGGCCTGTACGCGGCGAGCGTCCCGGCCCACCAGCTCACCCCGTTCGTGATGCTGGGCGTGCTCGCGGCGCTCGTCCTGGTCGGCCGCTCGGAGCTGCGCGGGCTGCCGATCCTGTTCGCGGTGCTGGTGGCGTTCTGGGTCGGCTTCATGGCCGAGCCGTACTGGTCCGGCCACTTCAACGAGCTGTTCGGCGGGGTCGGCGGCGTCGGCAGCAATGTGTCGACCTCGGTCTCCGGTCGCATCCAGGGCGGCGACGCCACCCACAAGCTCGTGCTGTACACCCGCGTCCTGCTCGCCGGCGCGGTCATGGCGTTCGCGTGCTGGGGCTGGCTGCGGCGCCGCGGGCACAAGTACCGCGACCGGTCGCTGCTCGTGCTGACCTTCGTACCGTTCCTGGGCTTCGGCATGCAGTCCTACGGCGGCGAGATGGCGCTGCGCGTCTTCATGTTCGCCGTCCCGGGCGCGGCCCTGCTGGCCGGGCTGGCCCTCTTCCCGCGCGCCGGTGTCACGGCCGGGGAACGGGCCAAGGAGCGGTCGAGCCTCGCCCCGCTCGCCGCCCTTCTGGCGGGTCTGCTGCTGATGGGCGGCTTCCTGGTGGCCCGCTGGGGCAACGAGACCTTCGAGCGCATCCGCCCGGGCGAGGTCACGGCGATGGACTACGTCTACGCCCATGACAACCCGACCGTGCGGCTGCTGTGGCTGAGCAACGACACTGTCAACAACGTGACACCCGCGATGCCGTGGGGCGCCAAGGACATGGAGAAGGTGCAGTACGTGCCGACCCTGGCGCCCGTCGATCCGGTCCTGGTGTCGGGCCTGGTCAAGTCGCTCAAGGACGCGGGCCCGAACTCGTATCTCATGATCAACGAGAGCCAGGTGACCTATCTCCGGATGGACGTGGGCTACCCGGCGACCTGGGAGTCCCGGCTCATCAGGAACCTGGACGGCCGTCCGGAGCTGAAGAGGGTCCTCGCCAACGGCGACGCGACCATGTACGCGCTGCGCCGGCAGCCCGCAGGCCCGGTCGCCAAGCCGCGCCCGGGTCCGATCGGCCCGCGGGTGACCTGGACACCGTGGTCGGTGGTCGGGGGGCTCGCGGCCGCGGCGCTGGTCCTGATGCTGATGGCGCGTGAGGTCGTCCGGGTGGCGATGCCCCCGGGCGTGCGGCAACTGCGGCTGCTGCAGAGCAGTTTCTGGTTCTCCCTGCCCCTGCTCGCGGTGTTCCTGGCCTCGCTGGTGCAGCGCTTCCTGACCATGGGCAAGGGCTGAGCGGCGGGCGGGAAGTCCAAGGAGCAGCGGGCGTACGAGGTGGAGCGGATCATCGAGAGAGCCACTTCACCTCGTACGCCTTCATGTCGAACCGCTTGCCGTCGACCTGGGCGCTGATCGCCCGGTCGAGGGTGTTCACGACGAGGACGACCTTGTCGGTGGCGAGCACGCGGACATTGGGGACGTCGTCCGGGGCGGTCTGCACCGTCCGGTACCGCGTGCCCGGCGGGAACTCCTTGCCGAACCGGGAGACCAGGTCGTACATGGGCAGTGCCCTGCCGCCGCCGGCGGTGTCCGTCGGCGTCCACAGACAGCCCGGGCAGTCGGTGCCCTTCTGCTCCTCCGGGTTCCAGTAGAAGCCCGAGGAGGCGCCGCCCTTGACCAGGGCGATCATCCCGGTGGCCTGGACGGCGACACGACGGTCCTCGGTCCAGCCGTCCCGGTTGTCGTTGCCGTCGGCGGGCTCGACGTAGTACTCGGCCCACCACAGGGGCAGATCGTGGGTCTGCTTCCGTACCCAGGCGCCGACGGCGGTGAGCTTGTCGGTCGCGGCGAACTCGTTCGGCAGCAGATCGTCGTCCTTGGTGTAGCTGGAGCCGTCCACGACGACGAAGTCGGCGCCCGCCTTGTGCTGGTTCCAGTAGCTGAAGGCGTCCAGGACGCGCTGGTCCATGGCGCCCCATGGGCCCCGCAGGGCCGTGGACGCGTCCTGCTGCTGCCGGGGGTCGACGCTGTCCATGACGAGATACGGGCCGCCCACCATGATCTTGTCGTCGACCTGCTTGAGCGCCTTGTAGACCAGGTTGTACAGCGTGGTGTAGCCCTCGTAGTCCCAGCGGCCCTTGGAGTCGTTCCAGAAGCCCTTGAACTCGTTCCACACGACGAAGTGGCGCACGTCCGGATAGCGCTTGGCCACGGTCGCGGCGAGGGCCGCGAAGTCCTTGTAGTGGTCGGGGGTCGGCGCGGTCTCCAGGGAGGCCTGGCTCCAGTCGGTGGCGCCGACACCCGCCCTACCGCCCTTCATCCAGTCCGGGGCGCAGCACAGGGTGATGACCGGGGTGCCGCCGCTCTTGCGGACGAAATCGATGCGGCGGTCCATCTCCTCGAAGTCGTAACGGCCTTTCACCGGCTCGGGATTGCCCGCGCCCCAGCCCATGATGGCCTGGTCCTGCGGCAGGTCCGTCCCGGAGAGCAGCCCCTCGACCCGCGCGGTCGCGGTGCCGCTGCCCTCGTCGGCGCTGTACTGGGTGTGGGTGAAGCCCCAGCCGACGTCCGGTCCCGTGTCCGCGGGCGGGGTGCCGGGCGTGCCGTACACCTTGTCGCCGTCACGTGTGGTGCCCCTGGTGCTCACTCCGTTGCCGGACAGCGTGCCGATCAGGGTCGCCACCAGGGCCAGAGCGACCGCCCCCACGCCGAGCAGAGCGGTGAGGCGCCACCGCCGTGCCCCCGAATACCACTCATGACGTCCCATCATGAGCCACAGTAACGGCCGCAATCGGGCCGCGGACAGGTTTTGTGTTCGACGGTCAGGTAACAGGACGTACCGGATGCACCGGGAGCACGGAGCAGATCCGACACACCCGGCGCACCTCGGAAACCGGGTGCGCGGGAGGGTCCCGTGACGGATCATGGCGACATGTCCGCGAACCCACACGATGCTCTGCCGATCCGGCTCAACGTCGATGACAGCGACTCGCCGTCCGACGTCGTCGACGCGCTGTTCCTCGGCCGCTTCGCGACGGGCGAGCAGCCGTACTCCCACGCGGCGAACATCGACCGCGTACGCTCCGGGGCCACGCTCCTGCCGCCGGACGCCCGGGTGCTGCGCATCGCCCGCGACGACGACCGCAACGCGACCCTCGCGGAGGGCGACGGCTGGACCCTGCTGGTCTCCCGCTGGAACCGCGGCGCGGACGTCACGGTGACGGCCACCAGCGCCGAGCTGGCCGAGCAGGTGCTCGACCAGGCCACGGACGGCGCGGCGGACGAGCCGGAGCCGCAGCCGGAGAACGTGACGATGGGCTTCTGGTACGTGTCCCCGCGGCGCGGCCCGCACCGGACGACCCGGCAGATCTCGGCGGGCACCTGGGAGGAGGTCCGCGCGAACTACACGGCGCCGGTCGCGGACGCGATGGACCGCCTGATGAAGACGACACCCGAGGACATCGCCGGCCGGCTGCTGCTGCTCCACGGCCCGCCGGGCACGGGCAAGACCTCCGCGCTGCGGACGCTGGCCCGCTCCTGGCGGGACTGGTGCCAGGTGGACTGCGTCCTGGACCCCGAACGCCTCTTCTCCGACGTCGGCTATCTGATGGACATCGCGATCGGCGAGGAGGACGCGGCGGGCAAGGGCCGCTGGCGGCTGCTCCTGCTGGAGGACTGTGACGAGCTGATCCGCGGCGAGGCGAAGCACACGGCGGGCCAGGCGCTGTCCCGTCTGCTGAACCTGACGGACGGACTGCTCGGGCAGGGCAGAAACGTCCTGGTGGGCGTCACGACCAACGAGGACCTGGAGCGTCTTCACCCGGCCGTCGTACGCCCCGGCCGCTGTCTGGCCCGTATCGAGGTGGGCGCGCTGACCCGTACGGAGGCGGTGAGCTGGCTCGGCCGGGAGGACGGCGTGGGCCGCGACGGAGCGACCCTCGCGGAGCTGTACGCGCTGCGCCGGGGGACGTCACCGGCGTCGGTGCCCGATCCGCGGGCCGGGGCGGACTCGGGGCTGTACCTGTAGTCCGGTCCCGCCTGTGAACGGCGGGAGCCGGTGCTTTGATGGACATATGACCCTGTTCGTCGGTACGTCGGGGTGGCAGTACCGGGACTGGCGCGACGTCCTGTACCCGGCCGGCCTGCCCGTGCGGCTGTGGCTGGAGGAGTACGCGACACGGTTCGCCACGGTCGAGGTCAACAACGCGTTCTACCGGCTGCCGTCCCGCGAGACCTTCGAGAGCTGGCGGGAGCGGCTGCCGCCGGAGTTCGTGGTCGCGGTGAAGGCGAGCCGCTATCTCACCCATATCAAGCGGCTGCGCGACCCCGAGGAGCCGGTGCACCGGCTGATGGACCACGCGGCCGGGCTCGGCGACCGTCTCGGCCCGGTCCTGCTCCAGCTTCCGCCGACCCTGCGCGCCGATCCGGTCCTCCTCGACGACTGCCTCGGCTGCTTCCCGGCGGGCACCCGGGTCGCGGTCGAGCCCCGGCACGACTCCTGGTGGACGCCCCGGGTGCGCGAGGTGCTCACGGCCCGGGGCGCGGCGCTGTGCTGGGCCGATGTGCTCTCCCGCCCGGTCACCCCGCTGTGGCGGACCACCGGCTGGGGCTACGTCCGCTTCCACGCGGGCCGTGCCCAGCCGTGGCCGCGCTACGGCCGCCGGTCGCTGACGTCCTGGGTCCGCCGTATCGCCGAGGCCTGGCCCGACAGCCGGGACATCTACGTCTACTTCAACAACGACCCGGACGCGGCGGCGCTCCTGGACGCGACGGCCTTCGCCCGCGTGGCGACGGCGGCTGGCCTAAGGGTGACACGTACACCGCGAAGCCTCCCGGCACCGGCGGCGGCAACGGCATAGGCCCCGTTGCCCGGCACCCGAACCGGCACCGGCGGCCGCCCCTTTCCCCTCGGAGCTCTCAGTCCTCGTAGGCCGCCCGCAGGGCGTCCCGCACCGCGGCCAGCGCCTCCTCCTCGCCCAGCCCCAGCCGTCGTACCCGCTCGGCGTACGCGGACGCGGCGGCCGCCGCCTCCCGCTCCGCGGCCGAACCGGCGGCGGCCACGAACGTTCCGTTGCGCCCCCGTGTCTCGATCACCCCGTCGGCCTCCAGCGTCCGGTACGCCTTGGCGACCGTGTTCGCCGCGAGGCCGAGGGACTCGGCGAGCCCCCGTACGGTCGGCAGCCGGTAGCCCACCGGCAGCACTCCCGATCGGGCCTGCTCGGAGATCTGCGCCCGTACCTGCTCGTACGGCGGTGCGCTCCCGCCAATCCTGATCTTCAAGGTCACACGCCGATTCTCCCGCACCCGCCGGAAAACGAGAGGCATCCCCGCCTCCGACCCGCGTACCGTGCGGGCTTGTGACAGTGAGCGTGAACTCGGCCGGAGCCTCGGCCCAGATGGAGGTAGTCCTGGTCAAGGCGGGTCGCACGAAGATCCGTTACCCGGCCGGGCTGCTCCACGACGACGGCACCCGGATCGCCGTACGGGCCCCCTGGGCCGGCGACGGCGTCCGTGACTTCGGTTTCGTGCGGTTCGAGCCCGGTGACGTCTTCACCGAGTACTACTGGCGCGACCGGTGGTACGCGGTGAAGGAGGTACGCGACGGGCGGGGCGCCCTGAAGGGCTGGTACTGCGACATCACCCGCCCGGCCGTGCGCTCCGGCGGCGAACTGGTCGTCGAGGACCTCGACCTGGACCTGTGGCGCTCCGCCGACGGCACGACCGTGCTCCGCCTCGACGAGGACGAGTTCGCGGCGAGCGGCCTCACCCGGACGGACCCCGCGGCGGCCGCGGCCGCCGTCCAGGCCCTGGACACCCTCGAACTCCTCGCGCGCGGCGGCGACTTCGAGGCGCTGCTGGCCTGAGCGGGACGGCCGGTGGGCGGGGCGGTTCAGGGCACCGCCACGACCGCGTACCGCTCGTCGTCCACCTCCTTGCCCCACAGCCGGGCGTCCGCCGACAGCCGCTCGACGCGTATGTCACCGGCGAGCGGGGCGAGGAGCGCGGTCAGCCGCTCGGCGGATATCCCGACCGGGCTGACGGTCCCCCACACCCCCTCGACCAGCACCAGCCGTCCGCCGGGCCGCAGCAGTTGCCGCCAGTGCCGCAGGGCCCGGCCGGGGTCGGGCAGCGCCCACAGCACATGGCGTACGAGGACGGTGTCGAAGAGCTGCTCCCCGACCGGCGGGGACGCGGCGTCGCCGACGAGGAACACCGCGTCATGACCCGCCAGTTTCGCCCGCGCGCGGGCGAGCATGGCCGGCGCCAGGTCCACGCCCGTCACCCGGTGCCCCCGCTCGGCCGCCAAGAGTGACAGGCTCCCCGTGCCGCATCCGAGGTCGAGGAGGTCACCTGGCCGGGCCGGCAGCCACTCCCCCAGCCGGGCCGCCCAGGCCTCGCGCACGACGGGATCGCGCAGCCCGTGGTCCGGCTCGTCGTCGAAACCGGCGGCCGCCCGGTCCCAGTCGACGTCGGCTCCTGGGGCCTTCGATGTTTCGGGTGCCCGGTTCCGGGCCATGTTCCTGGTCACATCCCTGGTCATGAGGCCAGGGTGACAGCCGCCACTGACAGTCGAATGGTGACAGCCACCACAGACAGACCGCGAACGATGAGGAACCCTCGCCGGAAACGTCTACCTCCGCCCCGCGCGGAACCCGGTGGACACAAGGAGGCAGCCATGCGCCGAGTGACCGTGCACAAGCCCCTGAAGAGGACCGACTCCCGCCGGGTGCGGGAGGAGAACGACGAGCGCCCCGCCGAGCGCACGGAGATCCGCAAGGACATCGCCCGCCTGTGGTGGCCGGACGCCTGAACCGCGCGCCCGTCGCCCCGGCACGGCACGCTCAGTCCAGCCGCTTGCGATAGTGCACCCGGTCGTACGGCCCGTCGACACGGCGCTCCAGGACCTCGTACCCGTGTCTCGGGTAGATCTCCTGGTTCTCCCACATCAGCGCGTTCGTGTAGAGCCTGACCTCGGGCAGTCCGAGCGCCCGCGCGTGCGCGTCGACGAAGCCGAGCAGCCGCCGTCCGACCCCTGTCCCCTGGGCGTCGGGGTGCACGGCGACGCTGTCGAGGAAGAGATGGTCCCCGCGGGGCTCCACCACGACGACACCGGTCACGGGCTCTCCCGTCACGAACACCCGCCCGGCGGCCACGTTCGCCGCGTGGTCCGCCTCCATGGGCATCGGCACCACTCCGATGCGCGCGACGTAGTGCCGATACGCGGCGTCGGTCACGGCCCGCACCGCCGCCACATCGGCGCCCCCGGCCGGCCTGACCCCCTCAGGCGTACGGCGATCCTCGCTCCCATCCGTCATGAACGCCAGGCTACCGAGCACGGGCCGAGCCCTCTCGACCGCTGTTCCTGATCGGCCCGTTAGCCCTGCCTTAACGCGACCATAAGGATCTCCCCCACCCGCCCCAGACAGGCGATTTCGCGGGTTCCCGGGGCTACTTTGCTGATCACCCCCCACGGGTCACCCCGTCCCGGACCCAATGGTCCGGGGCCTGTCCGGCGGCTCAGGTCGGACAGGCCCCGGGGACGGCCGCAGCGGCTGGGGACGGCCACGGACGTCTCGTGGTGGTGGTCGGGGGTCAGCTCAGCGCCGAGGCGCACGTGGTGGGGGTGGCGTGCGCCGGGTCGAGGGCGTTCGCCACCTCATGGAAGGCGATCCGGTCGGTCAGCCCGATCAGCACATGCTCGGAGAGGTCGAGCACGCACAGGTTCTGCAGCAGAACGTTGTGGACGTCGGACCCGCTCAGGTACTGGGAGCTGTACGGGGTGACCACCTCGTCGTACTTGGAGGCGATCACGGTGTAGTGGACACCGGGCACGGTGTCTCCACCCGCGTTGAGCTTGCTCAGGAACGCGGAGCCGGCGATCTGGTCGGCGAGTCCGGGGGTGGACTGGGAGAGCAGGTCCTCGGCGCCGGGGAAGTAGGGCAGCAGGTTGGCGAGCCCGTCCAGGGTGGTGCCGTGGTTGTCGGGCGCGATGCCGACGAGGGCGTTCACCTTGGCGGCCCCACCGAGGAACTTGAGGTAGTAGCGGGGCATCATGCCGCCCTGCGAGTGCCCGACGATGTCGGCCTTGGCGGCGCCGGTCGCGGCGAGCACCTTGTCGACGAAGGTCTGGAGCTGGCCGGCGGACGCGGTGATGGACCCGAGTCCGTAGAAGAGGGGAACGCCCGGCAGCTGGCCGTAGTCGAGGGAGAAGACGCAGTAGCCGCGGCTCTCCAGATAGGGCGCGAGGGCCAGCCAGTTGTCGACGGAGTTCGCGAAGGTCCCGTGGACGAGGACGACGGGGCGGGGGTGGGCGGCGGAGGGCTGGCAGGAGTAGTCGTTCCAGCCGCTGCTCGGCGCGGCGGCTGCGTCGGCGGTTGCGGTGGCGGCGGGAACGACGGTGACCGCGGTGGCCAGCAGCAGCGCGGCCAGCGGTCTGAGCGCTCGTTTCCAGGGCAGCATCGGGTGGTCTCCTTGCGGCTCAAGGGAGGTGTGACGGCCTTAGCCCTGTGATCCGGATCACGGGATGCTGTTCACTCGTCAAGTTACGGACGAGTAGTGGACGTGTGAAGTTACGCGTCAGTAAAAAATTTCAGCGTCAAAGGACGACTCCCGCGTTTCCTGGTAATGCCTCGAACAGATGTGAGGACTCATCACCAGACGGGTTTGATGGGCCCGGAAGGCGCGATACGGAGCAATTGACTCTGGAGCAGGCGGATTTCGGCCTCGCCGAGTAGCTCCGCCCACGGCCGCACGGCCTCCGCCGCGGCCTCCTCGGCGGCCCGGGTGCAGGCCCAACCCCGCTCGGTCAGCACGATCAGCCGGGCGCGCGCGTCCTCGGGATGCGGCCGCCGCTCGGCGTAGCCCTTGCGCACGATCTCGTCGACGAGCTGGCTCGCCGCCTGCTTGGTCACCCCGAGGTGGGCGGCGAGTTCGGTCACGGTGGCGCCGCCCCAGGAGAGCCGGGCGAACGCGAACCCGTGCGCGGGGCGCAGCCCCTCGAAGCCGCGCGCGACCACGCCGTCATTGATGCGCTGCGTCAGCTCTCCCGCAGCGGAGAGCAGGGCGGCGGACAGGGCCAGGGCCTCGGGGTTCTGCACGGAGGCATTGAAACACCTTGACGAGATGGTCAACCAGCTTGACCATATTCCATGTAGTCAAGCAGCTTGACCATCTCGAACCGAGGAGACACCCATGCCCGTCGTCCGCTCGTCCGAAGCCGTCACCCATGAGATGCACGGCGCGCGTTTCGTCTCGTACGCCGCTCCGAGGACCGGCAGCAAGGAACTGTGCGCCTGGCGCACGGAGATCCCCGCGGGCACCGAGGGGCCCGTCCACACCGTCACCCGGGAGGAGATCCTCCATCTGCTCGGCGGCGAGCTGCTGATCACGCTCGACGGCCGTGCCGAGCGGATCACCGCGGGGGACACGGTGATCGTCAACTCCGGTACGGCCCTCGGCGTGCAGAACCCCACGGACGAGGTCGCCGTCTTCTGGGCCACCACCTCCGTCGGGCTGGAGGCCGAGCTGGCCGACGGCACGCGCATCGCTCCCCCGTGGGCCGGCTGACGCTACGCGGCCAGCGTCCCCGGCATCACCGCGCGCGGTCCGAACCTGGCTCGCGCGCGGTCCGCGACCTCCTCCAGGCGCCGGACCTTCTCGTCCACGGGGTCGAAGGTCAGCTGGTGGGTGGCCTGTTCGGCGGAGGTCAGCCCCTCGGCGCGCAGGGCGACCGCGCGGACCCTGGCACGCTGCAGCCCGAGCGCCTCGTACATGCGGTACGCCTCCGCGGTGAGCGCCGCCGAGTGCGCGGTCGGCTCGGCGAGGGTGCGGCTGCGGGTCGTCGAGGAGCGGTCGGCGTAGCGCACGGTGAGGGTGAGGGTGCGGGACACCCGCTCCAGGTTGCGCAGCCGGGAGCCCAGTTCCTCGGCGGCCGACAGCAGGGCGCGGCGGTGCCGGGCCGGGTCCAGTTCGTCGCGGGTGAAGGGGCGTTCGGCGGCGACGGAGCTGGAGACGGCGTTCGGTACGACCCTGCCGCGGTCGACGCCGTTCGCCTTCTCGTGCAGTTCACGGCCCGCCCGGGCCCCGACCAGCCGCTGCACCGTCGACAGGGGCGCGGCGGCGACCTTGCCGACGGTCTCGAGCCCGTACTCGCACAGGGTGCGGGCGGTGACGCCGCCGACCCCGGGCAGTGCCCTGACCGGCAGTCCGTCGAGGAACTCCCGTACGGCGCCGGGCGCTTCGGGCACCACACGGACCGCGCCGGGCGCCGCCTCCCGCAGGGCCATACGGGCCAGCATGGGTCCGGGCCCGGCCCCGATCGCGCAGTCCACCCCGTGGTGGGCGAGGGTCCGTACGCGGATCAGCGCGGCCAGTTCGGCGGCGCCCCGCCCGAAGTACCGCTCGGCGCCGCGCAGATCGGCGAGCGCCCCGTCGGGTGGCAGGGCCTCGACGACGGGGGTGAACTCCTCCAGAAGTCCGAGCAGCCCCGGCAGGGCCGCCTCGTACATCGGAGGCAGCTGGAAACGTACGCAGAGGATGGTCATCCCGCACTCCCCGGACTCTGGTGCCACAACTTCTTTCCGCCCGCCGGGCCTTCGCCCGCGGGACGCAGATCGGCCCAGGGGTTCATCTCGTACCCCGTGGACATCCGGATGCGGCGGCCCCTCGCCGCATCGTCGCCGTCGCCGCCGTCAGCTCCGTCATCGTCCGGTTGCCGCGGCGCGGGCTCCGCCAGCCGCGCCGCCACCACGTCGAGACCGCCCTCGGCGCGCAGTTCGGCCAGCTCGGCGAGGTTCCAGGCGGCGGAGCCCACCACGCTGAGGCTGCGCGGTCCCCGTCGCTGCACCACTCCGCGCACCAGCAGCAGCCAGGAGTGGAAGACGGTGTGGGCGCAGGCGTCGTGGGAGTCGTCGAAGAAGGCGAGGTCGACCAGGCCCGTGCCGTCGTCGAGCGTGCTGAAGATGACCCGCTTGCCGGACCGGATCGGCGGGGTCTGGGTGGCCGCCTTGGCGCCCGCGACCAGCACCGTCTCCCCGTGCCGTGCCGTGCGCAGCCGGCGGGCCGACACCACGCCCAGCTCGTCGAGGAAGGCGCGGTGGTCGTCCATCAGATTGCGCGAGGCGTCCATGGAGAGCACGCCCAGCTCGGCGCTGAGCCGTTCCTCCGGGGAGAGGTCGGGCAGCCCGGCGGAGGCCGTCCTGCGCCCGCCCGCCAGGGGGAGCTGGCCGCCGCCCGCGCCCCGGGCACCCCGGTGCAGTTCGGTCAGGTGCAGTTGCAGATCGCGGCGGTTGGCGCCGAACGCGTCCAGCCCGCCGACCTGGGCGAGCCGCTGGGCGACGGGGCGGCTCGGCCGGGCGCGCTCCCAGAAGTCGAGCAGGGAGGAGTACGGCTGCCCGGTCTCGATCCGCTGCGCCTCGGCCTCGCTGATGCCGTGCACGTCGCGGAGGGCGAGCCGGAGCCCCCACCGCCCGACGGAACCCCTTTCCCCGGACACCAGTTCGATACGGTGGGTGACTCCCGACCTGTTCACGTCCAGCGGCAGGATCGGCACTCCGCGCCGCCGCGCGTCCGCCAGCAGCAGCCGCTTCGGGTACATCCCGGGGTCGTGGGTGAGCAGACCCGCGTAGAAGGCGGCCGGGTGATGGGCCTTCAGCCACGCGGACTGGTACGTCGGTACGGCGAAGGCGACCGCGTGCGCCTTGCAGAAGCCGTACGAGCCGAACGCCTCAACGATCTCCCAGGTGCGCTGGATCGTTTCCGCGTCGTATCCGTTAGCCGCCGCCTGCTGGGCGAACCAGACCCGGATCCGCCCCTGCGACTCCGCGTCGGACAGCCCGCGCCGCACCCGGTCCGCCTCGTCGCGCCCGCAGCCGGTCATGATGTCGAGGATGTGGATGATCTGCTCGTGGAAGACGACGACGCCGTACGTCTCCTTCAGCGGCTCCTCCAGATCGGGGTGCGGATAGCGGACGGGCGCCCGCCCGTGGCGTGCCTCGATGAACGGCCGCACCATGTCGGCCGCGACCGGACCGGGCCGGAACAGCGAGATGTCGACGACCAGGTCGTGGAACGCGGCCGGTTGCAGCCTCCCGACCAGGTCCCGCTGGCCCGGCGACTCGATCTGGAAACAGCCCAGGGTCTCGGCGGACCGGATGAGCCGGTACGTCGCCGGATCGCCCGGCGCCACGGCGTCCAGGTCGATCCGCTCCCCCGAGGCCCGTTCCACCTCCGCGACCGCGTGCGCCATGGCGGACTGCATCCGCACCCCGAGCACATCGAGCTTGAGCAGCCCCAGCTCCTCGACGTCGTCCTTGTCGAACTGGGACATGGGGAAGCCCTCGCCGCTGGTCGGCATGACCGGCGTACGGGCGAGGAGGGAGGCGTCGGAGAGCAGAACCCCGCACGGGTGCATGGCGACTCCGCGCGGCAGGGCGTCCAGGGCCTCGACCAGCTCCCACAGCCGGCCGAACTTCTCCCCCTCCCGCTGCACCTCCCCCGCCAGCCGCCTGAGCTCGGGCAGTTCCTCCAGCGCCGCCCGGGCGTCGCGGGCACGGATGTGAGGGAAGGACTTGGCGATGCGGTCGATGTCGGCCGGATCCATGGACAGGGCCGCGCCCACGTCACGGATCGCGTGGCGGACGCGGTACGTCTCCGGCATCGCGACCGTCGCGACCCGCTCGGTGCCGAACCGGTCGATGATCGCGCGGTAGACCTCCAGCCGGCGGGCGGACTCCACGTCGATGTCGATGTCGGGCAGGGCCACACGGCGCTTGGACAGGAAGCGCTCCATCAGCAGTCCGTGCTCGACCGGGTCGGCGTGCGCGATGCCGAGCAGATGGTTGACGAGGGAGCCCGCGCCGGAGCCGCGCGCGGCGACCCGGATGCCCATCTTCCGGACGTCGTCCACGACCTGGGCGACCGTGAGGAAGTAGGACGCGAAGCCGTGGTGGGCGATGATGTCCAGTTCGTCGTGCATCCGTTCCCAGTAGGCGCGCCGGGTGTCGTAGCCGCGCAGCACCATGCCCGCCGCCGCCCGGGAGGCGAGCGCGCGCTGGGCGGTGCGGTAGCCGGCGCCGACGAGGTGCGGCTCGGGGAAGTGGACCGTGCCGACACCGAGGTCGTCCTCGGGGTCCACCCGGCACTCTGCGGCCGTCGTCCGGGTCTGCTCCAGCAGGCGGTGGGCGGTGTCGCGGCGGTACCCGGCGGCCTCGACGACCCGCTCGGCGACCGTCAGCATGGACCGCTCGTCCTTGAGCCAGGCCTCCCCGGAGTCCAGCTCCTTGGTGGGGTCGATGGGAACGAGCCGGCGGGCGGCGTCCAGGACGTCGGCGACCGGGCCGAGGCCGGGGTCGGCGTACCGGACGGCGTTGCTGAGCACGGGACGCACCCCCTGCTCGGCGGCGAAGCCGACGGTGCGGGCGGCCAGGCGCAGGGAGCCGGGGCCGGTGCCGCTGCGGCCGTGCCAGACGGCCTCCAGGCGCAGGGCGTCGCCGTAGACCTCCCGCCAGGGCGCGAGGAGCCTGGCCGCACGGTCCGGACGCCCCGCGGCGAGGGCCCGGCCCACATCGGACTCCGGGCCGAGCAGAACGGTCAGCCCGTCGGCGTGGTTGCCGGCCCAGGACAGCAGCGGGGGGCCCTCGGACGCGGAGTGGGCGGCGCTGACCAGCCGGCACAGATCGGCCCAGCCGCGGGCGCCGTCCCGGGCGAGGAAGACCGCGCGGGGTGTCGACTCGTCGATGAAGGCACCCCCGCGTACGGGAGTACGGCGCCTCTCCGCCTGTCGTACGGGCTCGGGTGCCGCCACCGCCAGCTCCGCCCCGAACAGCGGCCGTACGCCCGCCGCAGCGCAGGCCCGGGCGAACCGGACCGTGCCCGCGAGGGTGTCCCGGTCGGTGAGCGCGAGGGCGTCCATGCCCAGCTCACCGGCGCGCTCGGCCAGCCGCTCCGGGTGCGATGCGCCGTAGCGCAGGGAGAACCCGGAGACGGTGTGCAGATGCGTGAAGCCCGGCACCCGCACCTCCCGTAGCCGTGAGCCCCGTGAGGCGGCTCTCGAACATAAGTTCCCATCTCCCCCACCCCCACCATAGACCAATTTTCGAACTGGCGTGCGACATCCCCCTACCCCTGCCTCACCTGCACAAACGGCGGATACGGCTCCGGCAGCTAGGCTTCGGCCCTGTCCGGACCGGGCGGGGCGGCGGACGGGTCAGGCGGCCCCACGAGACAGACAAAGGGAGACACGACAGACATGGCCAAGAGGACGGACTCGCAGTCGTCCGCGCCGCACGTCGCCGACAGTCACGATCTGATCCGCGTGCACGGCGCACGCGAGAACAACCTCAAGGACGTCAGCATCGAGATCCCGAAGCGCCGGCTGACGGTGTTCACCGGCGTCTCCGGCTCGGGCAAGAGCTCACTGGTCTTCGACACGATCGCCGCGGAGTCGCAGCGGCTGATCAACGAGACCTACAGCGCCTTCGTCCAGGGCTTCATGCCGACCCTGGCGCGGCCCGAGGTCGACGTCCTCGACGGGCTGACCACCGCGATCATCGTCGACCAGCAGCGGATGGGCGCCGACCCCCGCTCCACGGTGGGCACCGCCACCGACGCCAACGCCATGCTGCGCATCCTCTTCAGCCGGCTCGGCGAGCCCCACATCGGCCCGCCCAGCGCGTACGCCTTCAACGTCCCCTCGGTCCGGGCGAGCGGCGCGATCACCGTCGAGCGCGGTACCCAGAAGGCGGTGAAGGCGACCTTCACCCGCACCGGCGGCATGTGTCCGCGCTGCGAGGGCCGGGGGACCGTCTCCGACCTCGACCTCACCCAGCTCTACGACGACTCCATGTCGCTCACCGAGGGCGCCATCACCGTCCCCGGCTACAAGGCGGGCGGCTGGAACTACCGGCTCTACAGCGAGTCGGGCTTCTACGACCCGGACAAGCCGATCCGCGACTACACCAAGAAGGAGCTGCACGACTTCCTCCACCGCGAGCCGACCAGGATGAAGATCGCGGGGATCAACATGACCTACGAGGGTCTGATCCCCCGCATCCAGAAGTCGATGCTCTCCAAGGACCGGGAGGCGATGCAGCCGCACATCCGGGAGTTCGTGGACCGGGCGGTCACCTTCACCGTCTGCCCCGAGTGCGACGGGACCCGGCTCAGCGAGGGTGCCCGGATGTCGAAGATCAAGGGGATCAGCATCGCCGACGCCTGCGCGATGCAGATCAGCGATCTGGCCGACTGGGTCCGCGGTCTCGACGAGCCCTCGGTGGCGCCGCTGCTCGGCAAGTTGCAGCACACCCTCGACTCGTTCACGGAGATCGGGCTCGGCTATCTCGCGCTCGACCGGCCGTCGGGCACGCTGTCGGGCGGTGAGGCGCAGCGCACCAAGATGATCCGCCATCTCGGCTCCTCGCTCACCGATGTCACCTACGTCTTCGACGAGCCCACCACGGGCCTGCACCCCCATGACATCCAGCGGATGAACGGCCTGCTGCTGCGGCTGCGGGACAAGGGCAACACGGTGCTCGTCGTGGAACACAAGCCGGAGGTCATCGCGATCGCCGACCATGTCGTCGACCTCGGCCCCGGCGCGGGGACGGCGGGCGGCACCGTCTGCTTCGAGGGCACCGTCGAGGAGCTGCGGGCCGGCGGCACCATCACCGGCCGACATCTCGACGACCGGGCCTCCGTCAAGGAGTCGGTGCGCAAGCCCACCGGCGTGCTGGAGATCCGCGGCGCGACGACGCACAACCTGCGGGACGTCGACGTCGACATCCCGCTCGGGGTGCTGACCGTGATCACCGGCGTCGCCGGTTCCGGCAAGAGCTCGCTGGTCCATGGGTCGGTCCCCGCCGACACGGGCGTGGTCTCGGTCGACCAGAGCGCGATCCGCGGCTCCAGGCGGAGCAACCCGGCGACCTACACCGGGCTCCTCGACCCGATCCGCAAGGCGTTCGCCAAGGTCAACGGCGTGAAGCCGGCGCTGTTCAGCGCCAACTCCGAGGGCGCCTGCCCCACCTGCAACGGCGCCGGCGTCATCTACACCGACCTGGCGATGATGGCCGGCGTCGCCACCACCTGCGAGGACTGCGAGGGGAAGCGGTTCGAGGCATCGGTCCTCGAGTACCACCTCGGCGGCCGCGACATCAGCGAGGTGCTGGCGATGTCGGTGACCGAGGCCGAGGAGTTCTTCGGCGCCGGCGAGGCGCGCACACCGGCCGCGCACCGCATCCTCGAACGGCTCGTCGACGTCGGGCTCGGCTACCTCAGCATCGGCCAGCCGCTCACCACGCTGTCCGGCGGCGAGCGGCAGCGGCTCAAGCTGGCCACGCACATGGCGGAGAAGGGCGGCGTCTACATCCTCGACGAGCCGACCGCCGGTCTCCACCTCGCCGATGTCGAGCAGTTGCTCGGTCTGCTCGACCGGCTCGTCGACTCCGGCAAGTCGGTCATCGTCGTCGAGCATCACCAGGCGGTCATGGCGCACGCCGACTGGATCATCGACCTCGGCCCCGGGGCCGGCCACGACGGCGGCCGGATCGTCTTCGAGGGCACCCCCGCCGACCTCGTGGCCGCCCGCTCCACCCTCACCGCCGAGCACCTCGCGGCCTACGTCGGCGCCTGAGCGCGGCGACGGCGCACGGCCGAACTCGGTGCCTGACTGGGGCCGTCGCGGCGCCCGATCGGGGCGCTCACGGTACGCGCCGCTCATGCCGAACAGTCCCGCCCCCGAACGCGCGGGGCGGGACTGTCGTGGGAACCGGGGCTGCCGGCCGATCAGCCGATCTTGGAACCCGTCGCCGAGAGCGCGTCGGTGACGGGCTGGAAGAAGGTCTGGCCCCCCGAGGTGCAGTCGCCGCTGCCGCCGGAGGTGAGACCGACCGCGCTGTCGCCGTCGAAGAGCGCGCCGCCGCTGTCACCGGGCTCGGCGCAGACGTCGGTCTGGATGAGACCGCTGACCGTGCCCTCCGAGTAGTTCACGGTGGCGTCCAGACCGGTGACCGTGCCGGAGTGGACGTGGGTCGTCGAGCCGCTGCGGCTCACCTTCTCGCCGACGGTCGCGTCGGCCGCCTTGGTGATCGCCTGCGGGGAGCCGTTGTAGAGGTCGACGGCGCTCGGGTGGTCGACGTCCGCGGTGTACTTGACCAGGCCGAAGTCGTGGCCCGGGAAGTTGGACTGCGCGTTCTGGCCGATCGTCTTGCCGCTGGAGTCCGACCAGCTGGAGATCGCCTGGGTGCAGTGTCCGGCGGTCAGGAAGTACGGCTGGCCGTCCTTGACCACGTTGAAGCCGAGCGAGCAGCGCCCGCCCGAGCCGGTGATGGCGTCGCCGCCCGCGATGAAGGGCTTGAACGTGCCCTGCGAGCGCCTGAGTTCGGCCTTGCCGCCCAGCCCGTCGACCACCTGGGTGAGCCGCGCCCACGCCGCCTTGGACACGGTCCGGTCGGCCGTGACGACGACCTTGTTGTTCCTGGGGTCGGTCGCCCAGGAGGTGCCCGGGAGCGTCGCGTCCTTCTGGAGCGTGGTGCGGGCGCCCGCGAGTTCGGTCAGGGAGTTCTGGACGACTCTCGCCCTGGCGCCGGCCGCCTGGACGGTCTTCGCGGCCGTCTCGTTCAGCACGTTGACGACGAGCTGCTCGGTCTTCGCGTCGTAATACGTTCCGGCCGCGTCGGCACCCAGGTCCGCACCGAGCGTCGAGGCGAGCTTTCCGGCCGCGACAGCAGAGAGCGTGTGGGGCGCTCCGGCCGTCGGGGTCTCGCTCGCGTTCGCATTCTGGAAGGTGACGCCCGCGACGATCAGCGCGGCGGTGCCCGCGCCCGCCAGGGCTGCTCGCCGCCGGGTTATGCGTCGATGCTTCAACTCACGTCCTCCTGTGGGGGGCGACCGCGGGGACTGTGGGGGTCACACCGCGACCGGAAGGCGTTGGGGCACGGAGGCGGCGTAGCGCAGAAGCCACGTCCGTACCCACCGTGCGGCCCACTATCCCGAGGCTCACAGGGAGCACACAAGGTCGACTTCAGGACGCGCGCACGCCAACAGCCGTGCGCCCCCTGCCCGCTGACCGTTCCCTTGTGTCTCCCGTCTGGATTCCCACTGCAAATGCCATACGAGGGTAATCCCTGTGCGTCCAGCGAGGTCTAGTCCTGTCCGGATACCGCCGATTCAAACTCGGGTTCCAGAACCGAGAGGGAGAGCGAGAGTTGCTTCCGCACCGGTTGCACACACAAGGGAGCCCCCGCTCCCAAGAAGGCTCTTGGGTGCGGGGGCTCCCCTGCTGCCGGCTGCGGATCGGGTCGTACGGGAATGCCGGTGGGGCGGGATCAGTAGACGTGGACCCCGTAGGCGCTGAGGGCCTCGGTCACCGGCTGGAAGAAGGTCGTACCGCCGGAGGTGCAGTCGCCGCTGCCGCCGGACGTGAGGCCGTAGGCCACACCGCCGTTGGAGTACAGCGGGCCGCCGGAGTCACCGGGCTCGGCGCAGACCGTGGTCTGGATGAGGCCGTTGACGATCTCACCGTTGCCGTAGTTGACCGTCGCGTTGAGGGCGGTGACACGGCCGCTGTGGATGCCGGTCGTGGAGCCGCGGCGGTAGACGGTGGTGCCGACGGAGGGCGTGGCGGCGCTGGTGATGTCCACGCTGCCCACGGTGCCCGACTTGGTCACCGAGCTGTTGGTGTAGCGCACGATGCCGTAGTCGTTGCCGGGGAAGCTGGAGCCGGCCGTGGTGCCGAGCGTGGTCGAGTGGGACGTGCTCGTCCACCACGTGCCCGCGCCGTCGGTGCAGTGCCCGGCGGTCAGGAAGTAGTAGTTCCCGCTGGAGTCCTGGACGTTGAAGCCGAGCGAGCAGCGCCAGCTACTCGCATAGATGGCGTCGCCGCCGGAGATCAGCTTGTTGAACCGGCCCGGGGTGTGCTTGATGGTGAGGGCACCGGCGTTGCCGGCGGCCTCGTTCTTGATCTTCGCGATCTCGGCCTGGGAGACCGTGCTGTCGACGGTGACGACGACGCGGTTGGTCGTGGCGTCGACGGCCCAGGCGGTGCCCGGGACATCGGCCTTGAGCACCGAGTCGCTCGCCCTGCCGAGCTGGTTCGCACTGAAGGTGTGTGCGTCGCTCGCGTTCGCGCTGGGGACGGTGAACGCGGCGGCGGCCACGAGCCCGGCGGCCACGGCGATCAGCCGGGTCCGTCTCGCGATACCGCTTGTGGGGTTGGTGCGCTTGATCCTCACTTGTCGTTCCCTCCAAGGGAAGTCGGGGGCCCACGTGGGGATGGGGCCCGTGAGGCGCAGCCGGGAGCCGGCTCGTCCGGATTCCGAATTTGCCGTGCTCCTGACAAGCGCTGGGGGGAGTATTCGGCCGCGTGGCCGATCGGCGCAAGGGCCCTTTCGGCCGTACAGCCTTCAACTGCCCCCGGGCGTCTCTTCGACTTCCCTGGAGATCCTGGAGGGTGACGGATGTTCTGCGGAGCTTCTCCCTACAGCAGGCTGCGCTCCCCCGCCTCGATCGCGACGCCCAGGGTGTTGCCCGGCGGCGGGAAGGGGCAGAGGAAGTGATCCGCGAAGGCGCACGGCGGCAGCAGGGAGCGGTTGAAGTCCACCGTCGTACGCCCCTCGGCGTCGGGCGCCGGCGGCCGCAGGAACCGGAAGCGGTAACTGCTGTCGCCGCTGGTGGTGTCGGCGAAGACGGCCCACAGCGAGCCGTCGTCCTCGACCGAGACCTGGAGGGTGAGGTCCTGTCCGTCGAGGGTGAAGGCGAGGACACCGCCGAGCGCGAGGCCGCGGTACTCCCCGTCGGCGTTCTCGACGCGTACGGTGCGGTGCTCTCCGTACGGGGTGAAGTGCCCCTCGACCGACCAGCGCGGATCGTGGGGTGTGGCGTCGATGCCCCGGAAGGCCCGGCGTGCGGGGGCGTCGGGGTCGTAGTCGCGCAGGCCCCAGACGCCTTCACGGACGAGGACGACCAGCCGGCGCCGGCCCACCGCGACCCGGGACCCGGTGGCGGGGCCGGGATCGGCGCCGAGCCGGATCTCACCGGTGAAGTGCTCGCCGTCGACGGTCAGTCCGTCGTCCGCTCCGGCCGTCAGCACCACCCCCTCCTCGTCGGCCCACCAGCTCCCGGGGATGGCCGGAATCGGTTCGTCTGGATAGTCCTCCAGCCAGTAGGTGCCGGTCAGTGCGAGCGGTCCGTAGGGCGCCGACACCTGCTCGGTGCGGTGCTCGTGCCACTGCTTCCACTCGTCGGATGCGTCCGTCGTCATGCGATCAACCCTTCCACAGCGGGTCCACAGGTCCGGGGTGCCGGCCGCGTCCGTCCGGACGAACCGTCCGTCTCCGCGCCGGCAGCCCCGGGAGCGCCGAGGCGGCGCCCGACTCGTCCCCGGCTCATGACGCTCCCCCTGTCACGGTGTACCGGGTGGTGGGCCGGGAGAGGCCCAGATGCTCCCGGAGCGTGCTGCCCGGGAGAAGGTCCGGAACCGGCCGCGACCGTGACCGGCGCGAACAGGTTCACCGTCCGCACCCCGAGGATGTGCGGGTACAGGGCGCCGATGTTGAACCAGAACGTGATGTCCACGATCAACCGACTGCGGTACGCGGTCGCCCGGCAGCCGGGCCTGAAGTTCCTGAACGAGTACCACCGTCTCGACGCCGGCTTCGCCTTCGCCGAGGGCACCAAGCCGGCCCCCCGCTCCAGGCCGCGGTCGACCAGCTGATCGCCGACGGAACGTACGAGGAGATCCTCAGGAAGTGGGGGACGACGGGCTCGGCGATCTCGAAGTCGCGCATCTCGCCGCCGGAGCTGAAGAGTTGACGCGGTGCCCTCCGTGCGGGGCGCGGGACGTCATGCCAGGGCGGCCGGGTCGGCGGCGGCGTCGCGGCGCAGCACCGCCTGCTCGACCGCGAGGTCGTAGGCGAGGCGCTGCACCCGTTCGAACGCCTCGGCCAGCTGGACCACTTCCGGCGCGGCCCGGTCGGACACGGCGAGCGGCGCGGGCGGCGGCGTCCGGCCCGGCCCGCCGTGCCGCACGGCGGCGAGTGTCCGCGGCAGCCGGATGCCGGACACCTCGCGCGCCTGCGCGGCGAGGGCGCCGAGCGGTGTGGAGACGGAACGTACGCAGTCGAGGGCGAGATGACCGAGTGCGGCGACCGTCCCAAGGGCGAACAGCGCGCACAGCACCAGATCGTGGCGGGCCGTCCCCTCCAGCTCGGCGGCGCGGGCCTCGACGTCCCGGCCGATCGAGAGCTGTACCGCGCGCAGGCCGTCGAGGGTGGAGGTCATGGACTCCCACCGGGGCACGGGCGGGACGGCGCGCGCGTCGAGCCGGCCGCCGCCGCGCACCGCGGCGCCCTCGTAGGCGAGCGCGCGTACGGCGTCCGGGGCGCCGAGCGCCGCGTCGAGCCGCCGCCGCTGGGCCGTGGTGGCCGAGCGCCCGAAGCTGTCCAGGGCGGCGAGCCTGCCCGCACGGAGCTGGAGGAAGCGGAGGTAGTCGTCGGCTCGGAGCCGTCCGGCGGGCACCGATCCGAGCAGCAGGGCGTGCTCCTCGCCGGCGAACTCCTTGACGCTGCCGAGGATCCGCAGCGTCTGGCAGGCGGCGCGCAGCCGGCCGTCGCGCGCGTCGTCGAGGCCTAGCCCCGGCCGGTCGAGGACGGTGACGGCGGCGGTGAAGCCGTCGAAGGTCTCGTCGGGCGTCGCGGTGCCGTCGTCGGCGTGGCGGCGGATCGCGACGAGTGCGTCGAGCCGCCGCAGCGAGCCGCGCACGGCGGCGGCGACCGCGTCGTCGCGGCCCCTGAGCGCCGCCTCCAGCCGCGCGCGGGCGGTGTCGGTGGCCCTGCGCCGGGCGGGGAGCCCGTCGCGGAACCGCCGTACGCCGCCGAGGTGTCCGACGGTCAGCCCGCGCTCCGTCTGGAGGGCGTGGACAAGCCCCTGGAGCGTGCCGGAGAGCCGGGCGTTGGCGGCGGTGACGGCCGCGTTGCGGTACGCCGCGAACTGCTCCGCGGCGGCCGCACCCAGCAGGGCGAGCAGCACGGCCAGGGCGAGGACGAGGATCCTCAGCAGCCTGACACGGATGGGGACGTGCACGGAGTATCCAACGAACCCGCGGCGCACCGGTCACCACATCATGTGCTTGTTTTACGGAGCAGAAACAGTATTTCCGGAGTTTCCCCGCCGCCCCGGATTCTCCCTGCCTCGGATTCCCCGCCGCATCGGCTTCCCCGGCCGCCTCGCTTTCCCCGGCAACCTCAGTTGCAGCCGCAGTCGCACCCGTCGCAGCAGCAATCGCAACCGTCGCACCCGCCGCAGCAGTCACCGCAGCACTCGCACCCGTCGCAGCAGTCGCCGCAGTCCTGGCACGCCGCGTTCTTGCGCTCCCGGGTCCACGGATCCTCGTAACTGCCGCAGCACAACTGGCAGGTGCAGGCGAGCCCCAGCCACACAGCGCAGCCCGCCACCAGCCCGCGGCGGCGCGGCGGTTCCGGGGGCGGCGGTCCGGCCGGGCCACCGGGTGCGTACGGACCCGAGGGCGACGGGCCGTGCAACCCGGGCGTGTGCGAGCAGGAAGTGGTGCCGAAGGCGCGGTCGACGGAGGTGCGCAGCTCGTGGGCGAGCAGGACGTGCGCGAGCCGCCCGTCCGTGAACTCCACGTCGCGCAGCGCGAGCCGTATCCCGTGCAGCGCGTCGTCGGCGAGCCGGCGGGCCTCCTCCAGTGAGGTGCCGGTGGCCGTCAGCACGTTCCAGGCGCCCGACGCGGCGTCGGCCTCCCGGTCCTCCACGGCGTCCAGCAGATGGGCGAGCCGCCCGAAGAGCCGGCCCGCCTCGGCCAGCGGCTCGGCGTTGCCGGGGCGTCCGGCCAGGACCGCCGTGTGCGCGAAGGCGGCGGCGGTGGCGGTCTCGGTCGGCTCGGTGACGGCCGGCACCGGGGTGCCGGGCCCGGCGAGCGCCTCGATGCCGGTCTGCCGGCTCACGGCCTCCACGAGCAGCGCGGTGTCGAACCCGACGGCGGAGCCGCTAAGGGCGCCGGCCCTGCCCCAGCTCTCCGCGACCCGGCGCGCGGCGAACGCCATCGGCCGACGCGCCAACAGGCCGTCCCCGTCGGCCATATGGTCGCGCATCTTGGTGGAGGCGAGGACCAGCGAGACGGCGGCGGCGAGACGGGCGCCCTCGCCCCGGGCGACGGAGGCGGTGCGCATGCCGCGCAGCGGACAGGGCCCGGCGGTGCGCCGCCCGCCGTCGGTCCGCTCGGCCTGAGCCTCCGTCAGGACCGAGACGAGCAGCCCGTCGTAGTTCGTGACGACCCGGGCGAACTGCCCGTGGTCCGCGCGCAGGGCGAGACACAGTCCGCACAGATGCGCCATCCACTGGGTTCCGAGACTCTCCCCGAGCCGATGTCGGCAGGGCCGGACGATTCCGAACACGACACTCCCCCGTGTCTGGTACGACGTTGAGCTGCGGCAGCTTATCTGCCACTTCGTTCACCCGTACGCACGACTCGTCACCCGTACGCCGCCGCAAATAATATTTCACTCACAGTCAGCAGTGGTTTGCCCGACGGCCCTTGGGACACGCGGGCTCTCGACGTACTGGCTGTGCACCAGTACCGTCACGAAACCCCCGTGCGGCGTCTATCCCCTTGGCGCCACATCCGCATCATGGACGACCATGGAGTTGCGGAAGGCTTGAAGGACCGCTTGGGAAGGAGGCGTCCATGGGATCGGTACGCAAGGCGAGTGCCTGGCTGGGCCTCGTCGACGACAACGATGACGAGCGTTACTACGACGACGACTACGCCGAGGGCCAGGACCAGGGCGATGCCTGGGTGACGGACCCTCGTGTCCAGGTCGCGTCCGACACGGCCGAGGAGAAGGGTCGCCGCATCGGCACGGTGACCCCGGACAGCTTCCGGGACGCCCGGGCCATCGGCGAACTCTTCCGGGACGGCGTCCCGGTCATCATGAACCTCACCAACATGGAGCCCGGCGACGCCAAGCGCGTCGTGGACTTCGCGGCCGGTCTGATCTTCGGTCTGCGCGGTTCCATCGACCGGGTCTCCAGCCGGGTCTTCCTGCTGACCCCGGCGGACACGGAGATCGTCAGCGGCGAGGCCGCGAGCCGGCAGCAGGGCGGATTCTTCAACCAGAGCTGAGGCAGGGCCGGTCACCGGCCCTGCCCGCTTCGGGCCTGCTCACCGGAAGGCGTCGAGCCCGGTGAGCGCCTTGCCCAGCACGAGCTGGTGCATCTCGGCGGTCCCCTCGTAGGTGAGCACCGACTCCAGATTCGTGGCGTGCCGCATCACGGGGTACTCCAGGGAGATCCCGTTGGCGCCGAGGATCGTCCGCGCGGTCCGGCAGATCTCGATCGCCTCGCGCACGTTGTTGAGCTTGCCGAAGCTGATCTGCTCGGGACGCAGTCGTCCCGCGTCCATCCGCCGCCCCAGATGGTGGGCGAGCAGGATCCCCTTGTGCAGTTCGACCGCCATGTCGGCGAGTTTGGCCTGGGTGAGCTGGAACCCGCCGATGGGCCGGCCGAACTGTTCCCTGCTTTTCGCGTACTCGACGGCGGTCTCGAAGCACGAGCGGGCCGCGCCCATCGCGCCCCACACGATGCCGTACCGGGCGTGGGAGAGACAGCCGAGCGGTCCCTTGAGGCCGACCACGCCGGGCAGTACGGCGTCGGCGGGCAGCCGCACGTCGTCGAGGACGAGTTCGCTGGTGACCGAGGCCCGCAGGGACCACTTGTGCTTGATCTCCGGCGCGGAGAAGCCGGGGGTGCCGGCGGGCACGAGGAACCCGCGGATCCCCTCGTCGGTGTGCGCCCACACGACGGCGACCCCGGCGACCGAGCCGTTGGTGATCCACATCTTGCGGCCGTTGAGGACCCAGTCGGAGCCGTCGCGCTTGGCGTAGGTGCGCATCGAGGCAGGGTCGGAGCCATGGTCGGGCTCGGTGAGCCCGAAGCAGCCGATGACCTCGCCGGCAGCCATGCGGGGCAGCCACTGCTGCTTCTGCTCCTCGCTGCCGAACCGGTGCACGGCGTACATGGCGAGGGAGCCTTGGACGGAGACGAGGGAGCGGATCCCGGAGTCGGCGGCCTCCAGCTCCAGGCAGGCCAGGCCGTACTGCACCGCGCTTGCCCCCGCGCAGCCGTAGCCGCTGAGCGACATGCCGAGCGCGCCCAGCGAGCCGAGCTCCCGGGCGAGCCCCCGGATCCCCGGCAGCTCGCCCTGTTCGTACCACTCGGCGATGTGCGGCAGCACGCGCTCCGCCGCCCAGGTGCGCACGGTGTCGCGGATGGCCAGGTCCTCGGCGTCCAGCAGGTCGTCGATCCCCAGCGGATCGGCGGGGTCGAAGGGCGGCAACGTCGGGGTCATGGGGCAGCCTCCGTGACACTGAAAACTAGCAGCGCTAGCCAGGAGTGGACGGGGCCGACGGTACGACGCGCCGGGCCGCGCGTCCAGTACCGGTCTCCCTCCCGGGGATCAGCCGGGGGCCGTACGGGGCCCGAGCGGCCCGCTGTCACGGGCCCTGCGGCGGCCCCGCGCACGCGTCGGTCACGCCGAGACGCGGACTTCCTCGGCCTTGCGCGGTGACGGCACGGCGGGCTCGCCCTCCGTGACCGCCGGCTCGCAGTGCATGACGCGCGGGAGCCGCAGTGCCAGCACCGCGCCCAGCATCAGCAGCCCGGCACTGACCAGGAGCGTCACATGCAGGCCGTGGACGAAGGAGTCGCGCGCCGCGTGACGCAGCGCGCTGCCCCGCGCGCCGCCGAGGCGGCCCGCCACCTCGTAGGCCTCGCCGAGCGAATGACCGGCGGCGCGGCTCGCCGACGCGGGAACCCCAGGCACCGAGGACAGGCCGGGCGTGTACGCGGCGTTCATCACGCTGCCCAGCAGCGCTATCCCGATGCCGGCGCCCAGCTGGTACGAGGTCTCGCCGATGGCCGCGGCCCCGCCGGACTGCGCCTGCGGAGCCTCGCTCAGCATCGACTCGTACGCGCCGAACAGGGTCGTCTCCAGCCCGAAGCCGAGCAGGACGAAACCGAACAGAAGCAGCCCGGGATTGTCGTCGCCGCCCATCAGGGTCAGCGTGAGCACGGCGACGGTGGTCAGACAGAAGCCGGACGTCACCATCAGGCGGGGGCCGAGGCGCTGCAGCAGCTGCGAGCCCACCAGGCCGGCCGCCATCGCCGCGAACGTCAGCGGCAGCAGCCGCAGCCCCGTCTGCAACGGCGACAGGCGCAGCACCAGCTGCAGATACTGGGCCGCGATCAGTTCGAGGCCGACCAGGGCCAGCATCGCCAGCACGATGCAGCCGACCGAGGTGCCGAACGCCGGGCGGCCGAACATCCGCAGATCGACCAGGGGGTGGGTGCGGCGCCGCTGCCGCCGGACGAAGGCGATCAGCAGTGCGGCGCCCGCAAGCAGCGGGAGCAGGGTGAAGGGGCCGAGCGGCGGCTGCCCGGCGCCGAGCCGCTTCACGGCGAACACCAGGGCGAAGAGGCCGCCCGCCGCCATGAGGGCGCCGAACACGTCCCAGGGGCCCTCGCCGTCGCCCTTCGACTCCGGCAGCAGCAGCCGCCCGACCGGCAGGCTGACCAGCATCAGCGGGATGTTGATCAGGAAGACCGAGCCCCACCAGAAGTGTTCGAGGAGGAATCCGCCGAGCAGCGGCCCGATCGCCGCGCCCACCGCGGCCACCGCGCTCCAGATGCCGATCGCCACCGCCCGCTCGCGCCGGTCGGGGAAGACCTGGCGCAGGATGGACAGGGTCGCGGGCATGATCATCGCGCCGCCCACACCGAGCAGCGCCCGTGCCCCGATCAGCACCTGTGCGTCGTGGGCGAGGGCCGCCGCTCCGGAGGCGATCCCGAACAGGCCGTAGCCGAGCAGCAGCACACGCCTGCGGCCGACGCGGTCGCCCAGCGTGCCGAAGAGGATCAGCAGCGAGGCGCAGACGAGTGGGTAGATGTCGACGATCCAGAGCAGTTCCGTCGCACCGGGCTTGAGATCCTCGGTGACGGCGGGCATCGCGACATGCAGCACGGTGGCGTCGACGGCGACGAGCAGCAGGCTCGCGCAGAGGACGACGAGGACGACCCATCGGCTCGCACCCGCCCCGGCCGCCCGGCCCCGCGACATGGCGGCGGCCGTGGTCGTCCCGGACATAGAGGTACCTCCAAGATGATCCCTCGCTCCGGCGGATCCACGGGGATGGGGACGGCCCCGCGACCGTACCGGGAGAGCGGTTCCCGGTGGGGACGCAAACGAAGCGAGCGAGTCGCCAGCGTACGCGAGTTCCCCGAAGGGTCGCGTGGCGGACCTCTCACGTTCTCCCGGAGATCGTGTGGCGTACGCCACCTCACCCACGACTCCCCACGTGCTGGAAGCGGCTCCGGTTCCCGTCGCCCTTGATAATCGGGCGAATGGACGATCTTGCCCGGCGCACGACGCCGCCCCCCGCCGGCGCCCTGCGCCGGGCCGCCCCCGCCCTCCTGGGGTACGCGGCCGTCCGTGCCGTGGGCCTCGTCGTGCTCGCCCTGTGGAGCGCGGCGCGGGGCACGAGCCCGCACACACTGCTCGCCGCGCGCTGGGACTCGCTCTGGTACACCAGGGTCGCCGCCCTCGGCTACGGCTACGAGGTCCGCCTCCCGAACGGCGACGTGCACTCGAACCTGGCGTTCTTCCCGCTGCTGCCCTGGCTGGAGCGGCTCGGCGCGGCGGTGACCCCGCTGTCGTACGCCGACGCGGGACTCGCCGTCGCCACACTCGCCTCGCTCGCCGCGGCCTGGGGGATCTTCGCCGTCGCGGAGCATGTGCACGACCGCCGGACGGGCGTCTGCCTGGTGCTCGTGTGGGCGGTGCTGCCGGTCGGGATCGTGCAGTCGATGGCGTACAGCGAGTCCCTCTTCACCGCGCTCGCCGCCTGGTCGCTGTACGCGGTCCTGACCGGCCGCTGGGTGACGGCGGGGGTGCTCGCCTCGCTCGCCGGTCTGACCCGGCCGGTGGGCGCGGCCGTGGTCGCGGCGGTGTGGGTGGCGGCGGTCACCTCGTTCGTGGACGACCGGCGCGCGCCCCGGGCGGACGGCGTTCCATGGATGCGCCGGGCGCTCGGCATGCTGATCTCCCCGCTCGGGGCCGCCGGTTACGTTCTGTGGGTCGGACACCGCACCGGCCGTGGTCCGCTCGGATATCTCGACGTCCAGGCGGGGTGGCGCAACGGATTCGACGGCGGTTATGCCTTCGCCCGTTTCATCGCGGGCAAGTTCACCTCCGTCCCCGGCGCCCTGGCCGGCGTGGGACTGATCGTCGGGGTGGCGGCGATCGTCTGGCTGTACGTGGTGTGCGTCCGGCAGCGCCAGCCGCTGCCGTTGCTCGTGTACACGGGCGTGGTCACCGCGCTCGCCCTGTGCGCGTCAAGCTACTTCGGCTCGAAACCACGTCTGTTGCTGCCCGCTTTCCCCCTTTTGCTGCCCCTCGCCCGGGCGCTGACCCGAGTGCGTCCCGCCAGGTCCGCGGTGGTACTCGGCGGTGTCGCCCTGGCGTCGACCGCGTACGGAGCGTTCTGGCTGAACGGTTCCGGTCCACCATGATCCACTCCGCTCCGCACGGTGAGCGGTCGGGTAATTCCGCCCCAGCATTCGGTGAACGAATAGATAAGGGGCATATAACCAAGGCCCTCGGCGATCAATGGAATTGAAGGACGAGCGCCACACCGATAACAGAATCCGTAGAAATAAACCCCCTGTTGAGAGGAATCCCACATCACATCGTCATCACAAACCCGGTGATTCGGCCGGGCCCACAGCTCACTCGCTGTAACGTCGATTGAGTGCGTACCGAACGAAAGCTGAGCCGTCTGGACCGGGTCTTCGCCCGGTTGGACCGCGAGCCTGAACGACCGGCCGACATTGACGTGCCCCGGATGAGCCGGCACCGAGTGGTTCTCTTCTCGGCGACCCTGGCCTTCTACACGGCAATCGTCTGGGCCGTCGTCGTCTCCTCCTGGCTGGTCCGGCTCGACTGGCAGGTCATGTTCTTCCGGCCGTACCAGCAGTGGCCGCAGATCCACGCGTTCCTCGACTACTACGTGGTGCTGGGCCAGCGCGGCCCCACCGCGGTGATGGTCGCGTCCTGGCTGGGCTGGCGTTCATGGCGGCAGCACACCCTGCGTCCGCTGCTCTCGCTGGGCGCCGCGCTGCTCCTGCTCAACATCACGGTGGGCGCCGCCAAGTACGGGATGGGCCGCCTCGGTCCGCACTACGCGACCGTCATCGGGTCCAACGAGATGTGGCGGGGCGGCGATATATTCCCTTCGGGCCACACCGCGAACGCGGTGGTGACCTGGGGCATCCTGGCCTATCTGGCCTCGACGCCGCGGGCCAGGCGCTGGCTGTCCGCGCTCTCCGCGGTGACCTCCCTGGGCGTCGGTCTGACCACGGTCTACCTCGGCACGCACTGGCTGAGCGACGTGCTCCTCGGCTGGGCCGCGGGGCTGCTGATCCTGCTGGCCCTGCCCTGGTTCGAGCCGCTGATCGCCCGCACCGAGACGGCCATCCTCGACCTGCGGGACCGTCGGCGCGTCGGCCGTGCCCTCCCGGCGCCCGTCCCGGCCCCCGTGGCCGCGTCCCCGCGGGCGTCCACCCCCCGCAAGGCGCCGGTGGCCGGCGAGGCCTCGGCCCGGGAGCCGGTGCCCGCCACCCGGGCGGCCCGGCCGCCGGTCTATCTGGCGCCCGGTCCGCACACCACCCGCGGGGAGCGCACCCCGGTCACCCCGGCCGGCAGTCGCCGCCCGCCGCAACCGGAGCGGGTGCCGCGCGGCACCGCGCCGGCCCGCCCGCTCGCGGGCGGCTGAGCACACCCGGCGGGGACCGGTACGCACAACCTCCCCGCACGCCAAGGCCCCGGCTCGCAACGAGCCGGGGCCTTCGGCGTGTCAGCCCTTCCAGCAGCGTCTGACCCTGCCGTCGGCGACCTCGAAGTTCAGCCGTCCCTCGACGTACTCCATGGTGATGATCGTGCCCGGCGCCAGCGAGCGGACCGTGCCCCAGCCGCGCTCACGGGCCAGCCGCTCGGCCCGGTGCGCCTCCATGCCTACGTATGCCTCCGGGGAGTCCTCGCGTCGGGCGTCCGGAGTGGGAATGGGTGCCATGACGCCACGTTAGGCCGCGGGCCCTCGTCAGGGAAGTGCGGACCGTTCACCCCACAGGTCACTCATCCCTCTCCGGTCACGCTTCTGTCACAGAATCACGACACCCGTTTCGGCCCGGAACCGTCACACGTACGAGGGGTTCCGCATGCGCCACGCACCACTTCGAACGCAATTCGGATCCGGTTCCCGCACGCTCGGAAGAAGTTCGTAATAACCCGGCGGAAAGCATGGTCCGCAGTTCACTCCCGGCTCTTTCCATTCGGATTCGGGAATCGCGCGCATCAGCTGACTCCGCATAAGAAGCACACGGCTTCGGCACAGAATCCCCGCACGCGCGGTCGCAGCGTGGGCGGGGACGCGCGCCATGGCGTGAGCCCGCGTGGACGCCCGGCCGCGGGACATGGCGGGCCCGGTACGCGAGGAGCGAGGGGCAGCGATGGGGACGGACACCGCACAGGCGGCCGCGGGCGCCCTGGGGACGACGCCGCGGCAACGACGGGGGCGGCGGGTGGTCGACTGGCTGACCACCACCGACCACAAGCAGATCGGCCACCTGTATCTGGTCACGTCCTTCGCGTTCTTCCTGGTCGGCGGGGTCATGGCGCTGCTGATGCGGGCCGAACTGGCCCGGCCTGGGCTCCAGATCATGAGCGCGACCCAGTACAACCAGCTGTTCACTATGCACGGCACGATCATGCTGCTGCTGTTCGCGACCCCGACCTTCGCGGGCTTCGCGAACGAGATCATGCCGCTGCAGATCGGCTCCCCCGATGTGGCCTTCCCACGGCTGAACATGCTCTCGTTCTGGCTGTTCCTGTTCGGCGGGCTGATCGTGCTCGGCTCGCTGCTGACCCCGGAGGGCGCCGCCGACTTCGGCTGGTTCGCCTACGCGCCGCTCAACGACCTCAACCACACTCCGGGCGTCGGCGCCGACATGTGGATCATGGGCCTCGCGATGGCGGGGTTCGGGACGATCCTCGGCGCGGTGAACTTCCTGACGACGATCGTCGGGATGCGCGCGCCGGGCATGACGATGTTCCGGATGCCGATCTTCACCTGGAACACGCTGTTCACGTCGATCCTCATCCTGATGGCGTTCCCCGTGCTGGCCGCGGCGCTGCTGGTCCTGGAGGCGGACCGGCGGTTCGGCTCCCAGGTGTTCGAGGCGGCGAACGGCGGGGCGCTGCTGTGGCAGCACCTGTTCTGGTTCTTCGGCCATCCCGAGGTCTACATCATCGCGCTGCCGTTCTTCGGGATCATCACGGAGATCCTCCCGGTCTTCAGCCGCAAGCCGGTCTTCGGCTATCTGACGCTGGTCGGCGCCACGATGGCCATCACGGGGCTGTCGGTGGTCGTCTGGGCGCACCACATGTTCGCGACGGGCGCGGTGCTGCTGCCGTACTTCTCCTTCATGTCGTTCATGATCGCGGTGCCGACGGGCGTGAAGTTCTTCAACTGGAGCGGCACGATGCTCCGGGGCTCCCTGTCCTTCGAGACGCCGATGCTGTGGGCGACCGGCTTCCTGGTGTCGTTCCTGTTCGGCGGGCTGACCGGGGTGATCCTGGCGTCGCCGCCGCTGGACTTCCATGTCACCGACACCTACTTCGTGGTCGCCCACTTCCACTACGTCGTCTTCGGCACGGTCGTCTTCGCGACCTTCGGCGGCTTCTACTTCTGGTGGCCCAAGTTCACCGGGAAGATGCTGGACGAACGCCTCGGCAAGATCCACTTCTGGACGCTGTTCATCGGCTTCCACGTCACGTTCCTGGTGCAGCACTGGCTGGGCGCCGAGGGCATGCCGCGCCGGTACGCGGACTATCTGGCCGCCGACGGCTTCACCGCGCTCAACACGGTCTCCACGATCGGCGCGTTCCTGCTCGGCATGTCGACGCTGCCGTTCCTCTACAACGTCTGGCGGACCGCGTCCTACGGCACCAAGGTCCAGGTCGACGACCCCTGGGGGTTCGGCCGGTCCCTGGAGTGGGCGACGTCCTGCCCGCCGCCGCGGCACAACTTCGTCACGCTGCCCCGGATCCGCTCGGAGTCCCCGGCGTTCGATCTGCACCATCCCCAGCACGCCCCCCGGGCCCCTCAGCCCGAGCCAAAGCGGCATCAAGCCGGTCACGAGCCGTCCTGAGGGTGTCGACGAGTTCGGCAGGCTCCAGCACCTCGAACGGCAGGCCGGTCATCAGGATGTGAATCACCATCACATCGAGGCTCGGGGCGCCCGTGCGCAGCAGACAGCTGCCGTCGGTCTCCGCCTGGAGCACGCCCGCCGACGGTGAGATCCGCTCGGCCGCCTCGGTCAGCGGCACCAGCAGCCGCACCATGGCATGGGTGGGGTACACGGCCGTGGAGACGCCCCGCGAGACATACGCGGCGAGGTCGTCCGCCGGGGGTGTGCGCGGGGTGAAGCGGGGGCCGTGCGGCGGCTTGGGGGTGATGCGGTCGACGCGGAAGGTGCGCCAGTCCTCCCGGTCGAGGTCCCACGCGACCAGGTACCAGCGCCGCTCGGTGCACACGAGGCGGTGCGGTTCGACCGCACGGCGGGTCAGGGAGCCGGTGGCGGTCCTCCCGCCCGGGCCGGAGCGGTCGCCGTACTCGAAGCACAGCCGCTCCGCGTCCCGGCACAGATGCGCGAGCTCCGTGAGGACGGCCGGGTCGACGGTGGCGGCCCGGGGGCCGCGCAGCATGGGCACGGTGAACGCGTTGAGGGCGGACACCCGGCGGCGCAGCCGGTCGGGCAGCACCTGTTCGAGTTTGGCGAGGGCGCGTACGGAGGACTCGCCGATGCCCTCGATCCCCTGCCCGGCGGCCGTGCGCAGCCCCACCGCCACGGCCACCGCCTCCTCGTCGTCCAGCAGCAGCGGGGGCAGTTCGGCGCCCGCGCCGAGCCGGTAGCCGCCGCCGGTGCCCGGACCCGCGTTGACGGGGTAGCCCAGCTCCCGCAGCCGGTCCACGTCCCGGCGCACGGTGCGGGCGCTGACGCCGAGGCGCCCGGCGAGATCCGCCCCGGACCACTCGCGGTGGGTCTGGAGCAGGGACAGCAGGCGCAGCAGTCGGGCCGAGGTCTCCAGCATGGTCCGAGTCTGACAGCCCTTGCGGACAACGACTGTCCGCAAGGAGCATCAGCCCGTCGCGCTCACGGTCACCGACAGATCGTTGTCGACCGTGTAGTACGGCCAGGCCTCGACCTCGCCGTTCTCCGCCCGCACGGCGGCCCTCGGATAGCGGAACACCGGCTTCTTGTCCGCGACGTCGTCGAGCAGCCGGGCGATCCGCACCTGCGGACCCTCGGCGCCGGCCGGGCGCAGCCACAGGTCCCAGATGCCGGGGCCGAGCGGCGCGTAGGGCACGGTGAAGCCGAACTCCGCCTCCCGCACGGTGACGTCGGCGCGCAGCACGGACCGCGGGCCGCCCCGCTCGCGGACCTCGGCATAGGCCTCCGGGGCCAGCCCGGTGCCGTACACCCGGCCGCTCACCTCCAGCTCGTCCTCGCCGATGCGGAGGTCGCCCGCCTCGGCGTGCGGGGCGCGCAGCCAGCTGCGCACGGCGAGGGTGCCGTCCTTGGCGGTGTACGGGATGCGGACGGCGATCCGGTCCGCCGTGTCGCCGGGCGCCCGGTCCACCAGGGAGCGCAGATCGCTGACGCCGGGGGAGAGGCGGCGCGGCTCGTCGTCGCCGAACCGCGCGTAGGCGTCCCAGCGGCCCTCGGGCAGGTCGACGCCGCTGGGCAGGGCGGCGCGCAGCCGGCCGCTCTCGGCGGGGGCCAGCGGCAGCGCGGTCTCCTCGCCGTCGCGGCGGCGCAGCACCAGGTGGGCGGGGTCGGTCACCCCGGTGCCGGCGATGTCGAAGGTCAGTCCGCCCGCGGTGTCCGCGACACAGTCGGCGCGCAGCGGCGCGGCGGAGTGTTCGTGCCGGGTGCCCGGCGTCTGGGTCATCATGCGGGGCGCCCCCTTCTCAGTGCGCCGCGCCCGGCGGTGCGGACGGCCTGGGCACCGCCGAGCAGTGCCGCCCGAGTGCGGTGCAGCGAGCCGCGCAACCGGCTGCCGTGCGGGGCGGTACCGGTGAACAGGGACACATAGCGTTCGGCGATACGGGCCGGGTCGAAGCGTGCGGAGGCGTGCAGGGCCGCCGCCGCCATCCGCTGCCGCAGCGCGTCGTCGTTGATCAGCTCCAGGAGCCCGGCGGCGACGGCGTCGGCGCTGCCGGACTCGACCAGGCGTCCGTCGACGCCGTCGTGGATGATCTCGCGGGGTCCGTGCGGGCAGTCGGTGGAGACCACGGGCAGTCCGCAGCGCATGGCCTCGACGATCGTCATGCCAAAGGACTCCGTGCGGGAGGTGACGGCGGCGAGGGAGCCCTTGGCCCACTCGGGCTCGATGGGGTGGGCGGGGCCCATGAGATAGACGTGGTTGTAGAGGCCGAGGCGGTCGACGAGGGCGCGCAGCTCCTCCTTCTGCGGACCGCTGCCGTAGATGCGCAGCCGCCAGTCGGGCCGCTCGGCGCGTACCCGGTCGAAGGCGGTGACGAGCAGGTCGTAGCGCTTGACGGGGTCGAGCCGGCCGGCCGCCACGACCCACTTGGCGGTGCCGTCGGCGGGGGCGACGGGAGGGGCGGGGACGGGGTTGGGGAGGGCCTCGATCCGGACGCCGGGCAGCCGCATCCGGGCGCGGTAGGCGCCCGCGTCCGCCTCGGTGGTCGTGGTGAGGGCGTCCAGGCTCGGGTAGGCGCCGCGCAGGACCACGCGCAGGGCCTTGGAGTGGCTGTCCAGGGTGAGGTGCTCCTGACCGACGCGGAGCGGGCCGCGGCGGGTCTGACGGGCGAGGTGCACATTGAGGCCGGGGCGGGTGGCGACCACGACGTCGGCCTCGGTGGCCGCGAGGTGCTCACCGATGCGGCAGTCGGTGAGGAGGCTGTACTGCCGGTAGCGGCCCTCCGAGCGCGGGAAGATCCGTGCGGGCCGCGCCAGCTCGGGGCGGCCGTGGTCGGGGCCGTCCGCGCGCAGGTCGACCAGGTGGCGCAGCCGGACGCGGGGGTCGGGCACGAAGACGGGCTCCTCGCGGTGGCGGAAGACCGAGACGATCTCCACGTCGTGGTGCTCGGCCAGGGCGCTCGCGAGGTTGTACGTCGTGCGGTTCGTCCCTCCGATCCCGTAGGCGTTGTGTATCAGGAAGGAAATGTGCATGCGTCCCTGGATTCCTCGTGCGTTCCCTTGCCGTTTCGATTAGACACCTGAGGCACGGGGGCCCGCCGGACAGCATGGCCATGTTGTGCCGCAACGGTTGTCCCATCGGTAGCCGGTGCCGGGAACCTCGGGACCGGGAATCGCACCAGGGCGCGTACGCCGGACGGGGCCGGAACGCAGCGGGGCCCCGACGTCGCCGTACGGGACGTCGGGGCCCGGGAGCCGAGCCGGTCAGAGAGCGAGTCGCTGTCCGGGCACGATCAGGTCGGGGTCACCGCCGATGACCGCCTTGTTGCGCGCGTAGATCCGCTGCCAGGTGGTGCCGTGCCGCTCGGCGATGTCACTGAGGGTGTCGCCGCTGCGGACGGTGTAGTCGCCGCGGGACGTCCCGCGAGCGGTGTGTCCCGTCGAGGGCTCCGGCGCCTTCGACGACTGCTTCGACGGGGCGGACTCGGTGCTCGCGGACTCCGAGACCTGGCGCGAGGCGTGCGCGGTCCCCGAGGACGAGTGTGTGGTCGTGGCGCCCGAGGCTCCGGGCGCGCCTCCGCTCGCTCCGGCACGCCCGGAGCAGACGGGCCATGCGCCCCAGCCCTGCGCCTGCTGAACCTTGGTGGCGACGGCGATCTGGGCCTCCCTGGAGGCCTGGTCGGCGGTCTGGGCGTAGGCGGAGCCGCCGTACGCGCGCCAGGTGCCGGCGGAGAACTGCAGTCCCCCGTAGTAGCCGTTGCCGGTGTTGATGTGCCAGTTCCCGCCGCTCTCGCACTGGGCGATACGGTCCCACACCCCGCCGTCGGCCGCGGCGGCGTCGCCGGTGGCGGCGAGCAGTCCGAGCGGGGCGAGCAGGGCCGCTCCGGCGAGGACCGCCGTCGTACGGGTCGTGCGGGTCTTACGGGTGTTATCGGCACATTCAGACATGTAATTCCCTCTCCACATACCCGAGGTCCCCCCAAGGCGGAGCACGTCGGCCGCGCGTGGAACGCGGTCGTCGCGCGCCGCCCCGTCCACCGGAAGTGGTGCTGCGCGCCGGCTGTGCGGCGCGACCGGTGGACGTTCCCGGGCGGTGCTAGTTGCACACGGCGGAGGAATGTAAGGAGGTTGGGCGCCTCGGATCAACCAACTCCCTGTCATTCCAGGCCAGTTAGCTGTTACCGGGGGTATCGCAGATTTCCGGCCAACCCTTTCATTCGCTGATTTCAGGATTTTTCGACCACCGTCCACCGGCTTCTGTGACTCACTTCACGCGACCAACTCCCTTGACCAACCGGGCAGTTAACGGTGAGTAACGTATTCCGGCCGCGCCCTCACCGTGCGCGTCGGATGGTTCGATTCCGTTCGCCCTCGGGCGTGACTCCGGCCACAGATCGTCCGTTGTCTTCTTCATGAGCCGGGAACCCCCGGGCTCATGGGCCGGGAGCCACCCGGCACTGTCACGCACCGCATCCCGAGGGAGCCACCCGTGCCGCGCATGCTCGACGTCAGCGACGCCGTACGCGCCGAGATCGGCGACGAAGAAGCCGATCGGCTGCTCGCCGGAGAGAACGCCCCGGGCAGTTACGACTGCACCTCCTGCCGCACCCCGGGCGACTCCGAGCAGGAGCGCACCAGCACCGTTCTGTTCATCGGCGAGGAGACCGCCGTCCTCGCCTTCGCCCATGCCTCCTGCCTGCCCTCCCAGGTCGTCCAGGTCACGGAGGAGCAGTTGCAGGGCGCCGTCCGCTCCATCACCGCCGAGACGGGAGGCGTCCAGGGCGCCCCCGAACAGGCGGTGCTGGGCGTCACCAGCGGACTCGTCCTGATCGCCGGGGAGTTGCACCCGGCGCTCGTCGTGGAGCCGACCGCGCCCATCGTGCGCCCCGGCGGCACCGGAGTCGGCGACGACTTCCTGCCCCTGCTCATCGAGCAGGGCTTCATGCCCCTCACCCAGATCGTCTCGGTGCCGCCCGTACTGCACGGCTGGTCGGTGCTGCTCGCCGTGGGCCAGCTGCACGCGGTACTGCAACCCGGCGGCAACGGCGGGCAGCCGATCGCCTGGTGGCAGGCGCACCAGCCGCTCCAGGTCACCGACGGCTGGCGGGCGGCCGCCAACAAGCACCAGCAGGTGCTGATGTTCGCCGCGCCGGTGGGCTCGATCGGCCGCCAGCCGCGGGAGGACCTGCTGCGGGACGCGCTGGACAAGGCGGCGGCGAACGGGAAGCTCGTCGCCGCCGCCCTGCCGCTCGCGGGCACCTGAGGCGCGGGCCCGTACACCGGGCGCGGGGCCGCCGCGACACTCGCGCGGCACCCCGCGCCCGACACCGTCCCGCGCCCGGAGCGGCGCGCCGCCCGTCGGGAGACAGACAGTGACGAACCGGACCAATCGACCGCATCTCTTGGGCGGCGGGGTCGTTGGCACCTACGTGCACGCATACGACGTCCCCCGCCGCCAGTCCTATCAGCCGATCCCCTCCGGGCGAGCGGCTCAGGACCCTTCGGTCGCCGCCTCGATCACGCCCATCTACGACGAACTCTGCGCCGAGTACGTCCGGGCGTTCCGGGCCTGCCCTGGCGACCGCAGCGGCGAGGAGGACCTGGGCTTCGTGGCCTTCTCCAGCTCCCCGCACGACACGGGCGCGTACGGCATCGGGACCTATGGCACGGGCACGTACGGCACGGGCACGTACGGCACGGGGACCTACGGCACCCGCCACGGCACCCCCCAGCACGCCACCGGCCAGCTGACCACCCAGCACGGCCACTCGGCCGCGGCCGAGACCGTCTGGCAGCAGGTGGCCCGGCAGGCCCGGGGCATGCACCCCATGCCGGCGCTGCCGCCCGCGCCCCGCAGAGGGCTCTGAACGCCGGTACGGCGATGTGCGTGAGGGGCGGCCCTCTTCGGGCCGCCCCTCACGCACATCGCCGTACCGGCGTCACATCACTTCTTCTTGGTGCCGCGCTTCTCCCGGACGCGCACGGAGATGTGGATCGGCGCCCCTTCGAAGCCGAACTCCTCGCGCAGCCGGCGCTCGATGAACCGGCGGTAGCCCGCCTCGATGAAGCCGGAGGCGAAGAGCACGAACCGCGGGGGCTTGGTGCCCGCCTGCGTGCCGAAGAGGATGCGCGGCTGCTTGCCGCCGCGGACCGGGTGCGGGTGCGCGGCGACCAGCTCGCCGAGGAAGGAGTTGAGCCGGCCCGTGGGGACCCGGGTCTCCCAGCCCGCGAGCGCGGTCTCGATCGCCGGGACCAGCTTCTCCATATGGCGTCCGGTGCGAGCCGACACGTTCACCCGCGGCGCCCAGGCGACCTGGCCCAGCTCGGTCTCGATCTCCCGCTCCAGGTAGTAGCGGCGCTCCTCGTCGAGGGTGTCCCACTTGTTGTAGGCGAGGACGAGCGCACGGCCCGCGTCCACCGCCATGGTGACGATGCGCTGGTCCTGGACCGAGATGCTCTCGGAGCCGTCGATCAGCACGACGGCGACCTCGGCCTTCTCGACCGCGGCGGCGGTGCGCAGCGAGGCGTAGTAGTCCGCGCCCTGCTGGAGGTGGACCCGCTTGCGGATACCGGCCGTGTCGACGAACTTCCAGGTCTTGCCGCCGAGTTCGATCAGCTCGTCGACCGGGTCGCGGGTGGTGCCGGCCAGCTCGTTGACCACCACACGCTCCTCGCCCGCGACCTTGTTCAGCAGCGAGGACTTGCCGACGTTCGGACGGCCGATCAGAGCGATACGGCGCGGGCCGCCGAGGCCGCCGTTGCCGAAGGTCTGGGCGGGCGCCTCGGGCAGGGCGTCCAGGACGGCGTCCAGCATGTCGCCGGTGCCGCGGCCGTGGAGCGCGGAGACGGGGTGGGGCTCGCCGAGGCCGAGGTTCCACAGATACGCCGCGTCGGCCTCGCCGCTCTGGCCGTCGACCTTGTTGGCGCACAGCACCACCGGCTTGCCGGCCTTGCGCAGCAGCCGTACGACCGCCTCGTCGGTGTCGGTGGCGCCGACCTTGGCGTCGACGACGAAGACGACCGCGTCGGCGGCCTCGATCGCGTACTCCGCCTGGGCGGCCACGGAGGCGTCGATACCGAGGACGTCCTGCTCCCAGCCGCCGGTGTCGACGACCTTGAAGCGGCGGCCCGCCCACTCGGCCTCGTAGGTGACGCGGTCGCGGGTGACGCCGGGCTTGTCCTCCACGACCGCCTCACGGCGGCCGATGATGCGGTTGACCAAGGTCGACTTGCCGACATTGGGGCGGCCGACCACGGCGAGCACGGGCAGCGGGCCGTGTCCCGCCTCCTCGATGGCGCCCTCGACGTCCTCGACGTCGAAGCCCTCCTCCGCGGCGAGCTCCATGAACTCCGCGTACTCGGCGTCGCCGAGCGCCCCGTGGTCGTACTCGTGCTCCGCGGAGCCCTCGGGCTGGATGTCGTCGTTCATGAAGTCCGTACCTCGTTCATCGTGGTGATCGGTGGACACCGCGCCTACGGTGATCCACTACTCAAGTGTCGCCTAGCGCCCGGTGAGGCGCCTGGCGTTTTCCAGGTGCTCGGTGAGCCGCTCCTGGATGCGCACGGTCGCCTCGTCCAGCGCCTTGCGCGTGCGCCGCCCGCTGCCGTCGCCCGCCTGGAACGGGTCGCCGAAGACGACGTCGATCCGGCTGCGCAGCGGGGGCAGTGCCTTTATCAACCGTCCGCTCCGTTCGGCGCTTCCCAGCACGGCGACCGGCACGATCGGCGCCGCGCTGCGGACCGCGAAGTAGGCGAGTCCGGCGCGCAGCGAGGCGAAGTCGCCCTCGCCGCGGGTGCCCTCGGGGAAGATACCGAGGACACCCCCGTTCTCGAGCACGCCGAGCGCCTGGGTGACGGCCGTGCGGTCGGTGGTCGTGCGGTCCACCTTCAGCTGGCCGATCCCGGTCAGGAACGGGTTCAGCGGCCCGACGAACGCCTCCTTCTTGATCAGGAAGTGCGTCGGCCGGGGCGCCACGCCCATGACCATGGGGCCGTCGACGTTGTGCGAGTGGTTGACCGCGAAGATCGCCGGGCCGGTCGCGGGGACCTTCCAGGCGCCGAGGACCCGCGGCCTGAACAGCCCGTGCATCAGGGGGACGCCGATGCGCCGCCCCACTTCGGCGCCCCGCTCGGAGGGAGCCTTGGTCACTTCGCCGCCCGCTTCTCCTCGACCAGGGTCACGACGCACTCGATGACCTGCTGGAGGGTGAGCTGGGTGGTGTCCACCTCGACGGCGTCGTCCGCCTTGGCCAGCGGGGAGGTCTTGCGGCTGGAGTCGGCGGCGTCCCGCTTGATCAGCGCCTCACGGGTGGCGTGCAGGTCCGCGCCCTTCAGCTCGCCGCTGCGGCGGGCGGCACGCGCCTCCGGGGAGGCGGTGAGGAAGATCTTCAGGTCGGCGTCCGGCAGCACCGTGGTGCCGATGTCACGGCCTTCGACGACGATGCCGGTCGGCGCGGCCGCGGCCAGCGAACGCTGCAGCTCGGTGATCCGGGCCCGCACCTCCGGCACCGCGCTGACCGCGCTGACCTTGGAGGTGACCTCCTGGGTGCGGATCGGACCGGAGACGTCCGTGCCGTCCACGGCGATGCCGGGCGCCGACGGGTCGGTGCCGGAGACGATCTCCGGCTTGCCCGCCACGGCCGCGACGGCGGTCGGGTCCGTTATGTCGATGCCGTTGCTGACCATCCACCACGTGATCGCCCGGTACTGGGCGCCGGTGTCCAGGTAGCTCAGCCCGAGCTGCGCGGCCACGGCCTTCGAGGTGCTGGACTTGCCCGTGCCGGAGGGGCCGTCGATGGCGACAATCACTGCCGGGGCGGTCCGGGCGGCGCCGTTTTCCACGGTGGGGACACCTTCCTGGTGCGGGGTGGTGGTGTGGGCGGGGCGCGAGGGCGCCCCGCACAAGGTTACTGGCTCGCCGGACCCGGTATGACTGACGGACGTCGGGGACCGCCCGTCGCCCTACTGACGGATCGTCCAGCCCCGCTCCCGCAGTGCCGCGCTCAGCACCGGGGCCGCCTTCTGCTCGACCATCAGCTGGACCAGGCCCGCCTGCTGCCCCGTCGCGTGCTCGATACGGACGTCCTCGATGTTGATGCCCGCCATGCCCGCGTCCGCGAAGATCCGGGCCAGCTGGCCGGGCTGGTCGGAGATGAGGACGGCGACGGTCTCGTACGCCCGCGGGGCGCTGCCGTGCTTGCCGGGCACTCGGGCCTGGCCCGCGTTGCCGCGGCGCAGCACGTCCTCGACGCCCTGGGCGCCCTCGCGCCGCTTCGCAGCGTCGGCGGCCTGAAGGGAGCGCAGCGCCCGTACGGTCTCGTCGAGGTCCGCGGCGACCTCCGAGAGCAGATCGGCCACCGGGCCCGGGTTCGCGGACAGGATGTCGATCCACATCCTCGGGTCGGAGGCCGCGATCCGGGTCACGTCCCGGACGCCCTGCCCGCACAGCCGTACGGCGGCCTCCTCCGCGTGCTCCAGGCGCGCGGCCACCATGCTGGAGACCAGGTGCGGCATGTGCGAGACCAGCGCCACGGCCCGGTCATGGGCGTCGGCGTCCATGACGACCGGCACGGCACGGCAGTGCGAGACCAGCTCCAGGGCGAGGTTCAGCACCTCGGTGTCGGTGTCGCGGGTCGGTGTGAGCACCCAGGGCCGGCCCTCGAAGAGGTCGCCGCTGGCCGCCAGCGGTCCGGACTTCTCCCGGCCGGACATGGGGTGGGTGCCGATGTAGCACGCGAGGGCGGCCGGGTCGACGCCCAGGGCCTCCAGCTCGCGGCGCGGACCGCCCTTGACGCTGGCCACGTCCATGTAGCCGCGCCCCAGGCCGCGCCGCATGGCGTCGGCGAGCGCGGCGGCCACGTGCGCGGGCGGAGCCGCGACGATCACCAGGTCGACGGGGCCGTCGGGCGCCTCGTCGGTGCCGGCGCCGAGTGCGGCGGCCGTACGGGCCTGCTCGGGGTCGTGGTCGGCGAGGTGCACGGTGACCCCGCGCGCGACGAGCGCGAGCGCCGCCGAGGTGCCGATCAGGCCCGTACCGATGACGAGTGCGGTTCTCACTGGGCGATGTCCTTGCGGAGGGCGGCCGCGGCACCGAGGTAGACATGGGCGATGTCGGCGCGCGGGCGGTCGGACTCGATATGGGCGAGGATGCGGACGACCCGGGGCATCGCGCCCTCGATGTCCAGCTCCTGGGCGCAGATCAGCGGTACGTCGACGATGCCGAGCTTGCGGGCGGCGGCCGCCGGGAAGTCGCAGTGCAGATCGGGCGTCGCGGTGAACCAGATGCTGATCAGGTCGTCCGCGGTGAGGCCGTTACGCTCCAGGACGGCGGTGAGCAGGGCCCCGACCCGCTCGTCCATGTGCCCGGCCTCGTCCCGTTCGAGTTGGACGGCGCCCCGGACCGCTCGTACCGGCACGGTGATGCTCCTTGCTGCTGGTCGGCAACGTCTGGTCACCAGCCTAGTCAGCCCGCGACGCGGGGATGCGCACCGCCCGACCGGCGAGACGCCGTCGCGGGCCGCTCACAGGTCCCAGAGCGCCCCGAGCGTCCGCAGCTCGCCCCCGTACTCGATACGGTCCGCCCACGGTCGCGGCCAGGCCTCGGCGCCCAGGTGGGCGCCGGCGAAGGCGCCCGTGAGGCAGGCGATCGAGTCGGAGTCCCCGGAGGTGCAGGCGGCCCGGCGCAGGGCGGTGACGGGCTCCTCGTGGAAGACCAGGAAGCACAGCAGTCCGGTGGCCAGGGCCTCCTCGGCGATCCATCCGGCGCCGGTCGCGAGGCACGGGTCGTCCTCGGGCGACACGGTCCCGACGGCGGCCTGGAGGCGTTCGAGGATCTCCAGGCACTCGTCCCAGCCGCGTGCGATGAAGTGCTCCGGGGTGGGGTCCTGGGCGCGGGTCCACAGATCGCCGAGCCATGCCGCGTGATAGCGGCCGCGGTTCTCCCGCGCGTACGCCCGCAGCAGCGCCACCAGCTCTCCCGGCCCGGTGCCCTGCACCAGCAGGCGGATCGCGTGGGCGGTCAGGTCCGAGGCGGCGAGCGCCGTGGGGTGGCCGTGGGTGAGCGCGGCCTGCAACTGGGCGGCGCCGGCGCGCTGTTCCTCGCTCAGCCCCGGTATGAGCCCGACGGGCGCCACCCGCATATTGGCCCCGCAGCCCTTGGAGTCGATCTGACTCGCCTGCTGCCAGGGCCGGTTCTCGTCGTCCAGGAGCCGGCAGGCGACCAGACAGGTCCGGCCGGGTGCCCGGTTGTTCTCCGGGGAGTGGAACCAGTCGACGAACTCCTCGCGCACCGGCCATTCCATCCGCTTCGGCGCCAGGACCCCGCGGTCCATGGCCGTGCGCAGCCCGCGCCCGAGCGCCAGGGTCATCTGGGTGTCGTCGGTGGCGATCGCCGGCCTCGGCAGCTCCATCTCCCGCCACGGCCCGCACTTGGCGAGGATCGACGGCACATCGCTGAACTCGGTAGGGAAACCGAGCGCGTCACCGAGGGCGAGTCCGAGCAGGGACCCGGTGGCGGCGGTCCTGACGGGGGTCGTGGTGGTCATGCGGGCCGTCCTTCCGTGGCGGGGCGGAGCAGGGGCGGGTGCAGGGCGGTGGCGCCGCCCGCGCGGTAGAGCGCCGCGGGCTTGCCACGGCCGCCGGTCAGCCGGGCGGCGCCCGGGACCGGTTCGACGAAGCCGGGCGTGGCGAGGACCTTGCGGCGGAAGTTGGGCCGGTCCAGGGCGGTGCCCCAGACGGTCTCGTAGACCTGCCGCAGCTCGCCGAGGGTGAACTCGGGCGGGCAGAAGGCGGTGGCGAGACAGGTGTACTCCAGCTTGGCGCCGACGCGGTCGTGGGCGTCGGCGAGGATGCGGTCGTGGTCGAAGGCGAGCGGTCCGGCGCCGGGGTACGGCAGCCAGCGCGCCTGTGCCGCGTCGCCGCCGCCGTGCGGCTCGGGAGGGTCGGGCAGGAGGGCGGCGAAGGCCACGGAGACCACCCGCATCCGGGGGTCGCGGCCGGGGTCGCTGTAGGTCCGCAGCTGCTCCAGGTGGAGCCCTGTGACGTCCGCCAGGCCGGTCTCCTCGGCGAGTTCCCGCCGGGCCGCGTCCTCCGCGGACTCGTCGGGGCGTACGAAACCGCCGGGGAGCGCCCAGCGGCCCGCGTAGGGCTCCTGTCCGCGCTCGACCAGCAGGGCGTGCAGCGCGCCCGCGCGCAGGGTGAGGACGGCGAGGTCGACGGTGACGGCGAAGGGCTCGTGGGCGTACTTGTCGTAGCCCTGCACGACCCACCCCCTTAATAGTCGCTGTGACTATAAACAGCGGAGGCGGCGGGACACAAGGAAGCGGCCGGTTCCCGCACAACGGGAACCGGCCGCTCCGGTGGTCTTCGCGCTCAGGGCGCTCCGCGCGTGAGTAGCGCCTAGAGGTCGACTTCCTGCATCAGCATGCCGACCTCGGTGTTCGACAGGCGGCGCAGCCAGCCCGACTTCTGGTCGCCGAGGGTGATCGGCCCGAAGGCGGTGCGCACCAGCTTGTCGACGGGGAAGCCGGCCTCGGCGAGCATCCGGCGCACGATGTGCTTGCGGCCCTCGTGCAGGGTCACCTCGACCAGGTAGTTCTTGCCGGTCTGCTCGACCACCCGGAAGTGGTCCGCACGCGCGTACCCGTCCTCCAGCTGGATGCCGTCCTTGAGCTTCTTGCCCAGGTCGCGCGGGATCGGGCCCACGATGTGCGCGAGGTAGGTCTTCTTGACGCCGTACTTGGGATGGGTCAGCCGGTGCGCCAGCTCGCCGTGGTTGGTGAGCAGGATGACACCCTCGGTCTCGGTGTCGAGCCGGCCGACGTGGAAGAGCCGGGTCTCGCGGTTGGTGACGTAGTCCCCGAGGCACTGGCGCCCCTCCGGGTCCTCCATGGTGGAGACGACCCCGGCCGGCTTGTTCAGCGAGAAGAACTGGTACGACTGCGTGGCCACGGTCAGACCGTCGACCCTGATCTCGTCCTTCTCGGGGTCGACCCGCAGACCCTGCTCGGTGACGATCTCGCCGTTGACCTCGACCCTGGCCTGCTCGATCAGCTCCTCGCAGGCCCGGCGGGAGCCGTAGCCGGCGCGCGCGAGGACCTTCTGCAGCCGCTCGCCCTCCTGCTCGGCGCCGGGGAAGGTCTTGGGCAGCTTGATGTCCTTCTTGCCCGCGTACCGCTCGCGGTTGCGCTCCTCGGCGCGCACGTCGTACTCACGGGAGCGCCCGGGGGCCGTACGGCCGCCGCGCTGCTGGGACTGCTTGGGGCCGCCCTTGGCACCGCCGCGCGCCGCGCCGCCGCGTCCGGACTTGGGGCCGTCCTGGGTCGCGCCGGGGCCCACGTCGTAGCGGCGCTCCTCCGGGCGGGGCTTGCGGGGACGGCCCTGACCCTGCCTCTCGTCCCTGTCGTTGCCGGCGCCGCGGTAGTTGCCGCGCCCGCCGTTCCTGCCGCTGCCGCTGCTTCGCATCAAAGTTCCGTCGTCGTGTTCGTCGTGTGATCGTCGTCCGTGTCCGGAGCGTCCGGGTCGAACGACGGAACGCCCTCCTGGGTCTCGGCCTCGATCGCCTCCGCCTCCGGGAGGAAGGGCGCGAGCTCCGGAAGCTCGTCCAGGCCGCGCAGGCCCATCCGCTCCAGGAAGTAGTTCGTCGTCCTGTACAGGATCGCACCTGTTTCGGGTTCCGTGCCCCCCTCCTCGACCAGACCGCGTTGGAGCAGGGTCCGCATGACCCCGTCACAGTTCACTCCGCGGACCGCGGAGACCCTGCTGCGGCTGACCGGCTGGCGGTACGCGACCACCGCCAGGGTCTCCAGCGCGGCCTGGGTGAGCCGGGCCTGCTGGCCGTCGAGCACGAAGCGCTCCACGGCGGGGGCGAAGCCGGCCCGGGTGTAGAAGCGCCAGCCGCCCGCCACGAACCGCAGCTCGAACCCGCGCCCCTGCACGGTGTACTCGTCGGCCAGCTCCCGCAGCGCGTCGGCGATCTGCCGGCGCGGCCGCTCCAGTATCTTCGCCAGGTGCTCCTCGGTGGCGGGCTCGTCCACGACCATGAGCACGGCCTCCAGGGCGGGCTTTAGGTCGAGCTCCGCCACCGCGCTCAGGGCGGCGGGAGCCTGCGCGACGTCCTCGCTCACGCCTTCCTCTCCTCCTCCGGCGCCTCGGGCGCCCGGTCGAACTCGTCCGTGACCACCGGTGTCTCGTCCCCTTCTCCGCCGGTCCAGCGCACCACCAGATCACCGAGGGCGGTCTCCTGGTCCAGCGCCACGGCCTTCTCCCGGTACAGCTCCAGCAGTGCGAGGAAGCGGGCGACGACCGTGAGGGTGTCGTCGGTGTCCTCCACGAGCACTCGGAAGCTGGCCTCCCCCAGCTCCCGCAGGCGCGCCACGACGATCCCGGCCTGCTCCTGCACGCTGACGAGCGGGGCGTGGATGTGGTCGACGTACACCTGGGGCTTGGGCTTGGGCTGCATCGCCTTGACCGCGAGCCTGGCGAACCCCTCGGCTCCGATGCTGATGACCACCTCGGGCAGCAGCTCGGCATGGTGGGGTTCGAGGCCGACGGTACGGGGATAGCGCCGGGCCTCCTCCTCGGTGCGGCCGTGGAAGATCTCGGCGATCTGTTTGTAGGCGCGGTACTGCAGGAGCCGCGCGAACAGCAGGTCCCGGGCCTCGAGCAGCGCGAGGTCCGCCTCGTCCTCGACCTCGGCGGCGGGCAGCAGACGTGCCGCCTTGAGATCGAGCAGGGTCGCGGCGACGACGAGGAACTCGGTCGTCTGGTCGAGGTCCCAGTCCGGCCCCATGGCCCGGATGTGCGCCATGAACTCGTCGGTCACCTTGGACAGCGCGACCTCGGTGACGTCGAGCTTGTGCCTGGAGATCAGCTGGAGGAGAAGGTCGAAGGGCCCTTCGAAGTTGACCAGCCGCACCTTGAAGACACCGTCGGCGGCCTCCGGGTGCTCCGGGGGCGTCTCGCTCCCGGACGGCGGTGCGGCCACGGCCACCGCCACGGGGGCCAGGGAGGTCTCCGCCGCGGCGAGGGCCGCCTCGGGCTCTTCGACGTCCGCTTCGGGCTCTTCGACGTCCGCTTCGGGCTCTTCGACGTCCGCTTCGGGCTCTTCGACGTCCGCTTCGGGCTCTTCGGCCGGGCGCACGGGCTCTCCGGCGGGTTCCGGGGCCCGCTCGGGCTCACCCGCGCCCACAGGGGTCTCTTCTCCCCCCACCTCGTCGAGCGCGGCCTCCTGGCCGGTCTCGGGCTCGGGCTCGGTGGCGACCGCGGGCGGTGTCGTCCAGGCCTCCTGGACCGGTGCGGACCATGTGCTCTCGTCGACCGGTGCGGATGCGCTCTCGTCGTGCGCGGGCCGTTCCGTCCGCGCGGTGCCCGGTCCCCGCCCCAGTGCACGCCGACGGCCGCCGGAGCCGGAGGAGCCGGAAGCGGGAGCGGAGCCGTCGTACGAGGTCATAGCCGTCGCAGGCTACCTGCTCAGCGCCCCCGGAGCCGACGTACGAGGATGCTCGCGTCTCCGCGGGACTCCAGATCGGCCAGCACCACGGCGACCGCTTCGCGCACGATCCGCCCACGGTCGACCGCGAGTCCGTGCTCTCCCCGGAGCACGAGACGGGCGTGCTCGAGGTCCATCAGCTCCTCGGCGGACACATACACGGTGATCTTCTCGTCGTGCCGTTCCCGGCCGCTGGGCCGCCGCCCGCTCGCCCGCCCCCGCTTGCGCGGCTGGGCCGCGGCGGCACCGGCAGAACCTTCCTGCGCGGGCTGCCGCCGTACGGGCCGCTCCGCGGTCGCCGAGCGGGTACGCGACTCCCCCGCCTCCGCGTCCATGGCATCCGCCGCGACGTGCTCGTCGCCCTCCCCGTCGCCGCCCTGCACGGGCACCGCGGGCGGTGCGTCCTCCGCCGCGGCCGTCGCGTCGCTCTCGCCCGCGGGAGCCGGCACCCGGGCCTCGCCGTTGGCCTGGCGCCTGGGGGTGGACGCCTGGAGCGCCATTCCCCCGGTGGTACGGAACAGTTCGTCGGCCCCCGGCAGACTCACTCGGCGTGACACCGGGCGAGCACCTCCCTGGCGAGCTGGCGATAGGCGGCGGCGCCGACGGAGTTGGAGGCGTAGGTGGTGATCGGCTCACCGGCGACCGTGGTCTCCGGGAAGCGCACGGTCCGGCCGATCACCGTGTGGTAGACGTGGTCGTCGAAGGCCTCGACGACCCGGGCCAGGACCTCACGGCTGTGCACGGTCCGGGAGTCGTACATCGTGGCGAGGATGCCGTCGAGCTCCAGCTCGGGGTTGAGCCGCTCCTGGACCTTCTCGATGGTCTCGGTGAGCAGCGCGACACCGCGCAGCGCGAAGAACTCGCACTCGAGCGGCACGATCACCTTGTGCGCGGCGGTGAGCGCGTTGACGGTGAGCAGGCCGAGCGAGGGCTGACAGTCGATCACGATGTAGTCGTAGTCGGCCATCAGGGGCTTCAGGGCCCGCTGGAGCGTCGACTCGCGCGCGACCTCGGACACGAGCTGGACCTCGGCCGCCGAGAGGTCGATGTTGCTCGGCAGCAGGTCCATGTTGGGGACGGCGGTCTTCAGCAGAACCTCGTCCGCGGACATGCCCCGCTCCATGAGCAGGTTGTAGACCGTGAGGTCGAGCTCCATCGGGTTGACGCCGAGACCCACGGACAGCGCGCCCTGCGGGTCGAAGTCGACGAGGAGCACCCGGCGCCCGTACTCCGCCAGCGCGGCACCCAGGTTGATGGTCGACGTCGTCTTGCCGACGCCGCCCTTCTGGTTGCACATCGCGATGATCTTCGCGGGACCGTGGTCGGTCAGCGGGCCCGGGATCGGGAAGTACGGCAGCGGGCGGCCGGTCGGGCCGATGCGCTCGCGGCGCTGGCGGGCCGCGTCGGGCGCGAGCGTGGCCGCGTACTCGGGGTCGGGCTCGTATTCGGCGTCGGGGTCGTAGAAGTGCCCTTCGGGCAGTTCATCGTAGTCGGCGAAGTGGTTGTGGACCTCGCCGCGAGGGCCGCCGGCCATGGCGTTCACGTGTGGGCCATCCATGCTCTGGTGTGCTGTCGGAGCCAGGTGGGGGTTCTGGCTCTGGTGGGCTGCGAAGGTACGGACAGCGACGGAGCCGACAGCCTCGAGCCCCGTGGGGACCGTACCCCGCGCAGGCATTCCTGGTTGACCACCCCCGGGAGTAAATGTCGACTCATTCACAAGTCGTCTTACCTCCTTGGTGACCAGGAAACTTCTAGATAGGTCAGCGTGGCACCATGCCGACGGTTGGCGACTCTATGGCGTGTCGGCGGTCCGCAGCAACACAATCCGCCGGACCCGGCCCGATGTGTCGGCAATGAAACATCCCGCTGTCAAGGGTGTCCGGGCACCGTTCGCCAGGTTTCACCGGTGTGCGAAACGGTCGAAGAGTTGCGTTCGAGGCGAGTTGAACGAGTGTCGCAAAGTGACCATACACACATCCGGCCGGACCTTGTCGGGCAAGGTCCGGCCGGCTGCGCGGTGTTGACGGGGTGAATTGACCGATCGCCTTGGGGCGCGGGGAAATCGAACCCGCGCCGCGGTCCGGCCTCAGTCAAGCAGGGAGGACAGCTCCACGTGCTCGAGGCCGTGCGCCTCGGCGACCTCCTTGTAAATCACCTTGCCGTCATGCGTGTTGAGGCCCTTGGCCAGCGCGGCGTCACGGCGCAGCGCCTCGACCCAGCCGCGGTTGGCCAGCTCCACGATGTACGGCAGCGTGGCGTTGGTCAGCGCGTAGGTGGAGGTGTTGGGGACCGCGCCGGGCATGTTGGCGACGCAGTAGAAGACCGACTCGTGGACCCGGAACGTCGGCTCGGCGTGCGTGGTCGGACGGGAGTCCTCGAAGCAGCCGCCCTGGTCGATCGCAATGTCGACAAGGACACTTCCGGCCTTCATCCGGGACACCAGCTCGTTGGTGACCAGCTTCGGGGCCTTGGCGCCCGGGATGAGGACGGCGCCGATGACGAGGTCGGCGTCGACGCAGGCCTTCTCCAGCTCGAAGGCGTTGGAGACGACCGTCTGGATCTTCGTGCCGAAAATCTTGTCCGCCTCCTTCAGCTTGTTGATGTCCTTGTCGAGCAAGGTCACGTGGAAGCCGAGACCGATGGCGATCTGCGCGGCGTTCCAGCCGGAGACACCACCGCCGATGATGACGGCCTTGCCCGCGGGCACGCCGGGGACACCGCCGGGCAGCACACCACGACCGCCGTTCGCGGCCATCAGGTGGTAGGCACCGACCTGCGGGGCCAGCCGGCCCGCGACCTCGGACATGGGGGCGAGCAGCGGCAGGGCGCGGTTCGGCAGCTCGACCGTCTCGTAGGCGATGGCCGTGGTGCCGGACTCCAGGAGGGCGTCCGTGCACTCCTTGGAGGCCGCCAGGTGCAGATAGGTGAAGAGGATCTGGTCCTTGCGGAGGCGGTGGTACTCCTCGGCGACGGGCTCCTTGACCTTCAGCAGCAGGTCGGCGGTGGCCCAGACCTCGTCGGCGGTCGCCAGGATCTGCGCGCCCGCGGCGATGTACTCGTCGTCCGGGATCGAGGAGCCGACGCCGGCGTTGCGCTCGACGACGACCTGGTGGCCGTGGCGCACCAGCTCGTGCACGCCGGCGGGGGTGATGGCCACCCGGAACTCGTTGTTCTTGACCTCGCGGGGGATGCCGACCTTCACGTCGATCACGGTCCTTGGCTCAGGGAATGTGGGGCATTGCAAGACATACCCGGACGTACAGGGGCACACCGGGGGACACCGCAGGAGAACGTGCGGTAGAGCCAGTTTAATGAAGGTGTTCCCGCTGTCTAGCCTTTCATTGCATCAATCTTCACCAGATGTACTGCGGATTTCGCAGGCGTTGGCATCGTGTATCGGCGCCGAGGGGTCCTCCCGGTGCTCCTCACCCAGCATGCGCTCGGCGGCACCGGCGTACAGACGCGCCGCAGCCGGGTCGCCGAGCCGCTCCAGGGTGTCGGCCAGCCTGAGCCGCAGTGCCGCCAGCAGCCGCGCGTCCTCGGCGCGCCGCGCCCACTCGACCGCCTCGTGGCAGGTGCGCAGCGACTCCTCGGGGCGTCCCGCGTACTCCTGGACGCGGGCCAGCTCGCTCAACGCCCGTGCGTGGGCGGCCACATCGCCGCTCCTTCGGTGCGCCGCGATCGCCGCCCGCCAGTTGCGCTGCGCCTCGCCGTAGCGGCCCGCGTAGGTGTGGACGGTGGCGATGCGGCCGTAGAGCCGGGCGGCGTCCGTGCGCTCGTCGCGGGCGAGCCGCTGGGCGAGCGCCCGGCCGTACCAGTCGGCGGCCCGGGCGTAGTCCCCGAGCTCCTGGTGGGCGCCGCCTACGGATTCCATCGCGCGGCCCGTCGCATACGGGTCGTTCGCGGCCCGCCCGGCGTCCAGCGCGGCCCGGTAACGGGCCAGCGCCTTGTCCGTACGGCCCGTCTGGGCGTCCAGGTCGGCGAGGTTCAGCAGGGCCGCGGCCTGCTCCCGCGGCAGGGCGCGGCGCTCGGCGACGTCGAGGACGAGCTGGTGGATGCCGTACAGCTCGGGCGCGGCGGCCTCGGTGCCGACATGCGCGACCAGGGCCCGGACCAGCGCGGCCATCAGCCGGCGGGCCAGCGTGTCCAGCTCGCCGTCGGCGACCGCGAGCCGGGCGGCGGCCAGCAGCGCGGGCTCCCTGACCCGCAGCCACTCCTCGGCGGCCCGGGGCGTCGGGAAGCGCAGCACCCGGGGCAGCGCGGCGTGCTTCTCCCGGGCCTGCGGACTGTCGGTCTCGGTGACCAGCCGGCACGACTGCAGCAGCCGTACGGTCCGCTCCAGCATCCGGGCGCGGGCCAGCTGGAGTTCGGCCGGGCGGTCCTGGGTCTCCGTGAGCGCGCGGAGCAGCGGCTGCAGACAGCCGGGGACGTCGTACTGCGGCACGGGCGAGTGCACGGCGTGCAGAAAGCCGAGAGCGGTGACGTCGCCGAGGATGGTGCGGGCGGACTCCACCGCGCACCCGGCCAGCGCGGAGGCGGTGTGCGCGTCGACACGGCCGCCGGGGGCGAGGGAGAGCAGCCGCAGCATCCGCTGGGCGGCGGCGGGCAGTGCCGCGTACGACAACCGGAAGACACGGGCCAGGGGTGATCCGTCCTCGCCCGCGGTGTGCAGCTGCTTGGCGAGGTCGGCGACGGCGGCCTTGGGGTGGCCGGCGAGCCAGCCGCCGGCCAGGACGAGCGCGGCGGGATGGCCCGCGCACTCCTCGACGAGCCGCTCGGCGGCGCTCGGGTCGACGGTGATCCGGACGGAGCCGGCGTACCGGGTGAGCAGTTCCAGGGCCGACTTGGTGTCCAGTCCGCCGAGGGTGCACGGACGCACATCGGCGATGCCGGTCAGCGGGCCCGCGGAGACGGCCACGACCAGGCACTCCGGGGTGTCGGGCAGCAGCGCGTCGACCTGCTGGGCGGCGACCGCGTCGTCCAGCAGGAGCAGGACCCGGCGGTCGGCGAGGGCGTCGCGCACCGCCTGGCCCAGCTCGTCCTCGTCGCCGCCGGCCGGGGTCGGCAGGCCGAGGCCGGTGAGCAGTTCGCGGGCCGTGCGCTCGGTCGGTACGGGGGTGCCGTCGGGTTCGCTGAGGCGGGCGCGCAGCACGCCGTCGCGGTAACGGTGCGCGACCTGGCGGACCAGCTCCTCGGCGAGTGCGGTACGCCCGTAGCCGGGCCGCCCGGCGATGAGCAGCACCCGGGCCCGGGGGGCCTTGCGGCCGGAGATCGTGTCGAGTCCGGTGCGCTCGATGTCGAGGTGGAGTTCCTTCAACTCCCGTGCGCGACCGAGGAACTGACCTTCCGTGGCGGCAGGACGCCGAGCGTCCTCGGACAGCTCGTCACCGTCGGCCGCCACCGCCTGATCCGTCACGGGCCACGCTCCCGTCCCACTGCGCACACAGGCCCGCCGGGTCCTGGGGCGGGTCGTCCCTCAGAGCCTAGTTCACGCTCTGCGACGATCCATGCGGAGCAGGGCTGACTCATCCCCCGATCGGATCAGGCGATGGTACGACCGGCGTCAGGCCTCGAACGGCCGGGCCGGCCAGGGCGCCTCGGCCGGCCGCAGGGCGTCCAGACCCTCGCCGCCGCGCGCCGCGACCAGGGAGAGCACACCGACGACGAGGCAGTTGTTGTGGAGGTCTCCGGCCAGCACACCGCGGACGAGGTCGTCCACGGGGATCCGGGCCAGCTCCATGTCGGCCTCCTCGTCCTCGACCTCGAAGCGCTGCCCGTCGGCCTCGGACAGATCGCGGGCCAGGAAGATCCGCACGGCCTCGTCGCAGCCGCCCGGCGTGGTGTAGACGTCGGTCAGCACCCGCCAGTCCTCGGCCTTGACGTGCGCCTCCTCGTACAGCTCGCGCTGGGCGGCGTGCAGCGGGTTCTCCCCCGGGATGTCCAGCAGGCCGGCCGGGATCTCCCACAGCTTGTGGCGCACGGGGTGGCGGTACTGCCGGATCACCAGCACGCGGTCCTGGTCGTCGACGGCGAGGACGGCCACCGATCCCGGGTGGACCTGGTAGTCGCGGCGGGCGACCGCTCCGTTGGGCATGACCACGTCGTCGGCGCGGACGGAGGTCTTCTTTCCGACGAACGGGGTCTCACTCGCCCGGATCTCCCATTCCTCGGGGGTGTCCTTGATCGTCATGTCGCCCTGTTCCTCCCACGCCTTGCACGAAACCGGGGTACGCCTCCCGTGGGACGCGCACCCCGGCCACCGTACAGCCTGTGTTACTCGCCGCTCTTGCGCGCGGTCTCCTGCCGCTGCCGCTCCACGGCCGCCTTCACCAGCCCGGCGAACAGCGGGTGCGGCCGGGTCGGGCGGGAGCGCAGCTCGGGGTGGGCCTGGGTGGCCACCAGGTAAGGGTGCACATCGCGCGGGTACTCGACGTACTCCACGAGCTTGCCGTCCGGGGAAGTGCCGGAGAACACGATGCCGGCCTTCTTCTCCAGCTCGGCCCGGTAGGCGTTGTTGACCTCGTAGCGGTGGCGGTGGCGCTCCTCGACGTACTCCTTCCCGTCGTACACCTCGCGCACGATCGATCCCTCGGCCAGCTTGGCCGGGTACATGCCGAGCCGCATGGTGCCGCCCATGTCGCCCTCGCCGGCGACGATGTCCATCTGCTCGGCCATCGTGGAGATGACCGGGTGGCCGGTGGCCGAGTCGAACTCGGTGGAGTTCGCGTCGGGGATGTCGGCGAGGTTGCGCGCGGCCTCGATCACGATGCACTGCAGGCCGAGGCAGAGGCCGAGCAGCGGGATCTTGTTCTCGCGGGCGTAGCGGATGGCGCCGACCTTGCCGAGCACGCCGCGGTCGCCGAAGCCGCCGGGGATGCAGATGCCGTCCACGTCGCCGAGCTGCGCCTTGGCGCCGGCCGGGGTCTTGCAGTCGTCGGAGGTGACCCACTTGATCTTCACGCGCGCCTTGTTGGCGAAGCCGCCCGCGCGCAGCGCCTCGGTCACCGACAGATAGGCGTCGGGCAGGTCGATGTACTTGCCGACCAGGGCGAGGGTGATCTCGTCTGCGGGGTTGTGGACGCGGTCGAGCAGGTCGTCCCAGGTCGTCCAGTCCACGTCGCGGAAGGGCAGGTCCAGCTTGCGGACGACATAGGCGTCCAGGCCCTCGGAGTGGACGACCTTGGGGATGTCGTAGATCGAACGCGCGTCCGGGCAGGCGACCACGGCGGCCTCGTCGACGTCGCACATCAGCGAGATCTTGCGCTTGATAGCGGTGGGGACCTCGCGGTCGCAGCGCAGCACGATCGCGTCCGGCTGGATGCCGATGTTGCGCAGCGCGGCCACCGAGTGCTGGGTCGGCTTGGTCTTCAGCTCGCCGGAGGGGCCGATGTAGGGCAGCAGCGAGATGTGCACCACGAAGACGTTGTCGCGGCCGACCTCGTGGCGGACCTGACGGACGGTCTCCAGGAACGGCAGCGACTCGATGTCGCCCACCGTGCCGCCGACCTCCGTGATCACGACGTCCACCTCGTCGGTGGCCATACGCCGGATGCGGTGCTTGATCTCGTTGGTGATGTGCGGGATGACCTGGACCGTGTCGCCCAGGTACTCGCCGCGCCGCTCCTTGGCGATCACCGTCGAGTACACCTGGCCCGTGGTGACATTGGCGGAGCCGTCGAGGTCACGGTCGAGGAACCGCTCGTAGTGGCCGATGTCCAGGTCGGTCTCGGCACCGTCGTTGGTGACGAACACCTCACCGTGCTGGAAGGGGTTCATCGTGCCCGGGTCGACGTTCAGGTACGGGTCGAGCTTCTGCATCACCACGCGCAGGCCCCGTGCCTTGAGCAGCATGCCCAGGCTGGAGGCCGTCAGACCCTTGCCGAGCGAAGAGGCGACACCCCCGGTGACGAAGATGTGCTTGGTCGTCGTGGCTTTGCTGTTTCGGAAAGCAGCGGGCGGCATGGCCAAGAGGGGGCTCCCGTGGTCGCGGTCTGAATTGCGGTGCGGCTCGCCTCCGAAGGATGTCCGGCGGTGCCGTCGCTGCGGTTCGGGGGTTTCGTGCCCACCGGTCCACGGGCTACCAGCGTATCAGCGCCCGGAGGGGCCTGCTTCCGGGCACACTTCGTGCACATGTGAGCACCGCCCCACCACAGTCGCTCCCACCTCACTCGTTCGGAGCCGTACCGTTGGCCGGACAGGCACGCGGGACCTCCACGTGCGTCGTATCCTGCTCGGACATCGCTGCCGAGCACTCCCGGCAAACGGCACCACCCCCGGCCGTCACCGGAACTACAACAGCTCGTCAGTTCGTTGAACATCGGCTGCTTCATTTTCGAATGAGTCGGTGAACAACATCTGTCTCACCGACCCCCCTGACCGCAGAGCAACCGCCCCACCTGGGGCGACGTGGCCGTTCGACTGGAGTTGCATTGGCCGGGCGCATCGAGGACTACGCACTCATTGGAGACATGCAGACCGCGGCGCTGGTCTGCCGGGACGGCACCGTGGACTGGCTGTGCCTGCCCCGATTCGACTCCCATGCCGTCTTCGCGGGACTGCTCGGCACAGAGGAACACGGCTTCTGGCGGCTCGGCCCGGCGCACGCGGCGGATGTCGCGCCGCCGCCCGCCACCCGGCGCTCCTACCGCGGTGAGTCGCTGATCCTGGAGTCCGAGTGGGACACCCCGCGCGGCACGGTCCGGGTGGTCGACTTCATGCCGCCGCGTGACGGCGCGCCCCAGGTGATCCGGATCGTGGAGGGCGTCACGGGCCGGGTGCCCATGCGTTCGGCGCTGCGGATGCGGTTCTCCTACGGGCGAGTGGTGCCCTGGGTGCACAAGCACGAGGGGCGCACGGTGGCCGTGGCCGGCCCCGACTCCGTGTGGTTCGACACCCATGCCGAGACCTACGGCAAGGGGCTGACGACGTACGCGGACTTCACGGTAGCCCCGGGTGACCGGATCGCGTTCACCATCTCGTGGCAGCCCTCGCACCGGGAGCCGCCGTCGCTGCCCGAGCCCGAGCAGGCTCTGGAGGCGACCGAGGACTTCTGGTGCGAGTGGGTGGAGCACTGTACGTACCACGGTCCCTACCGCGAGGCCGTGGTCCGCTCGCTGATCACGCTCAAGGCCCTGACCTACGCCCCGACGGGCGGCATCGTGGCCGCGCCCACGACCTCGCTGCCCGAGGAGATCGGCGGCGTCCGCAACTGGGACTACCGCTACACCTGGCTGCGTGACGCGGCGATCACCCTGTCGTCCCTGCTGCGCACCGGCTACCGCGAGGAGGCGCGGGCCTGGCGCGAGTGGCTGCTGCGCGCCGTGGCGGGCGACCCCGAGAACCTGCAGATCATGTACGGCATCGCGGGCGAACGGGAGCTGGGCGAGGCCGAGCTGGACTGGCTGCCCGGCTACGAGAACTCCGCGCCGGTGCGCGTCGGCAACGGCGCCGCGCACCAGTTGCAGCTGGATGTGTACGGAGAGGTCACCGAGGCCCTGCACCTGGCCCATATGACGGGCCTGGCGCGCAACGACTACGCCTCCCTGCTCCAGCTGAAGCTGATCCGCTATCTGGAGCAGCACTGGGACGAGCCGGACGAGGGCATCTGGGAGGTGCGCGGCCCCCGCCGCCACTTCGTGCACTCCAAGGTCATGGCCTGGGTCGCGGTGGACCGCACGATCAAGCTGATCGAGTCCGGGGACGCGGACGGCCCGCTGGAGAAGTGGCGCGAGCTGCGCGACGACATCCACCGGGACGTGTGCGAGAAGGGTTACGACAAGGAGCGCAACACCTTCACCCAGTCCTACGGCTCCAAGGAGCTGGACGCCTCGCTGCTGCTGATCCCGCAGATGGGCTTCCTGCCGCCGGACGACAAGCGGGTGATCGGCACGATCGAGGCGATCCAGCGCGAGCTGTCCACGCCCGACGGCTTCATCCTGCGCTACCCGACCTCGGGCGAGGAGGAGGGTGTGGACGGGCTGCCGGGTGACGAGGGCGCCTTCCTCGCCTGCTCGTTCTGGCTCGCCGACGACCTGGCGATGATCGGCCGCGTGGACGAGGCCCGCAAGCTCTTCGAGAAGCTGCTCGCCCTGCGCAACGACCTGGGCCTGCTCGCCGAGGAGTGGGACCCGCGCCTGGAGCGCCAGGTCGGGAACTTCCCGCAGGCCTTCAGCCATGTGCCGCTGATCGACACGGCACTGCGGCTGACGGCGTCCGGGGCGTACGGGGGCTGAGTACGGCCACCGGGCCGCGTGGCCGTCGCCCCGAGCGGCATCCCTCTTGAGGTCCCCCTCAGCACACTGCTGAGGGGGACCTCGTGCGTCGGGTCGAAGGAGCCGCTCAGGCGGGCGCGGGCGGCCAGGCCTCGGGGGAGAGCACTCCGTTGACGTAGGCGCGCGCCACCAGTGCCGTTCTGTTGGTGACGTTCCAGCGCCGGGACAGCCGTGCGAAGTGGTAGTTGACCCCGTCCGCGGTCAGGCCCACCTCGGTGGCGATACGGGTGCTCGTGAAGCCCGCCGCCGCCAGGGCGAGGATGCGCGCCTCGATGTCGCTGGCCTGTCCGGACGCCCGGGTCCGCGGGACCGGCGGGTCGGCGGGTGCCTCGAAGGCGCGCAGGACCAGCAGCAGATGGAGGGCGCCGTCGGGGGCGTTGCCGACCACGACGTCGATGGTCATCTCGCCCCGGCGTTCCTCGCCGGCGGCCGGGCGCCAGGTCACCTCGACCGGGTACCGCGCCCGGCGGCGCAGCCGCAGCGCCTCCGCGAGGGGATCGAGCCGCCGCTCCGCCGTCGGGCGGAACAGGTCCAGGGCGCGGCGCCCGACGAGACGGCCGGCGAGGGTGCCCCACTCCGAGGCCATGGCGCGGTTGGCGGTGAGGATGACGCCCTCCGCGTCGCAGAAGGCGACGGGCAGCGGAATCCGGTCGAACAGCGCTGTGGCCCGGTTGCGCCAGTAGACCGTCTGGTCGGCGTCCGGCGTCGGCAGGGTGCCCGATCCGCCCGGCTCGCCCGGCTCGTCGCCCGTTCGGCGCTCAGGGGTGTCCACTTTCAGTCCCGCCGCCCGCTACCTCAGGTGTGGAGGGATGGCAACCTCCAGCACACCGATACCTCTACAAGACTTTGTAGCACCGGCACGGCCACACGCATTCCGACGGCCGCACGGTGGATGAGTGACGCCGCGGACGCCCAGGAGTGGCGCCCCCGGCGGATCGCCGCAGGCCGCTCCGTCGAGGACGTCCGTCGCGGCTGACCCCGTCCCCGCGCGGGGAAGGCCGGCCCGCCACCCCTTCCCCGCGCGGCGCAGCCGTCACCGAGCCGAAGACCCGCCCGCAACCGAGAGATTCGAGGTCACGCCATGGCCACCATGCTTGCCGGCCGCCTCCGCCCGGAGACCTTGAGGTTCGCCGTCGAGGAGGTCCCCGTGCCCGTCCCCGGTCCCGGGGAGGTGCTGATCGAGGTCAAGGCCGCCGGTGTGTGCCTGTCCGACGTCCACCTGATCGACGGCAGCCTGAAGCCCTTCCATCCCGTCGACGCCGTCACCCTGGGCCACGAGGTCGCCGGCGTCGTCCACACCCTCGGTCCGGGCCTGCTCGGCGACTGGACCCCCGGCGTGCGCGTCGCCCTCCAGGCCGGCCAGGCGTGCGGCCGCTGCGCCAACTGCATACGCCGGCTGCGCCCCTGCCTCAAGACCATGACCCGCGGCCTGGACTACGACGGCGGCTGGGCCGAGTACGCCCTCGCCCGCGAGGACACCCTCGCGCTCCTGCCCGACAACGTGCCCTTCGACCAGGCCGCCATCATCCCCGATGCCGTCTCCACCCCCTACGCGGCCATCGTGGAGACCGGCCGGGTCCGCCCCGCCCAGTCCGTGGGCATCTGGGGCGCGGGCGGTCTGGGCGCCCACGGCATCCGGCTCGCCCGGCTGGCCGGCGCCGCGCCGATCATCGCCGTCGACCCGCTGCCCGGTGCCAGGGAACGTGCGCTCGCCTTCGGCGCGGATCTCGCTCTCGACCCTGCCGCCCCCGGCTTCACCGCGGCGGTGGACCGGGCCACGGGGGGCCTCGGCCTGGACGCGGCCTTCGACTTCGCCGGCGTTCCCGCCGTCCGGGAGCAGGCCGCCGGCGTCCTCGCCCGGGGCGGAGTGCTGGTCCTGGCCGGACTCACCCCGAGGCCAATGACCATCACGGACGGCACCCGGTTCAGCTTCCGCCGCAACGAGGTCCGCGGCCACTACGGCTCCGGACCTCAGTACGTCGAGCAGCTGATCCGCGTCGTCTCCACCGGCCGCCTCGACCTCGCCCCCTCCATCACCGCCCACGTCCCCCTCGTCGAGGCGGCCGACGCCGTGGCCCGGCTGGAACGCAAGGAGGGGGACCCGATCCGCCTCGTACTCATCCCCTAGGCCCGGTCGTCAAACTCCCGCCTGCCCCGCGACGCCATGCACGCACTCTCGCCGCAGAGCCCGCCCTCCGGGCGGACGACGGCGGTTTGACGACAGGACCTGGGCGGCACCGCGCCTCCCCCGCACCGCACCACGAACTCTGCCTGCTAGGAGACGACCTCCATGCACCACAAGCGCGCCGGGCGCCATGCGCTGGGCCACCTGATCATCCCGCACCCCACCGTCCGCGCCGTGACAGTCCACCTGCTCACCCCGGTGCTGATGTGCCTCGGTATGGGCCTGGCCTACATCGGCGCCTTCCACGCGCCGCAGGACCACGCGCACGGGCTGAAGGTCGCCGTGGTCGGCGACTCGGCACGCGACCGGCTGCTGGCCCAGGCCATCAAGGACAAGGCGGGCGACACGGTGGACGTCACCACCCTGCCCGACCGGGCCGCGGCCAGACACCAGATCATGCACCGGGACCTGGTCGGCGCGTACGTGCCCAGCGCCAAGCACCCCGAACTGATCGTCGCCGACGCCAACTCCAGCTCCTCCGCCACCGCGGCCCAGGACCTCTTCACCACGGTGGCCGCCCAGCAGGGCGACCCACTGAAGGTCACGGACCTTTCCCGGCTGGCGAGCGGCGACCCCGGCAATCAGGGCCTGTTCTACGTGATGATCGCGCTGTCCATCGGGGCCAACATCTCCGCCATCACCATCTGCACGGCCGGTGCCACGCTCGCCGTGTGGCTCCGGGCCGCCCTCGGCGTCGGCACCGCGCTGGTGGTGAGCGTCATCGGGGCGGTGCTGGCCGGTCCGGTCTTCCACATCGTCGATCACGACCTGTGGGGGGTGTGGGGCATGGCCTGGCTGTACACGACGGGCATCCTCCTCATCGGCATTGGACTCCACACGTTCCTCAAGCGCTTCACGATGCTGGCCCTCATGGCGCTGTTCATCATGCTCAACTTCACCAGCAGCGGCGGCGTCTTCGAACCCGAGCTGCAGAGCGGCTTCTTCGGCGCGCTGCACGCCTTCTGGAACGGCGCCGGCTTCGTCGAGGGCGCCCGCAGCCTGCTCTACTTCCCCTCGGCGGCTCTGGGCGGCCGGCTCCTCTCCCTCGTGCTCTGGCTGGTCGCGGGCCTGCTGCTCCTGCCCGCCGCCGCGGCGGTCGAACGGCGCGGGGCCCCGGCCCCGGCGCACCTCCCCGCGCCGGACACGAGTGCCGAGGAGGAGTTGAGCGGCGCCCTCGCTGTGTGAGCGCCCCGGGCGGCCGGGCGCCGTCGGGTCGGAGCGCGGGCTGTCCCGGAGGCGGCCTAGGTCCTGTCGTCAAACTGCCGTCGTCCGCCCGGAGGGCGGGCTCTGCGGCGGCGTGGGGGGGAGCGTGCGTGGCGTCGCGGGGCAGGCGGGAGTTTGACGACAGGGCCTAGCAAGACCGGCGCGCCGGATCCGCCTAGGCTGAAGGCAGTTCTGTCCCCTGCGGGAAGGGGGCCCGCCGTCATGGCTCCCCTTTCGAAGGCGGGCGCGGCGCTCGCCGCTCTTCGCGCGCGTCTGGAGGGCGAGGTCCTCGCTCCAGGAGATCGCGGCTACGACGAGGCCCGCGCCGTCTTCAACGCGATGATCGACCGCCGCCCGGCCGTCATCGCGCAGTGCGCGGGCGAGGCCGATGTCGTCCGGGCGGTGCGCTTCGCCCGGGACCTCGATCTGAAGATCGCGGTCCATGGCGGCGGCCACAGCGTGGCGGGCATGGCGCTCAACGACAACGGGCTGGTGGTGGACCTGCGCCGGATGCACGGGGTCACGGTCCATCCCGGGTCCGCGTCGGTACGGGTCGAGGGCGGCGCCCTGATGAGCCACCTGGACCGCGCCACCCAGCCGCACGGTCTCGCGACCACGGGCGGCCGGATCTCCACGACCGGTGTCGGCGGCTTCGTGCTCGGTGGCGGAACCGGCTGGCTGGACCGGGTCTTCGGGCTCGCCGTCGACAATCTGCTCGGCGTGGAGCTGGTGACCTCGGACGGCACCCCCGTCCTCGCGACCGCCGACGAGCACCCCGAGCTGTTCTGGGCGCTGCACGGCGGCGGCGGGAACTTCGGCGTCGCCACCGCGCTCACCCTCAGGCTGCACGAGCTGCCCGCGTTCTCGGTCGCCCTGCTGATGTTCCTGCCCGAGAGCGGCCCCGAGGTGGTCCGCGCCTTCCGCGACCTCCTCGACACCGGGCCGCCACAGGTGGGGGGCGCCGTGCAGTTCGTGACCGGGCCGCCCGCCCCGTTCGTCCCCGAGCACCTGGTGGGGACGCTGCTGTGCGGTGCGCTGGTCACCTACGTCGGCGACGAGGAAGGGCTGCGCAAGCTCGCCGGGCCGCTGCTGGCCCTGCCGCACGAGTCCGAGGTCGTCGCCACGATGCCGTACGCCGACGCGCAGTGCCTGCTCGACGTTCCGCCCGGGCTGCGCAACCACTGGTCGGTCGAGTACGTGCGCGCCCTGCCGGACGAACTGGTCGACACCTTCTGCGCCCGCGCCCCCTCGATGCCCGTCCCCTCGGCCTGTCAGCAGGTGCTGTTCCCGCAGGGGGGCGCGATCGCCGCCGGACCCGCCGAGTATCCGGTCCCCTACCGGGACGCGCGCTGGGCCGTGCACCCGTTCGGCGTCTGGGCGGACCCGGCGGACGACGAGCGGGCCCTGCGCTGGGTGCGGGAGGTGCGCGCCGACGCCCGGCCCTGGAGCACCGGGGCGGTCTATCTCAACTTCATCGGGGACGAGGGCAGGGACCGGGTGGTGGCCGGCCTCGGCACCGAGCACCTCAACCGCCTGGCGCAGGTCAAACGCCAGTACGACCCGGACAACGTGTTCCGCTACAACCACAACATCCAGCCGCTCTGACCGGGCGCACGGCCGCCCGACCGAGGCCCCCGGTGCGCCCGGGGTGTCCGCGCGGGTAGCGTCACCGCATGGACAGCCGTTTCGACCCCCAGGGGCCCCAGGGTGCCGGAATCACCGTGCAGCGGGCGCTGGAGCTGCCCGGGCTGCGCAGCGGACTGCCGGAGGTGCTCGCCGGCGCCGACCGGCTGCACCGCACGGTGCGCTGGGTGCACGCGGGCGAGGTCCCGAACATCGCCTCGCTGCTGAAGGGCGGCGAGCTCCTGCTGACCACCGGCTACGGCCTCGGCACCCGCCCCGCCGACCAGCGCGCGTTCGTCCGCACCCTGGCCGAGCGCGGTATCGCGGCCCTGGTGGTGGAGCTGGGCCCGCGCTTCACCCGGCTGCCCGCCGCCCTGGTGGAGACGGCCCGCACCGCCGGGCTGCCGCTCGTCCAGCTGCATCGCGAGGTGCCGTTCGTGACGGTCACCGAGGAGATCCACACCGAGATCGTCAACGGGCACTACGCGGTGCTCCAGCGGGCCGAGGAGGTGCACCGCCGGTGCACCGAGGCGCTGCTCTGCGGGGGCGGGGTGCCGCAGGTCCTGCAGATCCTGGCCGACTTCGGCGGGAACCCGGTGTTCCTGGAGACCGCCGACGGCCGGCTGCTGTACGCCGCCGGAACCGGGCCCGCGGACACGGATCCGCTCCAGGTGTGGGAGGGGCTGCGCGGACAGCACCAAGACACTCCCCCGGCCGGCACCGTCATCGTGGACGTGCCGGGGGGCGGACCGGGCACGGGCTCGGTACGGGCCCGGCTGGTGCTGCTGCCGGTCGGCGCGCCGGTGGCGCCGGTGCACCGGATCGCCGCCGAACGGGCCGCGGGCATCCTCGCGGTGGTGCTGATGCAGGCCCGGCAGGAGGAGGAACTCGCGGCGCGCGGGCGCGGCGACTTCCTCACCGACCTCGCCGAGGGCCGGATCACCGCCGACGACGCGCCCGCGCAGGCCCGGGTGCTCGGCTTCAAGCCGGGCGGCGGCCCGCTGCTGCCGGTGGTGATGCGGCTGGCGGACGGCCCCGCGCCGGGCGGCGGGGGCTGGGCGGTGCTGGCGCGGGCGGTCGCGGAGGAGCTGGGGTCGGTGGGCGTGCCGGTCCTGCTCGGCGTGCGGCCGGTGGAGGGCCGGGTGCCGCTGCTGCTGGGGCTGCGCTCGGAGTCGGAGCGTGCCGCGGTCGCCGACCGGGTGGCCGCGGCGCTGCGGGCCGGGGTGGAGCGGGCCGGTATGCAGCGGCCGGGCGCCCGGCCGCCGGTCGTGGTGGTCGGGGTGGCGGGCGGCTGGGCGGCGGCGTCGGCCGGGCTGCGGCACGCGGCGGAGACCGCGACGGCGGCGCAGGGGCTGCCGGAGCGTACCTGGCACGACGCCCGGCGCCTCGACATCGACCTGCTGCTGTGGCGGCTGCGGGACCATCCGGACCTGGCGGCCTTCGTGGACCGCGCGATCGGTCCGCTGCGCGACCACGACCACCGCTCCCGGCCGCCGCTGCTGCCCACGCTGGAGACGTATCTCGCGCATGCGGGCCGCAAGGCGGAGACGGCCCGCGAGCTGCATCTGAACCGGCAGACCCTCTACAACCGGCTGGCCCGGATCGGGGAGTTGCTGGGCACGGACCTCGACGACCCGCAGACGGTCCTGGCCCTGAGCCTGGCCCTGCGGGCGCGCCGGCACGTGCCTCAGGGGTAGGCGCGCGCCTTACGGATAGGGCCGGACCTGCGTCAACTCGTCGTAGACGCTCAGCACCTGGGCCACGGTCTCGTCCTCGGTGGGCCAGGTCGCGGCCTGCCGGACGCCCCTCTCCCGCAGCAGCTCACGGCGCGCCGGATCGTCGAGGAGCCGTACGACGGCGGTGGCGAGCGCCTCCGCGTCGCCGTAGGGGACGAGCTCGGCCGCGTTCCCGACGAGTTCGCGGACACCGCCGACGGCGGTGGCGACGAGCGGCACGCGCGCGTGCAGGGCCTCCTGCGCGAGCACGGACCGGGACTCCCAACTGCTGGGCAGCAGGGCCAGATCGGCGGCGGCGAGCAGTTCGCCGACGTCCTCACGCCGTCCGACCAGCCGCACCGGCAGCTCCTCGTCGTCGATGCGCCGCTGCAACACCGTCCGCAGCGGCCCCTCCCCCGCGACGACGACCAGAGGCACCGGGTCGAGGCGGCGCCAGGTGCGGGAGGCGTCGAGCAGCACGTCGTATCCGCGGTACCGCTCCAGGGAGCCGACCGCCATCAGCAACGGCCGGCCCGTCGCGCCCAGTTCGGCCAGGGTCTTGGAGCGCAGCCGGTCCGGGTCGCCGTCCTCGGGCGACGTACGGGCTGCCGGCAGGGATACGGCGGCCAGCCGGGCGTCCCGCGCGCCGCGGCGGCGGGCGCGGTCGACCAGGTCCGAGGACGTCCCGAGAACGACGGTCGCGGCCCTGGCCACCCGCCGCTCCAGCAGGCGCCTGAGATGGGCGCGAGCGCCCTCGGCATGCGCCCGCGTGTGCCAGGTGACCACGAAGGGGGTGCGCCGCCCGCCGAGCGCGAGCGCGGCGCGCAGGCCCGCGTGCAGTCCGTGCGCGTGCACCAGGTCCGCATCGGCGCAGACGCTGCGAAGTGCCGTCAGGGAGGCGGGATCCGTACTACGGGGCACGGGGACGTGCTGGGCGCCGACACCGCTGAAGTCGTAGGTGCGCTCGGCCTCGAAGGGGGCGCACACGGTCACGTGCACGCCCCTGGCGACGAGCCCCGCGGCCAGGGACCGCACATGCGCGCTACTGCCGGCACTGCCCCCGCCGAGCACCTGCACGGTGCGCAGCGGCGTCCGGCCGTGCGCTGAGTGGCTGCTCGCGAGGCTCACGTGGCCGGGGCTCCTGGTTCGGCATCGGGCGGTCACGAAGAAACGTACAGAAGGATCGCGCGGTGGGCGTGGACCGCGCGAGGTGCTCCGCGGATGGCTCAAGCATGCCAGGGAGCGGGGGTGGTGCGGCACCGGCGGAGGACCGCGACGACGGCGGACCGGGCGAAGGGGGGCGCGCCCGGTCACTCCCCCGGGTGAGGGCGCGTGGCGGGCTCAGGTGGTGTGTGCGGGCGCTGTGGACGTGGTGAGCCACGGTGAGCCGGTTCCCCGGCCGCACATCCACGAGGTTGACGAAGTGCGCGGCCTCCGCGATCACCACGCCCGCGAACACCTTGTCCAGCGGCCGCCGCCACGTCTTGGGCAGCGGACGGTCCTCACCCGGAAACCGGCACGACGGCAGATGCGGATCGCCACCGCAGCGATGACAGCCGACGCCTGACGACCGATGTCACCGACATGCAGCCTGCTTGAGCAGCCAGCTCCTCGCCGCTTGCAGGACGTGGTCCGCGGCTCCCGTCCTGAGCCCGATGGTGGGGATCTCGACGTCGGGGGAGATCGGCGCGTCGTAGCTACGGCCGGTGCGGTCGGCGTCCTTGACCTCGGTGAGGACCAGCACGGCACCATCGGGCAGTCGATGGTCATCGTTGCCCGTGGGGGCGCCGAAGGTGTCCTCGCCGAAGAACCGCGTCTGCGGCCGCGCCCGGAAGGCGACCGCCACGGCCTCGCCCGCGCTGGCCGTTGCCCCGTCGGTCAGGACCGCGACCGGGGCGTGAGAGTCGGCCACGGGAGTACTGGCTCCCCAGTCGTGGGCTTTGCCGTCCTGGCGCGGGCTGCCGTTCTGGATCGTCCACGGGTAGGTCCTGCCGTCGGGATCCACGAACATGCCGACCTTGCCGTCCCCCAGAATCGGGCCCGCGACGGCAAGCATGGGCCACATGTTCCCGCCGTGGTTGTGACGAAGGTCCACGACCCAGCCGCAGGCGCCCGGGTGGTCAGCCTTCGCCACCGCCTCGCGGCCTTGCCGCACGTACCGCACGTACGTCGCGTCAGATCCCTGCACGGCGGGAAGCGACACGTACCCGACGCGATCTCTCAAAGAGCGGCCCTCCGGTCCCTGGAAGGAAGAGTCGGGCGGAGCCTTCTCGATGTTCGGGACCTGTTCGGGGTCATAAAAGGAACTGTGCCCGTGGCCGACTGTCCGAAGGGCGAAGCGGATCGCATCGTAGGTGTCTGACGGCTTCTGCGCGGCCCTGGCTCGCGAGAACGCCTGGCGGCGTACCTCCGCCCAATCCACCTGATGACGGAGAAGGGCGTTCTTCTCCATGATGTCCAGCACCTTCGACAGGTAGGACCGGGCGTCGGCCGACATGGCCGGCCCCTCAGAGCGGCCTGTGCATCCCGTCCCCGCGACAAGAACACTCGCCAGCCCGACACAGGCAGCCGAACGCAGCGACTGTCCCCGTCCCATCCGATCCCCCCACTCCGCGACCACGAGCAACCCTAACGCCGCCCAGCAACTCACCCCGGCGCCAGGCCAGTTCATTCACAGGCCCTTAGCGAGGATCGACCCCACTCGGTCGATTACGGCATCAACCGACACAAGAGACACCGGGCCGTAGCTGCCAGATGCGACAAGCTCGCGGACCGCTCAGAAGGCTGCGGTCCTCGTCGCCGCGATCACGACCGGCATTTGACCACCGCCCCTTCGCGGTCAGGCCGGCAGTCCCGCCTGATCCTTCTCTGCCACCGCGTAGCCGGGCACGGACGGCCACCGGACGGTCAGCACCACCGACTCTTCCTCCGCGAACCATGAATGGTCGACTCCGCGCCCCCAGACGACGTAATCGCCCTGTTGTTCCAGAAGAACGCTGCGGCCGGGGAGTTCAACGCGGAAGCGACCGCTGATGAGAACCAGGAGCGCTGTGCGCGCCTCGCCCTTCACCCACTGCGATCGCTCGTCGCCACGGGGGTGGACGCCCCATTTGATCTCCACAGCATCACTGTGGCGCGGATCGCCAAGATCCTTGAAGTGCCCGAGGAGCCATCCCCGGTCCAGTGCCGCATCCTTGCCCGCGTTGCCCACGTACACGCTGCCGTTCACGGGGCCGGACGCTAGCAGCTGCTCTCATGAGGGGAATTCGCTCGTGCTCCGCGAGTCCGAGGCCCGAGACCGTGCGGCGGCGCCGCCGCGTATTCGCCCGCTCAGCGGTCGCTGAGCCGACCGCTCATCCACTG
>NZ_JBIARC010000017.1:0-152256 GCF_042889625.1 Streptomyces sp. NPDC002573 | reverse complement strand
AGGCGAATCCGGCCGTGTCACTAGACTCCAGCCCGCTGACCTGCACCTTCACCTCGGAAGGGACTCCAGAACCCCTGAATTGCGCGGAACGCAGGCGAGACGATCCGGGCCGTGGTCACCGCGGTCGCGGGTGGCCGCGCGAAGTCACGGAGCCTGGCCAAGGCCCTGGCGAAACGGCCCGCGGTCCTGACCGACGGCCGGTCCCCGGCGCCCCGGGCCGTCGGTGATCTGCTCATCGAGCTCCGCAAAGCCGGCGCCTCGGCGGTCGTGCCCCCGGCCTGCGCCGAGTGCGGCAAGAAGCTGCGAACTCTCCAACGCAAGGGCCAGGACTGGTACTGCTCAATCTGCGGGCAGGAGACCGCCGAGTGCACTGCCTGCGGGAACGTCCGACGCGTCAGCTTCCGGGACCGCAAGGGCCTGCCGCGCTGTTCGATGTGTCCTGACACCGACGGCCGTGATCCCGTCTTAAAAGGAGAGGAGTGTCCGAGGGGGGACTTGAACCCCCACGCCCGATAAAGGGCACTAGCACCTCAAGCTAGCGCGTCTGCCATTCCGCCACCCGGACTAGGTGTCTGCCGCCTGACCGGGGGTCCTTCCCGCGGCGACAGGGACAACAATACCAAGGTTTCGGAGCGCCCTTCACCTGCGTATTCCCGGGGCACGGGCGGGCTCCGGCCGGTTCTCACCCTGTGCGACCGTGCGCTTGCATACTCACACAAGGCCAGGTCAGCAGGATGCCGAGGGGAACCGGGCGCCGGCACGGAAGGTGCGGCGCCCGGCCCTGCGTCATGGCATCAGCTGGTACTCCGGGAAGTTCCCCGGCAGCCGCTCCCCCGCCGGTCCCTGGGTCACCGCGCGGACGAGCAGGTCGCCGCCCACGAAGGCACCGCGCCAGGACGCGCCGAAGCCGCCGAACAGTTCGTCGCGGTCGCCCCGGGAGCGGGGTTTGCCGTGGCCCACCTTGAAGGCGCGGATCTGCGGGGCCAGGCGGTCGTAGGTCTCGCGGTCGTCCGTCGACAGCGTCGCGACCAGGGCTCCGTTCGACGCGTTCATCGCCGCCAGCAGCTCCGCCTCCGTGTCGACCAGGACGATCGTGTCGACCGGGCCGAACGGTTCCGCGTGGTGCAGCGGGGAGGACGGGGGCGGGTTGAGGAGGGTGACGGGGTGGACGTAGGCGGAGATGTCCTGGCCCGGCAGGAAGCGCGCGTCCGCCGCCCGGCCCCGGTGGAGGGGGATCGCACCGCGGTCGATCGCCTCGGCCACCTGGTCCGCCAGTTCCTTCGCCTTGGCCGCGTTGATCAGCGGACCGAAGTCCAGCTCCGGATACGGGTCGTCGCGCTTCTCCACGGCGAGGGGGTGCCCGAGCCGGACGCGGCGGACCGCCGGGAGGTACGCGGCCAGGAACTCGTCGAACAGGGAGCGCTGGACGACGAAGCGCGGGTAGGCCGTGCAGCGCTGTTTGCCATAGTCGAAGAGCTTGGGGACGACCGCGGTGAGCGACTCCCAGTCCGAGTAGTCCCAGATGCCCCAGGTGTTCAGGCCCTCCTGTTCGAGGATGTGCCGTTTACCCAGGTCGGCGACCGCGGTGGCGACCGCGGCGCCGGTGTCCCGGCCGCCGACGAAGGAGACACAGCCGATCTCGGGGGCCCGTACGAGCGCCTCCGACAGTTCGCCTCCGCTGCCGCTGACGAGGGTGACGGGGATGCCCTCACGCGCGGCGAGCGCGCAGGCCAGGGTGAGGCAGGCGACGCCGCCGTCGGTCGGGGTCTTGGCGATGACCGCGTTGCCCGCCAGAGCCTGGACCAGCAGGGCGTGGACCAGCACGCTCATCGGGTAGTTCCAGCTCGCGATGTTCGACACCGGGCCGTCCAGCGGGGACCGGTCGCCGATCATCGGTTCGATTCCGTCGACGTACCAGCGCACGCCGTCGATGGCCCGGTCCACGTCGGCCTGCGCGAGCCGCCAGGGTTTGCCGATCTCCCAGACGAGGAGCAGGGCCAGCAGTTCGCGGTGTTCCGTGAGGGCGTCCAGGGTCGCGGCGACCCGGGCGCGGCGTTCGGGCAGGGGCAGCCGGCGCCAGGCGCGGTGCTGGTCCAGTGCGGCGCGCACGGCTCGGTGGGCGCTGTCGCGGTCCAGCCGCGGCGGGCCCGCGATGGGGCTGCCGTCGACCGGGCTGGTGGCGGGCAGTGCCCGGCCGTCCGCCTGCCAGGAGGAGTCCCAGAGGTTCAGGACACGGTCGTCCCGGAAGGCCTCGGGGGCGACGGCGAGGCAGCGCTGCCAGGCGTCGGACCAGGAGGTACCGGATTTGAGGGTGAGGGTGGGTGCCATTCGATTGCTCCGCTCTCGGTGCACAGTCGGGGGCGGGTCGTGCATGGCTCGTCTCGTGTCACACGTACACGATGAGGATGTCGGTGTATCCCTGTATGCGAGTCCGTGCGGACAAGGCTGTATGACCATGTCCGTACGGGTCGGTGAGTACGACGCTAGCGAGGCGCCGCGACGCCTGTAAGTGACCTCGCCTCAACTATGAGTGACGTCACGCTCGGCTTCCAGCAGGGTGAGCACCAGGCGCGCCGTCTCGGTGGGGGTGTCGCCCACCTTCACCCCTACCCCTTCCAGTGCCTCCTTCTTCGCCTGCGCGGTGCCCGAGGAGCCGGAGACGATGGCACCCGCGTGGCCCATCGTTCTGCCCTCCGGCGCGGTGAAGCCCGCGACATAGCCGACGACCGGCTTGGTGACGTGATCGCGGATGTAGGCGGCGGCCCGCTCCTCGGCGTCGCCGCCGATCTCGCCGATCATCACGATCAGTTCCGTGTCGGGGTCGGCCTCGAAGGCGGTCAGGCAGTCGATGTGGGTGGTGCCGACGACGGGGTCGCCGCCGATGCCGACGCAGGTCGAGAAGCCGATGTCCCGGAGTTCGTACATGAGCTGGTAGGTGAGCGTGCCGGACTTCGACACGAGGCCGATACGGCCGGGCCCCGCGATGTCCGCGGGGATGATGCCGGCGTTGGACTGGCCGGGGCTGATCAGACCGGGGCAGTTGGGGCCGATGATCCGGGTGCCCCTGCGCCGGGCGTACGAGGTGAAGGCCACGGAGTCATGGACGGGGATGCCCTCGGTGATGACCACCGCGAGGCCGATGCCCGCGTCGGCGGCCTCCATGACCGCGGCTTTCGCGAAGGCGGGAGGCACGAAGACGACGCTCACATCGGCGCCGGTCGCCTCCCTGCCCTCGTGGACCGAGCCGAAGACGGGGATCCCCGCCAGGTCGCTCACGCGCCCGGGGATCCCGAAGTCGACCGTGCGGCCCGCCTTGCGCGGGTTGACGCCGCCGACGACGTTCGTGCCGGCCGCGAGCATGCGGCGGGTGTGTTTCATGCCTTCGCCCCCGGTCATGCCCTGGACGAGGACCTTGCTCTCCTTGGTGAGATAAACGGCCATGTCGGGCTCCTTCAGCCGGCGGTGGCGAGTTCGGCGGCCCGGCGCGCGGCGCCGTCCATGGTGGCGGACTGCCGGGCCAGCGGATGGGCGTACTCGGCGAGGATCGCCCGGCCGCGGGCGGCGTTGTTGCCGTCCAGTCGGACGACGAGCGGCCTGGTCAGGGGGACCGCGTCCAGGGCCCGCACGATGCCGTCGGCGACCGCGTCGCAGGCGGTGATCCCGCCGAAGACATTGACGAGAACGGACCTGACGGCCGGGTCGGACAGGATGGCGGAGAGGCCGTCGGCCATGACCCGGGCGGAGGCACCGGCGCCGATGTCGAGGAAGTTGGCGGGGCGGGCACCGCTGCGCGCGACCACGTCGAGGGTCGACATCACCAGTCCCGCGCCGTTGCCGATGACACCGACCTCGCCGTCGAGTCTGACGTAGTGCAGGCCCCTGGCGGCGGCCGCCGCCTCCAGCGGGTCGTCGTGCGCGGAGTCCTCGTCGCCCCAACGGATGTGCCGGAAGCGGGCGTTGTCGTTCAGGGTGACCTTGCCGTCGAGGGCGACGACGGCACCCTGTGCCGTTCGCACCAGGGGGTTGTGAGCTGCTGCCGTGGGACAGCGCACAAGTGTGTTCTGGCGTGCATGGGCGGGTGTCCGGGCTGCGGCGGGCGTGCGGGGAACGGGAGTTCCCTGATCGAATGGGTGACCTTTGCGGGTGGTGGTCGTTGGGTTTGGTGACGGGGTTGGAGGGGAGGGTGGTCGCGGTGAGTGGGCTGCGGGAGGTGGTGGCTCCGTTCGTGGTGCCCGGCCCGTCCGGGGTGGCGGTCCGTGACCGGCTCAAGCAGCTGACCGCCGACGACGAGCAGGTACTGCGGCTGGTCGGTGACCATCTCGGCTCGCTCGCCTCCCGCGATGTGAAGGCACGATGTGCGGCCGGGCCGGACTATGACAGTGATGTGTGGGCGGAGCGCAAGCGGGTGCTGACCGGGCAGTCGTCGTCCCGGTGGGCGGGGTCGATCACGAAGGCCACCCACGACCAGTGGGCACTGGCCCGGCGCGCCCAGCTCGCGCACGTGCAGGCCCTGGAGGCGGGGGTGCGCACGGTCGCACACCGTCTGTCTCTCCCGCTGGGGGAGAAGGGCAGCAAAAAGTCGCAGGGCGGCTACCGCTCGCGGCGGGAGTGGCATGCCAAGTCCCGCCGCCTGCACATCCTCCAGGACCGGCTTGAGGCGGTGCGGGCCGACTGGCAGGCCAGCATCGTGCACGTGGTGCGCGGCAGCAAGCGCCTGCTGACCAGCCGCCACCACCTTCAGGCGGCCCAGCTCACCCAGGCCAAGTGGCGGGCCCACTGGCAGGCCGGGCGCCGGTTCCTCCGGGCCGACGGCGAGTCGGGCAAGCGGTACGGCAACGAGACCATCCGCATCACCCCCGACGGTGAGGTCAGCATCAAACTCCCGCCCCGCCGGCGCATCGGGCGAACGCCCCGCACGGACGGTATGTCCTCGCCGCGCGGGTGGTGTTCGCGCACCGGGGCGAGCAGTGGCGCGACCGCGCCGCAGCGAATCGGGCCGTCACCTGCCGAATCCACAAGGACGTGCAGCGCGGCCGCTGGTATGTCACCGCTTCCTGGGCGATCCCCCCGGCCGCCGTCGTGCCCCTTGCGGCGGACCGCGTGAACGGGATGGTCGGTGTCGACACCAATCTCGATGGTGGCGGCCGCGATCGCCCTGCTGCTGCGGCAGGCGACGCCGGCGCCGGAACCGCGCACCACCGCTTGACCCGCCTGCCGACCTACCGGCCGGCCCGGCCCTCGTAGGTGCTGTGGTGGCCTTCCCGCGTCCGGGAAGGCCACCGCTGTATCGGTCGCTACCGGTCGGGCTCAGGACTCCGCCCGGGCGTGGTACGACCGGCGGGTGTGCTCGGTGTGTTCGCGCATCAGTTGGGTGGCCCGCTGCTCGTCGCGGTCGGCGATCGCGGAGATCAGCTCCCGGTGCTCGGTCCAGGACTGCTGTCCCCGCTGCCGGGCGACCGGTGTGTAGTACCAGCGCACCCGCCGGTCGACCTGCCCGGCCAGCTCCGCGAGGACCGCGTTGCCCGCGAGCTCCATCACCTTCGCGTGGAATCGGGCGTTGAGCGCGACCGCCCCGTCCACGTCGTCCTCGGCGACGGCATGCTCTCCCTGGGCGCACAGCTCCTCCAGGGCCGCGATGCCCGCACTGCCCGTGTGTGCGGCGGCGAGCCGGGCGGCCTCGGCCTCCAGCAGCGTACGCACCGTGAGGAGCTGGTCGGCCTCCTCCTCCGTCGGTTCGTGCACGAACGCGCCCTGGGCGGGGCGCAGATCGACCCAGCCCTCGGTGTTCAGCCGCTGCAGTGCCTCGCGCACCGGCTGCCGGGAGACGCCGAGATGCCCGGCGAGTTCGCTCTCGACGAGGTGCTGACCGGGCTGGAGGGCGCGGGTGGTGATGAGTTCGAGCAGCGCCTCGTACACACGGTCGCGCAGTGGACCGGGGCGCTCCAGCCTGGGCACCGCTCCCTGCGGCAGTCCTGTCGACAACATCGCGGTCCCCCTCCAGGGCAACGACGGCGCGGTAGCCGGGAAAGCCAGTATGGATTGTCTTTCGTCTACAGTCTACGGCGCGCAGGGAGCGTGACAGGGGGCGAATCGGTCCTTGTCGTACGACGGCCGCGGCGCGACGCATCGCCCCGCGGGACGGGCCTGGACACGCGGCAACGGGTCACCGAGACCCGGGACCGCTCACGGACACAGGACGACCTGGCCCGCGTACGACAGGTTTCCGCCGAAGCCGAAGAGGAGCACCCGGTCCCCCGAGGAGATCTCCCCGCGTTCCACGAGCTTGGACAGGGCGAGCGGAATGCTGGCCGCCGAGGTGTTGCCGGACTCGGAGACATCGCGGGCGACGACCGCGTTGACCGCGCCGAGCTTCTCGGCGAGCGGCTCGATGATGCGCAGGTTCGCCTGGTGCAGCACGACCGCGGCGAGGTCCTCGGGAGCGGTGCCGGCCCGTTCGCAGACCTGCCGGGCGATGGGCGGCAGCTGGGTGGTGGCCCAGCGGTACACGCTCTGCCCCTCCTGCGCGAACCGCGGCGGCGTGCCCTCGATGCGCACCGCGTGCCCCATGCCGGGCACCGAACCCCACAGCACCGGCCCGATCCCGGTATCGGCGCCCGGGGGGCACGCCTCGACCACGGCGGCTCCGGCGCCGTCCCCGACCAGCACACAGGTCGTACGGTCGGTCCAGTCCGTCACGGCGGACATCTTGTCGGCGCCGATGACGAGCGCCCGGGTGGCCGCGCCCGCGCGCACGGTGTGGTCGGCGGTGGCGAGGGCGTGGGTGAAGCCCGCGCAGACGACGTTGATGTCCATCGCGGCCGGCTGCGGGATGCCGAGGCGTGCGGCGACACGGGCGGCCATGTTCGGCGAGCGGTCGACGGCGGTGGAGGTGGCGACCAGCACCAGGTCGATGTCGCCGGGGGCCAGCCCCGCCGCCGCGAGCGCCTTGGCGGCGGCGTGCGCGGCCAGCTCGTCGACGGGCTCGCCGGGGCCCGCGATGTGGCGTGTGCGGATGCCCACCCGTGATCTGATCCACTCGTCGCTGGTGTCGACCATGCCCGCCAGGTCCTCGTTGGTGAGCACCTTGGCGGGCTGGTAGTGGCCGACGGCGGCGATGCGTGAGCCGTGCATGGGTGGGTCCCCTCCGTTGCCGTGGGTAGCGGGATCCACCAGTCTGATCAGTGACTCACGGGTACGACGGCAGGTGAAGCGACAGGAATGGCGCGTCCGTGTTGTCGGCTTCCCGCAGACCCTCGGACGGCCGAGCATCCACGGCACGGCCGCCCGGGGCTCCTCCACCGGCTCACCCGGTGAACAGTTGCTTCGCCTTCAGGACCAGCTCGTACAGGCCGTAGCACAGGGGTGCCCCCACCCACAGCCAGGCGAGGACGGTCAGGATCCGCCGCTCAGGCGGGCTGCTCTCGCCGGCCATCGGCGGCCTCCTTCGGTACGGAGAGGTGGTGGCGGGGGTGGACGGGCCGGACCAGCTCGTTGGCGATGAACCCGATCACGAGCAGACCGATCATGATCATGAAAGACAGGCCGTAGAGATCCGGGCCGTGCTTCCCGGCCGCCTTCTGGTGGTCCGCGATCCAGTTCACGATCAGCGGCCCGAGGACTCCCGCGGTCGACCAGGCGGTGAGCAGCCGGCCGTGGATCGCCCCCACCTGGTAGGGCCCGAAGAGGTCCTTCAGATAGGCGGGGACGGTCGCGAAGCCGCCGCCGTAGAAGGAGAGGATCACCAGCGCGCAGAGGACGAACAAGGGCTTGGACGAGTCGCCGAAGGACGCGATGAGCAGGTACATCAGCGCGCCGACGCCCAGGTAGACGCGGTAGATGTTCTTGCGGCCGATCAGGTCGGAGGCCGAGGACCAGCCGATGCGGCCCGCCATGTTCGCCGCCGACAGCAGGGCCACGAAGCCCGCGGCCGCGGAGACCGACACGGGCGTCGAGGTGTCCGCGAAGAAGTCCGTGATCATGGGGGCGGCCTTCTCCAGGATGCCGATGCCGGCGGTCACGTTCATACAGAGGACGACCCACAGGCACCAGAACTGGGGGGTGCGCACGGCGCTCCGGGCGGAGACCTGCACCCCGTCGACGACGTTCGGCCCGTCCGCCACGGGCTGCTCGGTGCGCGGCACCCGCACCAGCAGGACGCCCAGCGACATGAAGACGACGTACGCGAGCCCGTGCACCAGGAAGGCGAGCGCGATCCCGGAGTGGTCGGATCCGAAGGACTGGAGCATCTGCGCCGACCAGGGCGAGGCGATGAGCGCGCCGCCGCCGAAGCCCATGATGGCGATGCCGGTGGCCATGCCGGGCCGGTCCGGGAACCACTTGATCAGCGTGGAGACCGGCGAGATGTAGCCGATGCCGAGGCCGATGCCGCCGACGAACCCGTAGCCGAGGACGATCAGCCAGTACTGCTCGCTCGCCGCACCGAGCGCGGAGATCAGAAAGCCGGAGGAGAAGCAGACGAGGGCCACGGTCATCGCCCAGCGGGGCCCCTTGCGTTCGACGAGGGTGCCGCCGAACGCGGCGGACAGGCCGAGCATGACGATGGCGAGCTGGAACGGCAGGGCGCTTTCGGTGCCGTTGAGGTGGAGCGCGGATTCCAAGGGCGGCTTGAACACGCTCCAGGCGTACGCCTGACCGATGGAGAGGTGGACGGACAGAGCGGCGGGCGGCACCAGCCAGCGGCTCCATCCCGGGGGTGCTACGGGAGGGCTCATGGGCTCGAACGGTAGGCAGTGGAAAGGGAGTTGAGAACCCGTCGCGTCGACCGTATGCGGTGAACGGTATGCGGGGTGCGGCGAACGGTCGGGGGCGGGCGGTGGGCGTGCGCGGACTCTTGCCGAGGCAAGCCCCGTACTGTAGGAGATCGAGCACACCGACGTCATCGTGATGTGGGGCTCCAACGCCCGCTTCGCGCACCCGATCTTCTTCCAGCACGTGCTGAAGGGGATCAGGAACGGCGCCCGGATGTACGCGGTCGACCCGCGCCGCACCACGACCGCCGAGTGGGCGGAGAGCTGGCTCGGGCTGAACGTCGGCACCGACATCCCGATGGCGCACGCGATCGGCCGCGAGATCACCCACGCGGGGCTGGTCAACGACGCGTTCGTCGAGCGGGCGACCTCCGGCTTCGAGGAGTACCGCGCGCTGGTCGAGCCGTGGACGCTGTCGCTCGCCGAGAAGGTGACGGGCGTACCGGCCCGCGCCATTCGCGAGCTGGCGCACGCCTACGCCCGCGCCGAGCGCGCCCAGCTGTGCTGGACCCTCGGCATCACCGAGCACCACAACGGCACCGACAACGTCCGCGCGCTGATCAACCTGTCCCTGCTGACCGGACATGTCGGCCGCTACGGCTCGGGCCTGCAGCCCCTGCGCGGCCAGAACAACGTGCAGGGCGGCGGCGACATGGGCACCATCCCCATGTTCTCGGTCTCGCCCCGGCCCGCGACCGTGCTCCACGTCTGCACCGACCTCGCCTGCACGGCCGCCGGGGCGGACGCGCTGTGCGCGGGGATCGAGGCCCGGCTCGGGCCGGGCAGCGGTGCCGGCGTCGAGCGGAGCGCGTGTCTCGGCCTGTGCGAGCACGCTCCGGCGGCGCTCGCGATCAGGGCCGGCGATCCGGTCCGTACGGCGGTGTCGGCGCCGGCGACGGTGGAGGCCGCGGTGCTCGCCGCGAGCGCCCCCGACTCGGCGCCCGAAGAACCTCCGGCGCAGCGGGCGGTTCCGCAGGCCGGCGACCCCTCGCTGGTCCTGCTGCGCCGGGTCGGCGTCGTCGACCCGGCCTCGCTGGACGACTACCGCGCCCACGGCGGCTACACGGCCCTGCGCCGGGCCTTCGCGCTGGGCCCGACTGGGGTGATCCGCGAGGTGAGCGACTCGGGTCTGGTCGGGCGCGGCGGCGCCGCCTTCCCCACCGGCCGCAAGTGGCAGGCCACGGCGTCCCAGCCCGAGCGCCCGCATCATCTGGTGTGCAACGCCGACGAGTCCGAGCCGGGCACCTTCAAGGACCGCCTGATCATGGAGGGTGACCCGTACGCGCTGGTGGAGGCGATGACGATCGCGGGCTATGCGATCGGTGCGCACCGGGGCTGGATCTATCTGCGCGGCGAGTACCCGCGCGCGCTTCAGCGGCTGGAGCACGCGATCGCCCAGGCACGCGCACGGGGTCTGCTCGGCGACGACGTCCTCGGTCAGGGGTACGCCTTCGACATCGAGATCCGCCGGGGCGCGGGCGCGTACATCTGCGGTGAGGAGACCGCCCTGTTCAACTCCATCGAGGGCTACCGGGGCGAGCCGCGCAGCAAGCCGCCGTTCCCGGTGGAGAAGGGGCTGTTCGGCAGACCCACCGTCGAGAACAACGTGGAGACGCTGGTCAACGTCCTGCCGATCCTGACGCAGGGCGCGCAGGCCTACGCGGCGATCGGGACGGAGCACTCCACCGGCCCCAAGCTGTACTGCGTCTCGGGGAGCGTCGCGCGACCGGGCGTCTACGAGGTGCCCTTCGGCGTCACCCTCGGCGAGTTGCTGGCACTGGCCGGGGTTCGGCCGGGGCTGCGGGCCGTGCTGCTGGGCGGCGCGGCCGGCGGCTTCGTACGCCCCGACGAGACGGGCATCCCGCTCACCTTCGAAGGCACCCGCCGAGCCGGGACCACGCTCGGCTCGGGTGTCGTCATGGCGTTCGACGACACCGTGCCGCTCCCCCGGCTGCTGCTGCGGATCGCCGAGTTCTTCCGCGACGAGTCGTGCGGACAGTGCGTGCCCTGCCGGGTGGGGACCGTGCGGCAGCAGGAGGCGCTCCAGCGGATCGTGGAGCGTACGGGCGCGGCGGCCGCCGAGGACATCGCGCTGCTCAGGGAGGTGGGCCGGGCCCTGCGGGACGCCTCGATCTGCGGTCTCGGACAGACCGCGTGGAACGCCGTGGAATCCGCCGTCGACCGTCTGGGGGCCTACGAATGACCGCGATTCCGCTCGGAGTGCCGCGCCGGCTGGTCGAGTTCACCCTCGACGGGCAGACGGTCAGGGTGCGCGAGGGCTCGACGATCCTGGACGCCTGCCGGGATGCCGGGAAGGACGTCCCTACCCTGTGCCAGGGCGACACGCTCACCCCGAAGAACGCCTGCCGGGTGTGTGTCGTCGAGGTCGAGGGCGCGCGCACCCTCGTGCCGGCCTGCTCGCGCAGGGCGGAGCCCGGTATGGAGGTCGGGACCGACACCGAGCGCGTGCGGCACAGCCGCAGGCTGGTGCTGGAGCTCCTCGCGTCCTCGGTCGATCTGTCGACGACCCCGAGGGCCGCCGAGTGGCTGACGGAGTACGGCGCGGAGCCGGACCGCTTCGGCCCGGACGCGGCCCGGCTGGGCGAGCAGCCGCGGATCGACAACGAACTGTACGTGCGCGACTACGACAAGTGCATCCTGTGCTGCAAGTGCGTGGACGCCTGCGGCGAGCAGTGGCACAACACCTTCGCGATCGCCGTGTCCGGGCGCGGCTTCGACGCCCGTATCGCCGTCGAGCACGACGGTCCGCTGACCGGGTCGGCGTGTGTGTACTGCGGCAACTGCATCGAGGTGTGCCCCACCGGGGCGCTGTCCTTCAAGTCGGAGTTCGGCCGGCGCGCCGCGGGTACCTGGGACGAGTCGGCGCAGACGCGTACGACGACCGTGTGCGCGTACTGCGGTGTGGGCTGCAATCTCACCCTGCACGTGCAGGACAATGAGATCGTGAAGGTCACCTCCCCGCACGACAACCCGGTGACCCACGGCAACCTCTGCATCAAGGGCCGTTTCGGCTACCAGCACGTACAGAACCGGGGCTGATCAGAACATGGGACGAGTCACGGAACGACGCAAGGTGATCCGCATCCGGGACGGCGCGGTCTCCGCCCGCCCGGACACGCTCGTCGCGGAGGAGCCACTGGAGATCAGGCTCAACGGCAAACCGCTCGCGATCACCATGCGCACCCCGGGCGACGACTTCGCGCTCGCGGCCGGATTCCTGGTCAGCGAGGGGGTGCTCGGCGCGGCTGACGACGTGCGCAACATCGTCTACTGCGCCGGGGCGACCGTCGACGGATCGAACACCTACAACGTGGTGGACGTGCAGACCGCGCCAGGCGTGGTCATCCCCGACATCACCCTCGAACGCAATGTCTACACGACCTCGTCGTGCGGTCTGTGCGGCAAGGCGAGCCTGGACGCGGTCCGTACGACGGCTCGCTGGCCCATCGCCGACAACCCCCTGGTCCGGGTGGACCCGGAGCTGCTGGCGAGCCTCCCCGACCGGCTGCGGGCCGCCCAGCGGGTCTTCGACCGGACCGGGGGGTTGCACGCGGCGGCCCTGTTCACCGAGGAAGGGGAGCTGCTCGACATCCGGGAGGACGTGGGCCGGCACAACGCGGTCGACAAACTGGTCGGGCGCGCCCTGCAGAACGGGGACCTGCCCCTGTCCCGGACCCTGCTGCTGGTCTCCGGCCGGGCCTCCTTCGAGCTGGCGCAGAAGGCCGTGATGGCGGGCATCCCGGTGCTGGCGGCGGTCTCAGCGCCCTCGTCGCTGGCGGTCGACCTGGCCGCGGAGACGGGGCTGACGCTGGTGGGTTTTCTGCGGGGCAGCTCCATGAACGTGTACGCGGGCGAGGACCGCATCACCCTGCGGACCGCGGCCGCCCAGGGCTGAGACCGGCTCCCCGCGGCACGGTGGCGGGGCCCCGACCGGCGGGGCGCGCCCCCTGCGCCGCAGGGGCCCCGTCTCAGAGCTCCGAACAGAATGGGGCGCCCATTCTGTTCGGAGCTCTCAGCCCCGTTCCTGGGCGACCTGGGCGACCCGCGCGAACGCCGCGATCAGGGGTGAGCGGCGGCTCGCCTCCCAGGCGAGGAGGACCTTGTGGGGCGCGTACACGGCCGTCAAGCACGGGGCGCCCCGGATCCGCCAGGGCGGTTCCGTGGTGCTGACCACGGGGACCGCGGGGCGCAGGCCGCTGCCCGGCACGACCGTGGCCGCGAGCCTGTGCGGCGCGATGGAGTCGCTCACGCGGGCGCTGGCCCTGGAGCTCGCCCCGGTCCGGGTGAACGTGGTCTCCCCCGGTCTGGTCCGCACCGAACTGTGGCGGGAGATGACCGGGGAGGACCGGGACGCGCTCTTCGAGGGCGCCACCGCCTCGCTCCCGGTGGGGCGGGTGGGGACGCCGGAGGATGTCGCGGAGGCGTATCTGTATCTGATGCGCGGCGGCTACAGCACCGGCTCGATGGTGGTCGTGGACGGCGGCGGTCTGCTGGTCTGACGGCCGTGCCTGCGCGGGCGGCGGGGCCCGGCCGGTCACCCGGCGGCCAGGCGCACCTGCGAGGCCGTCACGACCGACCCCAGGCGCGGGAAGTCGAGCCGGACCGACGCCTCGTGCTCGGCGGTGGTGAACGCGGCCATGGCGTCCTCGGCGAAGACGAGGGCGTAGCCGAGGTCGGCGGCGGCGCGGGCGGTGGACTCCACCCCCAGGTTGGTGGCGATTCCGCCGAACACCAGGGTGGTGACGCCCCGTTCCCGCAGGTGCTCGTCGAGACGGGTGCCCTGGAAGCCGCCGATCGTCCCCTTCACCACCTCCAGGTCGCCGTCCCTGAGCAGGCCGTCCGCCAGTCCGCTGCCGGGCGGCTGTTCGGCGACCGAGGGACGTTCGACGCGGATGAGCACGACGAGGGCGCCGGCCGCGCGAAACGTCTGCGCCAACTCCTCGGCGGCGTACAGGACTTCGGTGCCCTTACGGGGCTCCAGGGGCAGCGCGACGATGCGGTCCATCAGATCGACGAGCACAAGCGCGGTGCGCGCGGGATCGAGCGTGAGAGGTGCGGTCATGACGGAACGTTAGCCGCCATCAGCCCTCCGTGCCCGAGATCCGGATCAGCAGATCCATGAAACGGTCGCGCTCGTCCGCCGAGAGCGGGGCGAGCAGGGTGTCGTTGGCCTGGTGAGCGGCCTTCTCGCAGCGGTCCAGGAGCCGTCCGCCGTCCGGGGTGAGCGACACGGCGTTCTTGCGCCGGTCCCTGGGATCCGGCGCGCGTACCACGAGCCCCGCGGACTGAAGGTCGTTGAGGATGCCGACCAGGTCCTTGGGGTCGAGACCGATACCGCGGCCGAGGTCGGCCTGGGCGACCGGGGCGAGGTCGCGGACGGCCGAGAGCACCACGTGGTGCCACATCTTCAGGCCTTCGGCGGCGAGCGCCTCGGCCACCAGGGCACGGCCGCGGGCGGCGGCGCGGCCGAGGAGCCAGCTCGGGAGGGAGCGGATCGCGGTGAGGGGAGGTTCGGCGGCCATGGCGGCAGCGTAGCGAAAAATCGTTGGGATCCCCAATGAAATGGGATACCGTTGGGGTCACCAACGACCCACGGAGGTGCGATGCGCCGCGTCCGCTATGAATCCACCCACGGCCCCCTGTTCGTCGAGGAGGCCCCGGTGCCCTCGGCGGGGTCTGGCGAACTCGTTGTGCGCTGCGAGGCCGTGGGGGTCACCCTGCCGGTCGTGCGCAAGGTCACCGAGGCCGCCGAGCCGATCCCGCTCGGCGGGGAGATCGCGGGCGAGGTGGTGGCGGCCGGCGACGGCGTCACCCGCTTCCGGGCCGGTGACCGCGTGACGGGACTGTGCTTCGGGCACGGGTACGCCGACTTCGCCGTGCTGCACGAGACCATGGTCTCCCCCGTACCGGACCACGCGACGGCTGTCGACGCCGTCGCCCTGGTCCGCAGCGGACTGGTCGCGCTCGGGGCGCTGACCGCGGCCCGCCCGAAGCCGGGCGAGTCGGCGCTGATCACGGGGGCCGCGAGCGGCGTCGGCCATCTCGCGGTCCAACTGGCCCGGACACGCGGCGCGTCCCGCGTCGTGGGCGCGGTGTCGGGCGCCGGAAAGGCGGAGTTCGTACGTTCGCTCGGCGCCGACCAAGTGGTCACCTACGACGCCCCCGACTGGGGAGAACCCGTCGACTACGCCCTGGACGCGGTCGGCGGCGCCCCGCTCACCCCGGCCCTGGACGCCGTGGCCCCGGGCGGACGGCTCGTGGTGTACAGCTCGGGCGGCGGCACCCTTCAGGCGTACGACCTGCTGCTGGGCGCGAAGACCGTGACCGGGTTCCAGATGGCGCGGATCGCCCGCGGGCGGCCGGAGTTGTACGAGCGGTGGCGGCGGGAGCTGTGGCGGCTGTTCGACGAGGGGGCGCTGCGACCTGTCGTCCACGGGGAGTTCCCGCTGGAGGAGGCGGCGAAGGCGCACGCGGTGATCGAGTCGCGCGAGAACCTCGGCAAGGTGGTGCTGCGCCCCTGACCGCCTCGACGGTTCCCCCGCCCCGGCCGGGGAACATGGGTCCTGCACGGTTCTTGTGGGGTCATTGAGACCCCAAGTACCGTCTGTGGCCCGCACGTTGGACATAGGACGTTCAGTATGTCCAGACGCATGAAGGGCGGGCCGCACCATGCCGTCAAGTCTCCGTGCACGACTCAGATCGACCCTGACCGCCGTCCTCACCGCCGCCGCGCTGCTCGCACTGCCGAGCCCGGCGGGTGCGCAACCGGCCCGGAGCGAGGGCCGTTTCGAACAACAGGTGCTCTTCAGGGCCTCCCAGGATTCCGGCTACGCCTGCTTCCGCATCCCGGCCGTCGTGAAGACGAAGAAGGGCACCCTGCTCGCCTTCGCCGAGGGCCGGGTGCTCAACTGCGGTGACGCGGCCGACATCGACATCGTGGTCAAGCGCTCCACCGACGGCGGCCGCACCTGGGGCCCGTTGCAGGTCGTCAACGAGGGCGCCGGGGACACCCACGGCAACCCGGCCCCCATCGTGGACCGCGGGACGGGCCGCATCCTGCTCGCCGAGACCTACAACACCGGCCGTACGGACAGCGCGAGCTGCTCGGTGCCCTGCGACCGGACCCCCCATCTGCAGTACAGCGACGACGACGGGCTGAGCTGGTCGGCGCCGCGGGATCTGAGCCCGCAGATCCTGCCCCCGGACTGGAACTCCTGGTACGCCACCGGGCCCGTGCACGGCATCCAGCTCACCCGCGGACGGCACACGGGCCGACTGGTCTTCGGCGTCAACACCGAGACCTGGAACGGCAGTCGGGTCACCGCGAACCACGCCGCGCTCATCACCAGTGACGACGGCGGCGACCACTGGCACATCGGCGCCACCGACTCCTGGCCGATCGCGGACGACGGCACGTACCGCCAGAAGCCCTCCGAACTCACCCTCGTCGAACGTGAGGACGGCTCGATCCTGGTCAGCGGACGCGAGCAGGACGGCACGGACCTCGGCCATCGCACCCAGGCCGTCAGCCGCGACGGCGGCAGCAGCTTCGTCGCCCCCTTCCGCGATCTGCCGGACCTGTACGCACCCCAGGTGCAGGGCTCGATGCTGCGTATCGGCGACCGCATCCTGCTGGCCTGCCCCGGCGACCCCGACCGCCGCCGGACGATGATGATCCGCTCCTCCTACGACGGCGGACGCACCTGGGACAGCGTGGACCGCGGCACCGTCGTCACCACGGACTGGTCCGGCTACTCGGACCTGGTCCGCGCCGACGGGGACACCGTGGGGCTCCTCTACGAGGGCGGCGCGGTCGACGCGCGGGACGAGATCCGCTTCGCCCGCTTCACCGAGGACTGGCTGCAACCGCGCCGCGGCCCCGACCCGACCACCTCCGACCGGGCTCCGGGCACCCGGCCGGCCGCGGTCCTGGGCGGCGCGCGGCAGACGGACGGCGTGTTCGGCGGCGCTCTGGAGTTCGACGGCACCGACGACGCCGTACGCCTGCCGTACCAGCAGCAGCTTCCGCTCGGCAGCAAGGACTTCACCGCCTCGCTGTGGTTCCGGTACACGGCGACGGCCGGTGAGCAGCCCCTGCTCTGGATGGGCGGCATCGGCACCTCGCAACCGCAGGTGTGGCTGCGCGGCGAGCCCGCCTCGAACCGCATCCAGGGCCTGATCACCGTCCGCGACGGCGCCTCGGCCCCGCAGTCCGCGTATGTGCGCACGTCCGGCGCGTACAACGACGGCCAGTGGCACCATCTGGCGCTGCGCCGAGGCGGCGGCCGACTCACGCTGTTCATCGACGACACCGAGCTGAGCAGCGCGGACGTGCCCGGTTCCGTGAGCCGCAACTCCCCCTTCGGGGTGCACATCGGCCAGCGGATGGACAGCCGGGCCTTCTTCACCGGCGCGATCGACGACGTACGGGTCTACGACCGCGCGCTCGGCGACGACGAGATCACCGCGCTGCGCACCGGCGCCCCGGTCTCCGCCCGGGACACGGTGCTGTGGCTGCCCATGGACCGGGTGAGCGGCAGCCACTAACGTCCCCGGCGTGCCCGACGACACCACGGCACGACGGCGGGCCGGGACCGGGCTCGGCCTGGTCCTGGCCCTGGTCTGCGCGGCCGTGCTGCTCACCGCCCTCCCGCACCACGACCGGGAGGGCGGCGGCTGCACCCCGCGCACGCCCGCCGCCTGGACGGCCGACACCGCGCTGGACACCGAGTTCACCCGGTACGGCGACGACCCCGCGCGCACGGACGACTGGACCGGCGGCGACGGCACCCACTCGGTGCGGCTGCCGGACGGACGGGTGTTGTGGCTGTTTTCGGACACCTATCTGGGCCCGGTGCACGGCCCGCCCAACCCGGTCGGCGAGTCGTACGCCTGGCGGGACGTCTCGACGCCGCTGGTGCGCAACTCCGCGGTCGTGATGTCCCGCGCGGGCCGGCTGGAGCGCACGCTGCCCGCGCCGCTGTTCCCCGACCCGGGGCCCGGTCAGTGGCGCTGGCCGGTGGCGGCACAGGTAGAGCCCCGCTCCCCCGGCTCCGCCGAGCGGGTCGTCCGGGTCCTGCTGTGGACCCGGACGACCGGCACCTACCCCTGGATCTACGGCGTCCCCGCCGCCACCGAGGTCGCCACGCTGTCCCTGCCTGACCTGCGGGTCGAGAGCGTCGTGCGGATCCTCGACCAGCGAGGGACACCCGACCCGTCCCGGCGCGTGCTGTTCGGCACGACGACGACGGCCGACGGGACGTGGACATACGTCTTCGGCGGCGACGACGCCTGGGCCGCCGGACGCCCCGCCTCCCGGGCTTATCTGGCCCGGGTGGAGCGCGGCCGGCTGGCCGACCTCACGGCCTGGCAGTACTGGAACGGCTCGGCCTGGACGTCCCGGCCACGGCTCGGGGCCGTGCTGGGCGACGGGCGCGGCACCGGGGTGGCCAGCGCGTTCACGGTGGTCCGCGACCAGGGGACCTATGTGCTGTTCACCATGGCCGCCGGCACCCCGGGGCTGACCACGGTCACCTCCTACTGGGCGTGCGCACCTACCGGCCCCTGGCACGGGCCGGGGCGGGGGCTGCGTGCGCCGCTCCCCCCGGGCGAGGTGGCCGCGTACAACCCGCAGGCACATCCGGAGCTGAGCGGTGACGGCAGGCTGGTGCTCAGCTACGACGTCAACTGGCTGGACGCGACAGGAGCCGCGGCGCAGACGAACCTCAGCCGGAACGTGTCCCTGTACCGACCGCGGTTCGTGGCGCTGCGGCTGTCCCGGGGCTGACCGCCGGCCGCTCGGGGTCGCGCGCCCGCCGTTTGGCGATCACCGCGCACACCATGAGCTGCATCTGGTGGAAGAGCATCAGCGGGAGCACGGCCAGGGAGGCGTGCGCGCCGAACAGGACACTCGCCATGGGCAGCCCGGAGGCGAGGGACTTCTTGGACCCGGCGAACTGGATCGCGATCCGGTCCTCCCGGCTGAAGCCCAGCGCCCGGCTGCCGTACCAGGTCAGGACGAGCATCACGGCGAGCAGGGCCGCCTCGACCACGAGCAGCCCGCCCAGCGTGAGCGGGCTGACCTGGTGCCAGATGCCCTGGACCATGCCCTCGCTGAACGCGGTGTAGACGACCAGCAGGATCGAGCCGCGGTCGACGAGCCCGAGCACCTTCTTGTGCCGGGTGATGAAGCCGCCGACCCAGCGCCGCAGCAGCTGCCCCGCGACGAACGGCACCAGCAGCTGGAGCACGATCGTGACGAGCGAGTCCGCGGAGAACCCGCCGCCGCTGTTGCCGAGCAGCACCGCCGCGAGCAGCGGGGTGATCACGATCCCGGCGAGGGAGGAGAAGGAGCCCGCGGAGATCGCGGCGGGCACATTGCCCCGGGCGATCGAGGTGAAGGCGATCGACGACTGGATGGTCGACGGGACCAGGGTGAGGAAGAGCAGACCGGTGTAGAGACTGTGTGTCAGCAGCACCGGCACCAGGCCGCGGGCGGCGAGGCCGAGCAGTGGGAAGACGACGAATGTGCAGGCCAGCACGGTGCCGTGAAGACGCCAGTGCCTGAGTCCGGCCAGCGCCTCCTGGGTGGAGAGCCGGGCGCCGTACAGGAAGAAGAGGAAGGCGATGGCGGCCGTGGAGCCACCGGAGACGACGTGCGCGGCCATGCCCCGTGCCGGGACGAGAGCCGCGAGCCCCACGGTCCCCAGCAGCAGGACGATGTAGGGATCGACAGGCATCCAACGCGGCCATCGCAGGCGTTTCACGGTGCTCCACTTACGTTCGCTGTACATCCGGGGTCGGACACGGTCGTGCCCTCCCCATCGTCCACCTGCACCGACCGATCGGGAATCCCATACACCGCTCTGACTGTCATCGCGTTTCACGATAATCTCGAAGGCGTGTACGACCCTGCCCACCTGCGCACCTTCCTGGCGGTGGCCCAGACGCTGAGCTTCACCCAGGCCGCCCGGCGGCTCGGGCTGCGCCAGTCCACGGTGAGCCAGCATGTGCGGCGGCTGGAGGACGCGACCGGGCGCCCGCTGTTCGCCCGGGACACGCACTCGGTCCAGCTGACGGAGGACGGCGAGGCGATGCTCGGCTTCGCACGCCGGATCCTGGAGGTGCACGAGCAGGCCACGGCGTTCTTCACCGGCACCCGGCTGCGGGGCCGGCTGCGGTTCGGCGCCTCGGAGGACTTCGTGCTGACCCGGCTGCCGGAGATCCTGGAGCGCTTCCGCTATGACCATCCCGAGGTGGACCTGGAGCTGACGGTCGAGCTGTCGGGCACCCTGCACGAGCTGCTCGCGGCGGGCCGGCTCGATCTGGTGCTGGCCAAGCGGCGCCCCCAGGATCCGCGCGGCCAGCTAGTCTGGCACGACCGGCTGGTGTGGATCGGCGGGGAACGCCTGCGGCTGGACCCCGACCGCCCGGTGCCGCTGATCGTCTATCCGCCGCCGGGCATCACCCGGGCTCGTGCCCTCGAGGCGCTGGAGAAGCAGGGGCGTGCCTGGCGCATCGCCTGCACGAGCGGCAGTCTCAACGGTCTGATCGCGGCGGCCCGGGCCGGTCTCGGTGTGATGGCGCACTCCCGGGGGCTGGTTCCGCCGGGGCTGGTGCGGGTGCCGGAGCGGGCGGGCCTGCCGGACCTGGGGGAGATCGACTTCGTTCTGGTCGAGGGTGAGCGGCCGGGGGCGGCGCAGCACACGGCCCGGGCGCTCGCGGCGGCGATCCTGGCGAGCGGCGACCGGCTGCACCGCCGCTAGCGGGGTGACAGAAGCAATGCCGCGCACGCTGAGGAAGACAGCGGCACAGCGGGGCCGAGCAGCCGGATGATCGCGGACCCCGGTTCAACCCCTCGCGCTACTGGCGAGTAGGGTGTGCGGGGCGGTAATCGCGTCGTACAGATTCCGTGGAGATTGCCAGGCCGGTGACTACGACGCCGTAAGGAATTTCGTCCTCTCCTTACCGTTCTGTACATATTTTCCGGGGCTGACCTGAGCGATTTGCGCCCTGCCCACTGGTTTCCGACCCCCTCCCGCCCCGCCGGGCTCTCAGGTAGCTTTCACGGCGCTGTGCGGAGCGCCACAAGGAGCGGGGATTGCGCGAGTTCACCAACCCTCCGTCGGCGTCGACGCCGCCGGTGGGCGGTCTGGCCGACGTCGTCTTCGAGTATGCCCAGGAAGATCCGCTCCGTATCGCCCTCGGACGCAAGGACGCGGAGGGGCACTGGCGGGATGTGACCGCCGCCGAGTTCCGGGACGAGGTCCTCGCCCTGGCGAAGGGTCTGCTGGCCGAGGGGATCCGATTCGGGGACCGGGTCGCGATCATGTGCCGTACCCGCTACGAGTGGACGCTGTTCGACTTCGCGCTGTGGACCATCGGCGCCGAGGTGGTGCCGGTCTATCCCACCTCGTCGGCGGAGCAGGTGTTCTGGATGCTGCACGACGCCGAGGTGACGGCCGCGATGGTGGAGCACGAGGACCACGCGATGACCATCGCGACCGTCATCGACCGCCTTCCGCGCCTGCACCGCCTGTGGCAGCTGGACGCCGGCGCCCTGCAGGGGCTGTACGACGCGGGCGCCCATCTCGAGGACGAGGTGGTGCACCGGCACCGGCAGGCGGTCACCCCCGAGACCACGGCGACCATCATCTACACCTCCGGCACCACCGGCCGCCCCAAGGGCTGTGTGATCTCGCACGGCAACTTCATGTTCGAGGCCGACACGGTCATCGAGCGCTTTGAGCCGGTCTTCCGCTCCCGCCGGGGCGATGAGGCGGCCACCCTGCTGTTCCTGCCGCTCGCGCATGTCTTCGGGCGGATGGTGCAGGTGGCGGCCTTCCGCGGCAGGGTCAAGTTCGGCCATCAGCCCCAGCTGAACGCGGCGGCGCTGCTGCCCGACCTGGCCGCGTTCAAGCCGACGTTCTTCCTGGCCGTGCCCTACATCTTCGAGAAGGTCTTCAACGCGGCCCGCCGCAAGGCCGAGAAGGAGGGCCGCTCCGGGCCCTTCGAGAAGGCGGTCGAGGTCGCCGTGAAGTACGCGGACGCGATCGAGGCGAAGGCGTGGGGCGTAGGCCCCGGCCCCTCGGCGGGCCTGCGGATGCAGCACCAGTTCTTCGACAAGGTCGTCTACGCCAAGATCCGTGCGGCGATGGGCGGCCGGGTGCGGCACGCCATGTCCGGCGGCTCGGCGATGGACCGCCGGCTCGGGCTGTTCTTCGCGGGCGCGGGCGTGCAGATCTACGAGGGCTACGGGCTCACGGAGACGACGGCGGCCGCGACCGCGAATCCGCCCGGGCGCACCCGCTACGGCACGGTGGGCCAGGCCATCCCCGGCACCACGGTGCACATCGCGGACGACGGCGAGATCTGGCTGCACGGCGGCCATGTCTTCCAGGGCTATCTCAACAACCAGAAGGCAACGGACGAGTCCCTGCACGACGGCTGGCTCGCCACTGGTGACCTGGGCCTGCTGGACGAGGACGGCTTTCTCACCATCACCGGGCGCAAGAAGGAGATCCTGGTGACCTCCGGCGGCAAGAGTGTCTCGCCGGGGCCGCTGGAGGAGCGGGTACGGGATCATCCGCTGGTCGCGCAGTGCATCGTCGTGGGCAACGACCGCCCCTACGTCGCCGCGCTGGTCACCCTCGACTCCGAGGCCGTGGAGCACTGGCTCGGGATGCGCGGCAAACCGCGGCTCACCCCGGCCCAGCTGGTGCGCGACCCCGATCTGGAGACCGAGGTGCGGCGGGCGGTGGTGGCGGCGAACACGCTGGTCTCGCAGGCCGAGTCGATCCGCACCTTCCGTATCCTCGCGCACCAGTTCACCGAGGAGCACGGGCTGCTGACTCCCTCGCTGAAGCTGAAGCGCAAGGCGATCGAGAAGGCGTACGAGATCGAGGTGGAGGCGCTGTACCGGAGCTGAGCCCGGCCGTCGCGGCCCTCGACGCGTTCACCCCATCGTGATTTAATGTTCAATCAACCGAGGGGGCGCGAGGAGGTCGCACCATGGCGGAACTGGGACTCGCCGACACGGCGGGGATCCTCCGGCAGCCCGGGGTGCGGCCCCGGGGCAGCAGCGCCGGGCTCGGCTGGGAGCGGCTGTACGTGTCGTCCCAGGAGGAGCTGTCCTATCGCGCGGACTTCGAGCCCGCCCCCACTCATCTGGTGATCCTGCACCTCAGCGGGCCCGTCACGGTACGCCGGGGACGCGGAGCCACGGCACGCTCCGGGAAGATCCCCACCGGCGGGCTGTTTCTCCAGCCGGCCGGCCGGACGCTCTCCGTCGAGCTCGACGGCCGGCTCGACACGGTGCACGCGTATCTGGCGGACCAGGCGCTGCGGGAGGCCAATGACGGCCGTCCCGTGGAGCTGTCCGAGGAGCTCGGGGCCACCGATCCGCTCACCGAGCAGCTCGTGCTCGCACTCGACGGGGCCGTGCGGCGCTGGGAGCCGTCCGCCCGGACCTATGTGGACCATCTGACGGGCATGCTCGCCGCACAACTCGTACGGTGCCACGCCGCGCGCCCGGCCGAGCCGCCGGCCGTGCCGTCGGGACTGTCGGAGCGGCAGCTGTCGGCCGTGCGGGACCTCATGCGGGAGCGGCTCGCCGAACCGCTGCCGATCGCGGACCTGGCCGCCGCGGCCTCGCTCAGCCGCAGCCAGTTCACCCGGCAGTTCCGGGCCAGCACGGGACAGTCCCCGCATCAGTACCTCCTGCGGCTGCGCCTGGAGCAGGCGTGCCGGATGCTGCGCACCGCGACCTGGCCGATCGGGCAGATCGCCGCCGACTGCGGGTTCACCCACCAGGAGCATCTGACCCGGGTGATGCGCGCCCGGCTGGGGACGACCCCGGCCGCGGTGCGGCGCGCGGCCGCCTGACGCGGCCGCACCCGCGACAACCGGGTCAGCGCTCCAGGACCAGCGCCAGCCCCTGACCGACACCGATGCACAGCGCCGCCAGCCCCGTCCCGGAGCCCGCCGCGGCCAGCTGGTGGGCCACCGCGCCCGCGATACGGGCACCCGAGGCGCCCAGCGGATGACCGATGGCGATGGCGCCGCCACGCGGGTTGACGACCGACGGGTCGAGTTCCGGCAGCGCCGCCAGACATGCCAGCGCCTGGGCCGCGTACGCCTCGTTGAGCTCGATCGTGTGCAGCGCGGACGCGGCGACGTCCGCCTTGTCGAGCGCCTTGCGGATGGCGTCCACCGGGCCGAGTCCGAAGTACCGGGGATCGATCCCGGTGACCGCCGCCGTCCGTACCCGGGCCAGCGGCTCGCGGCCGATCGCGGCGAGTCCGTCCTCGTCGGCGAGCAGCAGCGCGGCCGCTCCGTCGTTCAACGGCGAGGAGTTGCCGGCGGTGATGGTGCCGTCCGCGATGAACGCCGGCTTCAGCGCCGCGAGCGCCTCCGCCGAGGTGGTGTCACGGATGTTCTCGTCGCGTGGCAGGTCCACCCCCTCGACGGGCACGACCTCCCCGTCGTAGAGGCCCTCGCGCCAGGCGCGGGCGGCGTTGCGGTGGCTGGCGAGCGCGAAGGCGTCCTGCTCCTCGCGGGTGATGCCGTGCTTGGCACCCACCAGTTCCGCGCTCTCCCCGAGCGGGATGGTCCACTCGCGCGGCATCCTCGGGTTGACCATGCGCCAGCCGAGGGTGGTCGAGTACAGCTGCTGGTCCCGTGCGGGAAAGGCCCGCTCGGGCTTGGGCAGCACCCAGGGCGCGCGGCTCATGGACTCGACGCCGCCCGCGACCACGACGGACGCGTCGCCGAGGGCGACGGCACGGGCCGCCTGGACGACGGCCTCCATGCCCGAGCCGCAGAGCCGGTTGACGGTGGCCCCGGGCACGCTCACCGGCAGCCCGGCCAGCAGTACGGCCATGCGGGCCACGTCGCGGTTCTCCTCGCCGGCGCCGTTGGCGTTGCCGAGCAGCACGTCGTCGATGCGGGCCGGGTCCAGGCCTGGGCTGCGGTCGACGAGGGCGCGCACCACTCCGGCGGCGAGGTCGTCGGGGCGTACGCCGGACAGGGCACCGCCGTAGCGGCCGACGGGGGTGCGGACGGCGTCGACGACGTAGACGTCACGCGGTCGCTCGATCATCGTTGCTCCTTGCGCTGGTGGCGGACGGCGACGGGTGTCCGTTCGAGCACCTGATCCACCGTCACTCCGGGGGCGGTCTCGACCAGTTCGAGGCCGGACGGGGTCACATCGAGGACGCACAGATCGGTGATGATCCGGTCCACGCACGCCCGTCCCGTCAGCGGCAGCGTGCACTCCTGGACGATCTTGGGGCTCCCGTCCCGGGCCGAGTGCTCCATCAGCACCACGACCCGGCGCGCCCCGTGGACGAGGTCCATCGCGCCGCCCATGCCCCTGATCATCTTCCCGGGGACCGCCCAGTTGGCCAGGTCGCCCCGCTCCGACACCTGCAGCGCGCCGAGGACGGCCGTGTCGATGTGGCCGCCGCGGATCATGCCGAAAGAGAGCGAGGAGTCGAAGAAGGACGCCCCCGCACGGACGGTCACCGTCTCCTTCCCCGCGTTGATCAGGTCGGGGTCGACCTCGTCCGGGGCCGGATACGGTCCGACCCCGAGCAGCCCGTTCTCCGAGTGCAGGACGACATCGACGCCCGACGGCAGGAACTCTGCCACCAGTGTGGGCAGTCCGATGCCGAGGTTGACGTAGTCGCCGTCCCGCAGCTCCTGCGCGGCCCGCGCGGCCATCTGCTCTCTGATCCAGCTCATGACCTGCGCACCGCCTTTCCCGGGGACCATGGATGACGCCGTCTCATCGCTCGCGCACCGTCCTCTTCTCGATCGCCTTGTCCGCCGCCTGCTGCGGCGTCAGCGCCACGACCCGCTGCACGAACACTCCGGGCACATGCACCTCGTCGGGATCCAGCTCTCCGGGCTCGACCAGCTCCTCCACCTCGGCCACGGTGATCCGGCCGGCCATCGCGGCGAGCGGGTTGAAGTTGCGCGCCGCGCGATGGAGGACGAGATTGCCGTGACGGTCGCCCCGGGCGGCCCTGACCAGCGCGTAGTCGGTGGTGATGGCCCGCTCCATGACGTACTCGACGCCGTCGAAGTCACGGACCTCCTTGGGCGGCGAGGCCACCGCGACAGATCCGTCCGCTCCGTACCGCCAGGGCAGGCCGCCCTGCTCGACGAGCGTGCCCACCCCGGCCGGGGTGTAAAAGGCCGGGATCCCGCAGCCGCCCGCTCGCAGCCGTTCGGCCAGCGTGCCCTGGGGGATCAGCTCGACCTCCAGCTCACCCCCGAGGTACTGCCGGGCGAACTCCTTGTTGTCCCCGATGTACGAGCCCGTCACCCGGGCGATCCGGCCCGCGGCGAGCAGGACGCCGAGACCGCGCCCGTCCACACCGCAGTTGTTGGACACGACCGAGAGGTCACGTGCCCCCGACTCGTACAGGGCGCCGATGAGAACCTCGGGCACCCCGCTCAGCCCGAAGCCTCCGACGGCGAAGGACTGTCCGTCCACCACGTCCGCCAGGGCCTCCGCGGCCGACGCCATCTGCTTGTCCATCGTCTCTCCTACCGCCCCAGCACCCGGCTCAGGGCGTCGGTCAGCTCCTGCCGGGCCGTGTCCTCGGTGCCGGGGGCGTCGGTGCGGCGCCAGGCCACATGGCCGTCCGGCCGTATCAACAGCACTCCGTCCTCGGCGATCTCACCGACCCGGCGCCATTCGCCGTACGCGTCACGGCAGTCGGCGTCGCCGATCCGCACGAACCGCAGCGGCACGCCGAGTTCGTCGCGGCAGGCGGCGGCCGCCGCCTCCCAGACGCCGCCCGTGAGACCGGTGAGCACGGTGAAGACGCCCTTGCCGACCACGTCGAGCGTGGAGATCCGCTCGCCCCGGGCGTCCACGAGCCAGGCGTGCGGCACCTTGGCGCCGGGCCGGCTCGTCGGCCGGGCCACCAGCTCCGGATCGTCATCCCCGGTCTCGGCGGGGCTCCCGTCCGCGAGGACCGCCCCGGAGACATAGCGCTGGTTCAGCTCGACACCGTGCGCGTTGAACTCGTAGTTCTTCAGCTGGACGGCCTCCTCCAGCGACTGCCGCCGCTTGGCGCCCTCCGCGGTGGCGGCCCGCACCGCCGCGAGGCCCTCGGCGATGGCCTCCGCGTCGCCCCCGGCGCCGACGCCGAGAACGTCGAAGATCGGGCCGAACTGGTCGCGGCTGAGATTCGCCCGCTCGACGATCTGCCGCCCCACGGGGGCGCGTTCGGCCGTGTAGCTGTCGAGCAGCGCGGGTCCCGCCTCACCGCGGATCACCATGGCCAGCTTCCAGGCCAGGTTGTAGGAGTCCTGCACCGAGGTGTTGGAACCGAGCCCGTTGGACGGCGGGTGCCTGTGCACCGCGTCGCCCGCGCAGAACACCCGGCCCGACGAATACACCGAGGCGTGGCTGTGGTTGACGGTCCACAGCGAGATCGACTCGATCTCCACAGGGAGTTCGGCGTCACCGATGAGATCGCGCACGATCCGCCGCGCCTCCGCCTCGTCCACCTCCGGCTGAGGCTGGTCGATGTCGTAGCCCCACACGAGCAGCCACTCGTTCCAGGGGCGGACCATCCGGACCAGGCCCATGCCGATGCCGCCCGTCTCCGCGCCGGGCCGCAGCACCCAGTACAGGACACTGGGGCGGTGGGCGCAGTAGCGGCTCAGATCGGCCTTGAAGACGATGTTCATGCTGCCCGCCTTGGCCATCTGGCCGTCGAACGGGAGGCCGAGCTGCTCGGCGACGGTGCTGCGACCGCCGTCCGCGCCGATCAGATAGCGGGCGCGCACGGTGAACTCGTCGCCCCGGATCCGGTCGCGCAGGAGCGCGGTGACGCCGTCCTCGTCCTGGGTGAAGCTCAGGAACTCGGTGTCGAAGCGGACCTTGGCGCCACGGGCCGCCGCGTTGCTCACCAGGATCGGTTCGAGATAGGTCTGCGGCAGGTCGACCATGTCGCAGGGGCTCTTGGAGCCGTACTCGGTCAGCGAGGCGGGGCCCGTGCCCCAGCTGCGGATCCGTCCGATCTCCTCGCCCGCGAGCGCGGTGCACAGCACCGTGTCGCCCATGAGGTGGGACGGGCTGCCGGCGGCCAGCGCCTCCGACTCGACGCCGAGGTCGCGCAGCACCTCCATGGTGCGCTGGTTGGTGATGTGCGCGCGCGGGGTGTTGGCCAGCCAGCCGTACTTCGTCACGAGCAGGGTGCGGATGCCGTACGTGGCCAGGAGCAGAGCGGCCGAGCCACCAGCCGGGCCGCTGCCGACGACCAGGACGTCGGTGTCGTAGCCGCCGGATTCGGCGGTGTGGGGGCGGGTCATGAGAGGCACTCCTCGGTCACTCGGCCGACGGGGCGATACGGAAGGTGTGGGACAGACGGCGCCACTCGCCGTCGAGACGGCGGCCGTCGGGGGTGGGTCCGGTCTGCGGGGCGTAGTCGACGACGAGTTCGTCCTTGACGCCGAAGACGGTGTCGCCGTCCAGGTACGCGCCGCCCGCCACGAACAGCTGGGTGACCAGCCTGCGATGGCCGGGCGCGTCGATCATGAAGTGCAGATGGGGCGCGCGGTAGGGATGGCGGCCGACCGCCGCGAGCATCTGCCCGACGGGGCCGTCGTCCGGGATCGGGTACGCCGCGGGCAGGATCGACCAGAAGGTGAGCCGTCCCTCGGCGTCGGTGCGCAGCCGGGCCCGCAGCACCGGCCCGTCGAGATCGGGGAGCTGCACGTCGTAGAACCCGTCCTCGTTGGACTGCCATACGTCCACGACCGCGTCCTTGACGGGCCGGCCGGCCGTGTCCGTCACCTGGGTCTCCACCCACAGCGGGGTGCCGGCGAGTCCGCCGGAGATGTCGCTGCCGTGCGGGACCTCGGGCGGGCCCGCCACGTAGAAGGGGCCGAGGACCGCGGAGGGAGTGGTGTCCGGGGTGCGGGAGTTGGTCAGCAGATCCACCGCGCTGGAGACGCCGAGGGTGTCGGACAGCAGCACGAACTCCTGCCGGGTGGGGCCGCACAGCTGTCCCGTCCGGGTGAGGAAGTCGATCGCGTACTGCCACTCGGACTCGGTGAGGTCGTTGTCGGTCACGAAGGCGTGGAGGTGCCGGACCAGATCGGCGAGCAGGGCGCCTACCCGGGGGTCGGGGGCGCCGGCGAAGCTCGCCACGACCTGCTCGGTCAGCCGCGCCAGCCGGGGGTCCGCGCCGGTGTGCCCGGCCGCCGGGCGGCGTCCGTGCCAGGCGTCGGACAGCAGGCCCGCGATGCCCTCGGCGGTCACCTCACGTGGATTCGGGTACGGCGTCGCGGCGGCCAGCTCGGCCGCGCGGGCCGGCTCGGACTCCGCCATGCCCAGCTCGCGCAGGGAAGTCGGGCCGCCCAGGGACGCGACCAGGTCGTGCACGCCGGCGGGGGCGTCGGGCACACCGAGGGCCTCGGCGATCCTGCGCATCGCGTCGGGGGCCGCGGGCGCGTTGTAGGCCATGGCGTACGGCAGGATCACGGTGTGGGTCTGGGCGTGCGGAAGGCCGAAGCTGCCGCCCAGGGTGTGACAGAGCTTGTGGTGCAGGCCCATCCCGACCGTGGCCAGGCAGGTGCCGGCGAGCCAGGCCGCCTGGAGCAGATCGGCGCGCGCGTCCCGGTCGGCCGGGTCGGCCGCGAGGCGGGGCAGCGCCCGCCCGATCCGGGAGATCGCCTCCAGGGCCTGGCCGTCGGTGACCGGGTTGGCGTCGGCGGAGTACAGGGCCTCCACGGCGTGCGCGAGGGCGTTGACACCACTGGTCACCGACAGGGGCACCGGCAGGCCGAGCGTGAGGTCGACGTCGTAGATCACGGTGCCGGGCAGGATCGCGGGCGAGGACCGGGTGACCTTCTGTCCGTCCCGGGTCTCGCCGAGCACCGGGGTCACCTCGGAGCCTGCGTAGGTGGTCGGGAGGATCACCTGCGGCAGTCCGGTGCGCAGCGCCAGGGCCTTCGACAGGCCCGTCGTCGATCCGCCGCCGACGGCGACCAGGCAGTCGGCGGACGCCTCGCGCAGAACGGCGAGCGCCCGCTCGGTCACCTCCACCGGGGTGTGCATCGCCGCCCCGGTGAACTCGGCCGCCACCAGGTCGCCGAGCCTCTCGCGAATCCTCGCGGAAGCCCGGGCGAGGTCCGGGCCGCACAGCAGCAGGACCCGGTGACGGCCGAGCCGCTCGATCTCCTCACGGAGCCGGTCGACGGTGCCGGAGCCGAAGATCACCCGCGAGGGATGGGATGTGTAGACGAACGTCCGCATGGAGCTCCGCCTTCGCGTCTCGGTCGGTAGGCCTCGTTGCCTGGCCACCGAGTGTGCGAGTCATGGCCCTGTCGGCTCCTGCACGAAAGGCGCGTCGTCGCTGCACGAAAGGCGCGCTGGGGCCGTGCGCCGCGGGTGTCGGCGCCCCGGCACACGAAGGCCGCCGCCTCAGAGGAGGCGGCGGCCCGGTCGTGTCGTCGCTGGTGGGCGCGGGTCCCTGCGGGGACGGACCTCAGTCGATCGTCACGCGGAAGAGCTTGTCGGAGCCGTCCGCCGCGCCTCCGTTGTTGTCGCAGTTGGTCGTGGACAGCCACAGCTGATCGGCGCCGGGCACCTTGGTGACCGTGCGCAGCCGGCCGTAGGTGCCGACGTAGTAGGCGGTGGGGGTGCCCACGCTCTCCTTGTCGCCGTTGATCGGGATCCGCCACAGCCGCTCGCCGCGCAGAGAGGCCATGTAGACGACGTTGCGGACGATGGCGATACCGCTCGGGGAGGCCTCCGAGACGTTCCAGGTGGCCTTGGGGTTGGTCATCCCGGCGACGTTGCAGGAGCCCTCGCAGGTCGGCCAGCCGTAGTCGGCGCCCGGCTTGATGAGGTTCAGCTCGTCCTTGGAGCTGTTGCCGAACTCCGCCTCCCAAAGACGGCCGTTGCGGTCGAAGGCGAGGCCCTGCGGATTGCGGTGGCCATAGCTGTAGACGTAGTTCCCGAAGGGGTTGCCGGGGGCCGGTTTGCCGTCGGTCGTCATCCGCAGGATCTTGCCGTTCAGGGAGTTCTTGTCCTGGGCCAGGTCGGGTGTCTGGGCCTCGCCGGTGGAGACGTAGAGATAGCCGTCGGGGCCGAAGGCGAGGCGGCCGCCGTTGTGGTAACGGTTCTTCTTGATGCCCTGGAGCAGGACCGTGTAGTCGGACAGTGTGGTGCCGTCGTAGGTCATGCGCACGACCCGGTTGCCCTCGGCGGCCGTGTGCATGAAGTAGACGCGGTGGTTGGTGTCCCACTTGGGGTCGACCGCGACGCCGAGCAGTCCGCCCTCGCCGTTGGTGGTGACGGCGTTCGGGACCGTGCCGACCTGCGTCCGGATGCCGTCCTTGGTCACCTTCCAGACCCGGAAGTCGTCGCGCTCCGTGACCAGCGCGGTCTTGCCGTCGGGCATCCAGTAGGTGCCCCAGGGGATGGTCCAGCCCGTCGACAGGGTGGCGATGGAGGAGGGCACCCCGCCGTCCGTCGTGCACGCCTTGGTGGTGAAGGCCACCGAGTTGCTCCGGTCGGAGGTGTTGCCGGCCGCGTCGCGCGCGACGACGTTCAGGATGTACGGGCTGTCGCAGGCCAGCCCGGTGAGCGTGGCCGATGTGCCGCTGGTGACGGTCTGGTAGACGGTGGTTCCGCTGCGGATGTCGTACGCCGTCACCGCTCGGTCGTCCGTCGAGGCGCCCCAGGTCAGATCGGCGCTGTTGGCGGTGACGCCGGAGACCGCGAGGGTGCCGGGCCTGGTCGGCGGGGTGGTGTCGGAGCTGGGCCTGGTGGTGCAGTCGACGACGGGGCTGGCCGGGGAGGTGTTGCCGGCCGCGTCCCGGGCGATGACGGTGAGGTTGTAGGTGGTGTTCGGGGCGAGTCCGGTCAGTGCCTTGCCGGTCGCGTTCCCCGGCGCCTCGGCGATCTTGTTGCCGTGTTCGTAGAGGTCGTACGCCGTCACGCCCACGTTGTCGGTGGCGGCGCCCCAGGCGAGGGTGAGGCCGTCCTCGCCGATGTCGGAGCAGCTGGGCTGTCCGGGGCGGGTCGGGGCCTGGGTGTCGGCGGCGGCTGCCACACTCACGCGGTCCAGGTTGGGTCCGCCGTTGGCGGTGGTCGCGGTCGCGCGGATCTTGTTGGTGCCCGCGGTCAGCGGGACGTCGACCGTCTTGGTCGCCCAGGTGTTCCAGTCGGCGGTGGCCGGGAAGGAGACGGCGGAGGCGACGACCGTGCCGTTGACGGAGAGGTCCATGGGGCGGTCGGTGGAGTTGCCGTTGGCGAAGCGGAGGGTGAGGGCCGAGGTGCCGGCGGCGCTCGCGCTCACGCTGAACTCCACGTAGGAGCCCTTGACGTTGGTGTAGTCGACGAAGCCGGTGCCGGTGTATCCGGTGTGGTTGGTGGCGACGGTGCCCTGCGAGATCACGGCGTCCTCGGCCTGGTAGTCGGTGGCCGCCCGCGCGGAGGCGGGGGTGAGTCCGACGAGCGGGACGGCGAGCGCCAGGGAAAGGCACCAGGGCAGCAGTGCTTGGGGTCTCATGGTCGTGTTTCTCCTCAGCCTGGGTCTCAGCCGAGCGGCCTGACACGGATCAGCCGGGTCTCACCCGGCCGCAGGGTCGCGCTGTACGTGTTCGCGACGGTTCCCTTGTGGGAGCCCGACCACAGATCGGTGACGTCCGCGGAGCCGGTGAAGCCGGCCTGCGACCAGTTCACGCTGACCGTCGCGTTGCCGGACGTACCGGTGTTGAACAGGGCCACGACGTGGTCGCCGCCGCTCTCCTTCTTGCTCCAGACCTGCTGGACGCCGCTGTTGACGATCCGCCTCGCGGCCACGCCGTCCTGGTCGACGCCGATCAGCCGGTCGTTGGTCAGCATCGCCTTGTCGACGGTGTCCAGATGGGTGAGGTCGGTGCCGAGCAGCAGCGGTGAGGCGGCCATCGCCCACAGGGTGAAGTGGGAGCGGCGCTGGTCCGCCGTGAGGCCGGCCTGGTCGCCGTTGCCGATCTCCAGTGAGTCCAGGTCGTTCCAGCCGCCGGGGCCGGCGTACTGCTGCCAGGAGGCGGCCGAGTTGAAGCGGGCCGAGACATGCGACCAGTCGGTGAGCGGATAGCCGCTGCCGTTCGGACCCGGACCGCAGTAGCACTCCACGTCGCCCTGGGTGCGCCAGCTGTTGGCCAGTTGCCGCCAGGTCGCCGCGTGATCGATCGGAAGGTTGTTGGAGAGCGCGAAGTCGACGGGCCGTCCGGTCGCACGCAGCGCCTTGTCCCAGGCCCGGACGTCGGGAACGTCCGCGCCGCCGACTCCGTCGATCTTCAGATAGTCGACGCCCCAGGAGGCGAACTGCCTGGCCCAGGAGTTGACGAACTCCTGCGCGCCCGGCTTCCCGTAGTCGATGTAGTACATGTTCTTGCAGTTGTAGTTCTTCTCGGTCTTCGAGGTGTCCGCGATGTCCTTCGCGTGGTACGAGGTCCCCTCGATCGGCGTGTCGGCGGTGACGGCGTTCTTGGCGATGCCCGGGGTGACGTAGAAGCCGAACTTGAGCCCCTTGGCGTGGACGTAGTCGGCCAGCGCCTTGATGCCGGACGGGAACTTGTCGGTGTCGACGGCCCAGCGTCCGTAGGAGTCGACGACGAAGCCGTTCGCGTCGCACTTCTGCCAGAAGTCGTCGAGGTTGATGTACACGAACCCGTGGCCGGCGAGTCCACTGGCGGCCAGTGCGTCGGCCTGCGCCTTGATCTTCGCCTCGGTGGGCTGCCGGCGTACGAAGCTCCAGCTGCTCCAGCCCATGGCGGGACGCAGGGCGGAGCCGTTGCCGGAGGCCGCCGCGGGCCGGGAGGCGCCGAGCAGCGGGACCGTCGTGGTGATCACCAGGCCGGCGGCCGCCAGGACGAGCGTTCTGCCGCGTGTCATGACCGTCCTCCGTTCGCGGGGATCGCGTAGGAGGTGCCGATCCACGTCTCGTCGATCCGCAGCCGCCGGTAGCGGGTGGTGTCGGTGGCGGCGGCCCAGGTGCTGTCCACCTCCAGGCGGACATAGCGGGCGTTGACCGCGGTGAGGTCGATGCCCTGGATGCCACGGCGGCTCGGCAGCTGCCCGCTCTTCACGGCGCTGCCCCAGGTGCTGCCGTCGTTGCTCACGAAGACCTTGTAGTCCTTGATGCGGGCGGACTGCTCGGTGTCGGAGCGGGCGTAGGCGACGGAGTCCTCCCGCTGGTTGAGGCCGATGTACTGCACCTTCTTCGCCGATCCGAGGTCGTAGGTGAGGCTGACCGGGAGCGTCTTGTCGTTGTCCCAGTACGTGAGGTAGCTGCCGTCGCCGGCCACGGAGCCGGGGTGGCCGCTCGCCGAGGCGCTCGCGCTCACGATGACCCCGGAGAGGATCCCCTGCCGTCCGGCCGTGACGACCTTGAAGACGGTGTCGTAGGGGTCCCAGCCGCCGAGTCCGTTCAGGGTGAGCACTCCGCCGGACTGGGTCCAGGAGACCGGGGCGCCGGTGCGGAGGTTGGTGACGGAGGCGATCCGGTAGCCGTTGTCGCGGATGCGCAGGGTGCTGGTGGACGGCGGGGTCAGGACATGGACGTACTGGAGGTCGGGGTCGGTCCTGCTGATCGTCGTCACGCCGTGCGCTCCGTCGTTCCAGAACCCGGGTTTGAGGCCGCCGTACATGTAGCCGCCGCCCTCGGTGCCGTGCAGTGACTCCCAGATCGGGGTGAGATAAGAGTCGGCGAAGGTGTTGAAGACGGCCTGGTTGCTCGGGAACTTCCCGTTGACCTGGGCGGTCTCGGCCATGAGCGCTTTCACGGACGATCCGGCGTTGGTGACGAGCCGGCCGAGGGTGAGCGCCCTGTCGACGGTCGGATCAGAGCCGTCGTACCACCAGGAGCCGGTCGAGGGGAGCTTGAAGTCCGCCTCCGTGAGCCGGGGTTGGGCGGTGTAGAGGGCCTGCGGATAGTCGTAGGCGGGAGTCATTCCCGTCTTCTGCTCATTGCTGATCATGTCCATGATCGGCGTGTCTTCGTTGTTGTTGCTGAGGGTGTAGTTCGGGCGCTTCTGATAGATCTGCTCGTAGAGGTGGTGGCTCTCCCAGTACGCGTTGTCGTTGTCGATCCAGAAGCCGCCGAGGTCCGGGTACCGGTCCATGACCTCGAAGAAGTTGTCGTAGCTGAACTGGCCGAAGCCGTCCCGGGTGGTCAGGTCGACGTTCTTGCCCTTGTACGCGGAGTACGCGGCCGAGTCGAGCCACTCATGACCGCCCTCGTCGTGCCACTGGGGGTCGTCGGTCATATAGAGGATGACCTTCAAGCCCTTGACCTTGGCCGCGTCGATCAGCTCGCCGAGGAAGTCACGCTTGGTGGAGCAGGAGCCGGGGATCTTCGACGGCCAGGGGCGGGCGTAGCCGAGGCGGCTGTGGAAGGTGGCGAGGACCAGGTACTGGGTGTGCAGTTTGCGCGCCTCGTTCACCCAGTAGTCCGGGCTCCAGCCGCCGCCCGTGACATCGTGCTCCCAGGCGGTGCAGTCGGTGTGGGCGGGGGCGGTGCGCAGACCCCAGTGCAGAAAGAGTCCGCCGACCGACCCGCGCAGAAAGGCCTGGCGGGGGTTCTCCAGGTCCAGCGGGCGGGCCCTCCGCGCGGCGCAGTTCTCCGTGGAGCCGTCGGCGGCCACCCGCAGGGTCCCGCCCGAGGTGGAGTGACTGTCCGTCAGGCAGTAGCCGGTGACGTTCTGGAAGCCCATGTCGTGCGGGGAGCCGCTGCCGCGCTGGGCCGTGAACCGGGTGAAGCGGAGTCCGCTCGCCGCGTTGGCGATCACCGCCGGTCGTCCGTCGCCGTCCGCGAACTTCACCGAGCTGTCCGTGAAGGTGATGTCGTCGGCGTTGTGGAGGTACCAGCCGTACGCCGGGCGGGTGCCGATACTCTTCGGGTTGTAGTCGCCCGGGTCATTGCCCGGCACCCCGGTGGACATGGTGCCGTTGCCGCCGGGGACGGTGATGTTGACATCCGTGAAGGTGACATCGCTGATGCGGTGACCGTTCTCGCCCCACAGGGTCGGGCTGAAGGACGGGCTGTTGCCGGTGGCCGTGATGTCGTCGTACGTGACATCGCTGATCGACCCGACGCCCGGGCTGTCGCCGCACCGTTTGCGTGTACCGATCTTCTGCATGATCGGCGAGTGGACGTTCGTCATGGTGATGTCGCGGTAGTGGACGTCGGAGATCTTCGAGCCGTCCATGGAGACCATGCCGAGTCCGGACTTGTTCGCGCCCTCGATCCGGATCTTCTCGAACTGGTAGCCGGAGAAGTCGCCGCAGGTCTCGGAGCCGAACATCAGGGCGTTGCAGCACACCGCCGACAGTGTCGAGTCGCTGACCCGGACATGGCCGTTGGGGAGCTTGGCACCGAGCGCGTAGTCGCTCTTGAAGACCAGTGCGTCGTCGTTGGCCTTGATGTCGGCGTCGGTGATCGTGAGGTCGGTGGTGGAGATGACGTTCCAGCCGTCGCGGTCGCTCGCGGTGTCGATGGTCAGGTGGTCGGAGGTGACGTTCTTGCAGCCGTTGACGAGCACGGCGAAGTGGCCGCCCCGGCGCAGGGTGAGACCGTCTCCGATGCGCAGTCCGTCGCAGCGCGTCAGCGAGATGATCTTGTCGGCCTCGCCCGACTTGGGGTTGCCGGTGATCAGGTTGCCCAGGCCGTCGATGACACCGCCGCCGACGAAACCGATGTTGGTCAGCTTGTCGCCGTAGATCATCGCGTCGTGGAAGTGGCTGTGCCCGTAGTCCTGGTACTTGTCGTACGGATTGGACTCGGGGGCGTCATACGAGTCCGCCGAGGAGCCCTGGAGCGTGGCGCCCGTGTCGACCTGGAGCGTCACATTGCTCTTCATATGGATGGTGTTCTTCGACTTGTAGGCGCCGGCCGGGAAGCGGACCGTGCCGCCGCCCGCCGCGTTGGCGGCCGTCACCGCCTTGTTGATGGCGGGGGTGTCGTTGGTGGAGCCGTCGCCCTTGGCGCCGTAGTCCCGTACGTCGAAGACCGTGGCGCGGGGCGTGGGGCGGGCGGCCGCGAGGGCCGCGGGATGGGAGAGTCCGAGGACGACGGCGACGACGGCGAACAGGACGGCCGTCGCCCTCGCGAAGAGGGTGGGGGGTCGCATGGGACGGCTCCTCAGACGAGTTGGTAACCGCGAAGGTTGCTGAGCAGGAGGTAGGTGTCCTCCAGGGACCCGGAGGTGTCGCCCAGGGAGCGGTAGATGCCCCACTTGGGCCGTACGCGGTCGGCCAGGAAGGTGTCGACGCCCGTCTTCTGCGCATCGACGACCGTGGTGGAACCGCTCTTGAGGATCCAGCGGACCGAGCCCGCCGAGCCGTTGCCGACCTTGATCTGGAAGTCGACGTCGGTCCAGGTGTCATGGAGCGGTTCGAGGTCGGTCCGGCCGACCAGGATGTCGTCGATGGCGAGCTTCAGCTCGATGGTCTGTCTGCCGTCGACCCGCCGCAGCGACTGCACCACGATCGGCGAGGTGCCGTTTCCCGGCTGCTTCATCTGCATGATGTGGGTGAAGGTGGTGGTCGCCTTCAGCGAGCCGGGGATGTACATCGAGTACGTCACCCGCCAGGTCTGGCCCTGGGTCCACTTGAGATAGCTGCTGCCGCTCGTGCGCAGCCCGGTGACCTCCTGGCGCTGCCGGTCGGTGGAGGTGTCCCGGTCGACCTTGTGCATGTTGAAACGCCAGTTGCTGCCGGTGGCGAAGATGTGCGGATGTCCGGCGGGGTGGGAGTTCGCGCGGTCGTCCTCGACGGTCTCGAAGGCGCCGAGACCGTCGCCGCTCGCCGACGGGGACCACTTCAGCTGCCAGGAGGCGGCGTGTGCGGAGGGGGCGGGAAGGCCGACGGCAGCGGCGGCCGTACCGCCGAGCGCCGCGCCCAGCAGGGTTCTTCTGGTGGGGCTCATGACTGATCACCTCGTTGCGAAGGGTGGGCCGTCCGGAGCTGCTCGTTCATGATCAGGAAGGCGCCCAGGCCGTGGAGGTCGTTGGTGGCCCGGGTGCGGGCGATGTAGTACGCGTAGTCGCCGACGTTCGTGCCGACGGAGATGCCGGCCAGGTCGGTGCGCCCGTCGGAGCCGACGGAGAGCTGCGCGAGGACGCCCTCGTAGCCGCGCCGGGCCACCTGGGCGTAGTGCGGGTCCAGATAGCCCTGCTGGACGCCGCGCGAGAGGGCGTAGGTGAACATGCTGGAGCAGGAGGTCTCGGTCCAGTCGTCGGCTCGGCCGCCCTTGTCGATCACCTGGAACCAGCGGCCGGTCGCCGGGTCCTGGTAGGTCTCCAGCCCGGCCGCCAGCTTCCGCAGCATCGCGAGCAGTTCGGGCCGGCGGGGGTGCTGCGCGGGGAGCGCGTCCAGCACATCGGTGACGGCCATGGCGTACCAGCCGACCGCCCGGCACCAGTGCTCCGGCGCGAGGCCCGTCACGGGGTCGGCCCAGCTCGCCGTCCTCGACTCGTCGTACGCGTGCCGCAGCAGTCCGTCCGGGGTCTGGAGGTGGCTGCCGTAGACGTAGAGCTGCTTGGCCGCCTCGTCGTCCGCGTACGTCGCGTCCCCGAACTCCTTGCCGTACTCGACGAGGAACGGGTTCACCATGTAGACGCCGTCCGACCAGAGCTGGTGCGCCCGGCTGCTGGTGTCGGCGTGCCAGAAGCCGCCGTCGGAGGTCCGGGGATAGGTGTCGAGCCGGTCGCGGATCTTCCGGGCCGCCTTGCGGTAGCGGTCCTGTCCGGTCTCGTGGTGCAGGACGACCAGCAGCCGGCCCGTCTGCATGCTGTCGAGGCTGTCGAAGCTCTGGTCGATCGAGCCGTCGCTCTTCACGAAGCGGTCGGCATAGCTCTTGATGTACGAGAGATAGCGGGCGTCGTGGGTGCGCCGGTACGTCAGGTACTGGCCGTAGAGGTAGAGGCCGACCGGGTAGGACCAGCCGCCGATGGTGCTCGGTGTGTAGCGGGCCGTCGTCGAGTCGACGACGGCCACCGACCAGTCGGTGGTGCTGCGAGGGCGGGCGGCCGGTGCCGGTGTCCGGGCGGCGGCAGGTGCGGTCGGGACGGCCTCGGCCGACCCGGCGAGCAGGGCGGTCGCGAGCACGCCCGCCGTCAGTGCGGCCCGCAGGCGTCGTCTCATGGTCCTTCCTCTCGGTAGGCACGGTGGACATGGGTGAGATCGCCGCGCGGCTTCGCCGCCCGGTCGACGAGGTTGCGTACGAGGGCGTGGTCGGGGGCCAGCCGGCAGGCCGGGTCGGTACGGGTGGCGTCGCCGGTGAGCGCGTACGCCTGGCAGCGGCAGCCGCCGTGGTCGACGCCGCGCAGGGCACAGCCGCGGCAGGGGTCGCGCATCCAGCTCTCGCCCCGGTAGGCGGTGAAGGCCGGGGAGTGCCACCAGATCCAGTCGAGCCGGTGTGCCCGGACGTTGGGCGGGTCGAGGCCGGGGAGCGAGGCGGCGGCCGGGCACGGGAGGACCGTTCCGTCCGGGGCGACGGTGAGCGAGACCGCGCCCCAGCCGCCCATGCAGGGTTTCGCCGTGCCGTCCACATGGTCGGGGGCGACCCACACCAACTCCAGGAGCTTGCCGAGGAGTTCACGTCGGCGGGCCACCACCGCACGCGCCCGGGCGATCTGGTCGTGGCTGGGCAGCAGGGCGGTCCGGTTGCGCAGAGCCCAGCCGTGGAACTGGGTGTTGGCCAGCTCGATCCGGTCGGCGCCCCAGGCCAGGGCGAGATCGATCAGCTCGTCGACCGCGTCGATGTTCGCCCGGTGCAGGACCGCGTTGAGACCGAACGGCAGTCCGGCTGTGCGGATCAGCCGGGCGGCGCGCTCCTTGGCCGCGAACGAGCGGGCACCCGCGATGCGTTCCGAGGCGTCGGGCCGGGTGTGCTGCACGGAGAGCTGGACACTGCGCAGTCCGCCGGCCACGAGAGTGGCCAGCCGTGGTTCGGTGAGGCCGACGCCGCTGGTGACGAGCTGGGTGTAGAGGCCGGCGGTGTCGGCCGCCCGCACGATCTGCGGCAGATCGCGTCTGAGGAGCGGCTCGCCGCCGGACAGATGGGTCTGGACGACGCCCAGGCCGGCGGCCTGGTCGAAGACGTCGGCCCACTGCTCACCGGTCAGCTCTGCTGACCGACTGACCAGTTCGATGGGGTTGGAGCAATACCCGCAGCGGAGCGGGCATGCATGGGTCAGCTCGGCGAGCAGCGCCCAGGGGGGATCGACGGTCATAGGAGCCAGCCCTCCTTTCGCAGGGCCGCGAGGAACCTCGGCACCTCGCTGGCGACCGGTGCGCCGGGGAAGCGTTCGCCGAGCGCGGCGACGATCTCGTCGACGTCCCGGTCGCCGTCGCACAGCCGCAGGACGGCACCGGCGCTGCCGCGCAGCACGACCACGCGTTCGGGCACGAGCAGCAGATCGGTGTCCCGGACGGGGTCGTGCCGCAGCAGCGCCGCCCGGTGGAGCGCCGGCCGCCAGGTCATGGCGGGCCCGGCGCGGGGGGCTCGGACGTGCCGGCTCCCGCCTGGTCCACCGCGTCCAGCAGCGCCCACAGCACCTCGCACTTGAAGGTGAGCGCGGCGAGCGCCCGCTGCTGCTCCGCTCTGGTCCCGGCCCAGGCCAGCACCAGGGCGAGGGCCTCCTCGCCGTCCCGGCCGCCCTGCCCGATCCGGCCGCGGAAGTAGGCGAGCCCGTCGGCCTCGATCCAGGGGTAGTGGCGCTCGAAGGCGGCGATGCGGGTGCGCATCAGGCTCGGCGCCGACAGTTCGGTCAGGGAGGCGGCGACCGCGTCGAGCGCGGGGCGCGAGCGGCAGAAGGTGACATAGCCCTCGACCGCGAACCGCACCCCGGGCAGCACCCGGGAGGCGTCCCACAGCGCGGCACGGTCCAGTCCGGTCGCCTCGCCGAGTCGCAGCCAGCGCTCGATCCCGCCCTCGCCCTCGGCCGTGCCGTCGTGGTCGCGGATGCGGCGCAGCCAGGCCCGGCGCAGCGCCGGCTCGTCGAACTTGGCGAGGATCAGGGCGTCCTTGACAGGGATGTGCCGCTGGTAGTGGAAGCGGTTGGCGACCCAGCGGCGCAGTTCGCCGGGGGTCAGCTCGCCCCGGTGCATACGGACGTTGAACGGGTGCCGGTCGTGATAGCGCTCCGCGGCGACGGCGCGCAGCCGCTCGGCGAACTCGGCGGTCCCCCACGGGGCCGCGACGCCGTCGTCGCGCACGGGTGTCCCGGTCATGGTGCGCGCACCGTCCGGCTAGCGGTCGGCGAGCGCGTAGGCGGTGACTTCGAGGGCGGTCTCGACGACCAGATAGGCAGGGGCCTCCCAGGCCCTGTCCTCCGATGTTTCCCGAATGATCTGCTCCGACTGAGGGGGCTCGGGCGCCTTCTCGTTCATGTGCGCAGACCTGCTTTCCTACGGGGTGGGGGGTTGGTTAGCACGACAGAGAGCCAGGCAGCCAGTGTTCACATGCATGAACCTGGTTCAGTGACTCGTCTGGTGCCGCGTTACAGAGTTGCGGGATGAGCGGACTCGGTCAATGGTCCGGACCGAGGAGGTCGGATCCATTTCTGGCCAATCTGTGGGTGCAGCCAAGATTCCGGGCGGAAAACCCCGGTCAGGAATGCGCATGCGGCCGTGATCGTTGACCATGGGAGTACCACCCGTCGACTTGAAGGATCGAGAGCTCGTGAGCAGCAAGGTCCCCCCGATCATCCTCAACAACGGCGTCGAGATGCCCCAGCTGGGCTTCGGCGTCTGGCAGGTGCCCGACGACGAGGCCGAGAGCGCCGTCGCCACCGCCCTGGAGGCCGGGTACCGCAGCATCGACACAGCGGCGATCTACGGCAACGAGGAGGGCGTCGGCAAGGCGCTCGCCACCTCCGGCATCCCGCGCCAGGACCTCTTCATCACCACCAAGCTCTGGAACAGCGACCACGGGTACGACTCCACGCTGCGCGCCTTCGACACCTCGCTGGCGAAGCTCGGCCTGGAGTACGTCGACCTGTACCTCATCCACTGGCCGCTGCCGTCCCGGGGCACGTTCGTGGACACGTACAAGGCCCTCGAGGCGATCTACGCGGACGGCCGCGCCAAGGCGATCGGCGTGTCCAACTTCCTTCCGGAGCACCTGCGGACGCTCATCGAGGAGACGTCCGTCATTCCGGCGGTCGACCAGATCGAGTTGCATCCGCATCTGCAGCAGCACGCGGCGCGCGAGTACCACGCGGAGCAGGGCATCGCCACCGAGGCCTGGTCCCCGCTCGGCCAGGGCAAGGGCCTGCTGGAGGTCCCCGCGATCGTGGCCATCGCGCAGAAGCACAACCGGACCCCGGCCCAGGTCGTGCTGCGCTGGCACCTCCAGCTCGGCAACATCGTGATCCCCAAGTCGGTGACGCCGTCCCGCATCAGGGAGAACATCGACGTCTTCGACTTCACGCTGGACACCGAGGACATGGCGGCGATCAGCGCGCTCAACGAGGACCGTCGCATCGGCCCGGACCCGGCGACGTTCGACATGGTCTGACCCGACCGCCCCTGCACGGCGCGCCCCGGACCGCTTCCACGGCGGCTTCGGGGCGCGCCGTCGTGTGTGCGGGGTGGTGAGGACCGGGCGCGTTCGGAGCGGTGCGGGCCGGCGGCCGGGGGAGGCCGGAGGGGCGAACCCGAACTGCGGATTTCCTCCGCGGCACTCAACTCACTTCAGCCGCACGGGCATTGGGGGTTGACGCGGCCATGCCGAGGGGTCCACCTTGTACGGCACCTGGTAAGGAAACTTTCCTAACAGAAGGGTCTCCCCACAGTGCGCACTCGAACACTGACCCTCGCCGCCACCGCCGGCGCCGCGCTCCTCGCCACCGCGGTGCTCCCCGCCGACGCCTCGGGCGCGACCACCCCCAAGTCCGTCCAGGAGGGCTCGGTCAGCGCGGCCGCCCTCCTCGCCAAGGTGACGTCCTGTTCGCAGATCTCGAACGGCAAGTACAAGACCGACGACGAGACCTCGGCCACCGTCCCCGTGTGCGGGAAGAACGGCGCGGTGTTCTGGAAGGCCGACATGGACATCGACTGCGACGGCCAGGTCACCGGCAAGTGCAACGGCGACGCCGACCCCTGGTTCCAGGACGACACCGCCTTCCACCAGTCCGACGGCAAGCCGCTGCGCGCCGAGTCGCTCCCCTACGTCGTCGTGCCGAGCGCCAGCAGCATCTGGAAGTACTCCAGCTCCGGCATCAAGGGCGGCGGCGTGGTCGCCGTCATCTACAACAACAAGGTCGAGTACGCGGTCGTCGGCGACACCGGTCCCACGAAGATCATCGGCGAGGCCTCGTACGCCACCGCCAAGGCCCTCGGCATCGACCCCGACCCGGCGACCGGCGGCGCGGACTCGGGCGTGACGTACATCCTGTTCAAGAACTCCCAGGTGTCGCCGATCGAGAGCCACAGCGCGGCGGTCTCGCTCGGCCAGTCGCTGGCCCAGCAGTTCATCAACAGCAACTGATACGGCCGGCCGGGCGCGAGAGGGCTCCGGCCGGACACGTCCACTCGTGCGGGGAGGGGGCACGCCCGCCCGGTACCGCGGGGCACGCGGTACCGGGCGGGCGGACGCGCGTCAGGCGGGTCGCACCGCCGTGTAGACCGTGTACGCCTTCAGCACGAACACATCCGTCCGGCGGTGCACACTCGCCTCGTCCTCCGGGTCGAGGAGGCGGTCGAGGGTGGCGCGGTCCTCGGCGTCGAGGCCGTCGTCCAGAGCCTCGCGCAGCCGGGTCAGAACGGCGGCGACATACGTCCGGGCCCGGTCGTCGACCGGGGCGGGCAGGTCCAGCAGGAAGCTGCGCGTGCCGGAGTGCTTCAGGCCGGCGGCGGTCAGCAGGGCCGGCCAGTCCTCGGCCTCGGCGACGGTGCCGGGCAGTTCGGCCCGCATCCGCGCGAACCACTCCGACTCGACCGCGTCGAGCCGGGCCTGCAGGCCCGGCCGGCCGATGCCGATGTCCCTCGGCAGGAACCGGGCGGGCAGACCGCCCTCCAGCAGCGCCAGGGTGCCGCCCGGCGCGAGATGCTCGGCGAACGCGGCGAGGGCGGCCCGCTGGTCGCCCAGGTGGTGCAGGCTGTTGCTGGCCCAGAGGAGATCGGCCGGGTAGTCCAACTCCGCCAGCACGTCGGGGAGTTCACCGGTGAGGGTGCCGAACCGGTCGGTGAGGCCGAGCCGGGCGGCCCGGGCGCGGGCGCGTTCCAGCAGCGGACCGGAACCGTCCACCGCGACGACCCGCGCACCGGGGAACGACTCGGCGAAGAGGGCGGAGACGACGCCGGGACCGCTGCCCGTGTCGACGATCTGGCCCGGTCGCGGCGTCTCCTGCGCAAGCCAGGCCATGACCGTCCGGAACAGGGGGGCGAACAGCTCCGCCTGCGACTCCAGCATCGGCGCCATCACGGCCCAGTCGATGTCGGTCTCACCCTGGTGGCCATGGTGAGCGTGCTGCCCATGGCGGCCCTGGCCGTCGTGTCCGCCGTGTTCCCCGTGCTCGCCGTGGTGCTCGTGCGCCATTGGTCAGCCTCTCTTCTCGGTGCCGTCAGCCTGCGCCGAGCCGCCGTACGAAGGCAAGTTCTCTTGCCGGAGCAGCAAAGTCCGTGGTGCACGATCCGTGGTGCCGCACGGCCGGCCGGTGCGGCGAAAACCAGGTGCGGCGCGGGCCGCCGGTCGGGACCATGGGCCCATGGACGACGTACTGGTGGAGCGTTTCCTCGAGGACGGGTTCGTGAAGATCGAGGGCGCCTTTCCGCCACGCGTCGCCGAGGACTGCGCCCGGCTGCTGTGGCGGGAGACGGACTGTGATCCGGAGGACCCCGCCACCTGGAAGGACCCGGTGTACCGGGTGAGCGGCATGGCGCAGGGCCCGTTCGCCGCCGCGGCCAACTCCCCCGCGCTGCACGAGGCCTTCGACCTCCTGGTGGGCGAGCGCCGCTGGGAGCCCCGCTACTCGCTCGGCACCTTTCCACTGCGTTTCCCGCACCAGGAGGAGCCGGGCGACACGGGCTGGCACATCGAGGGGAGCTACCTCCCCGAGGGCGCCGAGCTGTGGCACACCAATCTCCGCTCCCGGGAGCGTGCTCTGCTGATGCTCTTCCTGTTCACCGAGGTCACCGAGGACGACGCCCCGACCCGCATCCGCGCCGGCTCGCATCTCGACGTGCCACCGGTCCTCGAGCCCTACGGCGAGGAGGGCGCCGCCTTCCTGGAGCTGGGCCCGCAGGTGGACGCGGCCTCCGCGCACCGCCCGCTCGCTTACGCCACCGGTCGCCCCGGAGACGTCTATCTCTGTCATCCGTTCCTGGTCCACGCCGCCCAGCCGCATCACGGCACCCGGCCCCGGTTCATGGCGCAACCGCCCCTGTATCCGGCGGTGCCCTGCGAGCTGGAGCGGGCGGACGGCGACTACTCGGCGGTGGAGTTCGCGATCCGCCGGGGGCTGGCCAGGCAGGGCTGAACCGGCGGATCAGCCCGGTCGTAGCCCCTGCCGCCGGCCACGGGTGGACCACATCGGCGTGACCTCCCAGGCGTCCGGCGGTTACGCCGGTCATGCGTGCTTCTCGTCCGGGCGGACCAGCCGTCGCCACCACCACCGCCCGGTCACGCCGCCGTCACCGGCGCCGTGACCCAGACGCTGAGCGGGATCCTCGGTACCACGCGCCTCGACCTCAATTTCTCCTCCGAGGCCACCGGCACGACCCGGCACTACGACGACGCCGCCCGCCTCAACGAGGACATGATCGACGCCCGTGTCTGGGCCGGGATCCACTTCCGCTCGGCGGACCTCGCCGGGTGCCGCGCCGGCAGTCGCATCGGGGTCTGGGCGCTCGCCCACTCCTTCCGGCCGCTGCGTTCGCGACCGGAACCTGCCGCGCCGCGGCCCGCTTGCCCTGCCGACTGAGCGTCAGGACTCGGGCTTGCGAAAGGCCCGGAGAGTGAACTCCGGGTCGGGGCGCAGCCGGTCCTGGTCCGGCAGGGCGGCCAGCCGGGCGATGATCCGTTCCCCGAGCGGATCACCGGGCCTGAGCGTGGTGAACCAGCCACGGCGCAGGTCCGCCGCCGTGCCGCGGGGGCTGCGGCCCTGGCCGACGCCGCGGAAGCGGGCCCCTCCGGCCGGTACGAGACCGTACTCGGCGACGTGTTCCGCGACCGTCTCCGCGGCGTCGGTCGCGGGCCGGCGCGGGCGCCGGGCGAGCGCGGTGTCGATGTCGCTGCCGACGTCATGGGCGGCGGCCTTGTCGACGGTGGTGACGTACACACCGCCCGGCCGCAGTACCCGGGCGCACTCGGCGAGCACGGCCCGCACCTCCGCGGGCCCCTCGACGAGATGCAGCAGCCATATGCTCGTGACCGCGTCGAACGTCCCGTCCGGGAACGGCAGTCGGCGGCTGTCGGCGAGGACCACGGCGCCGGGCAGCCGGTCGGCGGCGCGGCGCACCATCCCGTACGCCAGGTCCGCGCCGGTGACCCGCAGTCCGGGCCGCCCGGCCGCGAGCCGCCGGGTCACGATCCCCGTGCCGCAGCCCACGTCCAGCAGCCGGTGCGCGTCCTCGGGTATCAGGCCGAGCACGGCGTCGGCTGCCGCAGCGGCGCGTGGCTCACCGCCGCGCGAGGAGTCGTAGCCCTCGGCTTCCTTGTCGTAGTCCAGCATGGCCTGTCCCCGTTCAGTGCGCCCCGTGTCCGGGTGCCAGTCCCTCGATGCGGTGGGCGAGATTGAAGTCCAGTTCGGTGACGGCGCCGCCCACGCTGTGCGTGTTCACCGTGAGGGAGACGGTGTTGTAGCCCAGGGTGCAGTCGGAGTGGTGGTCCAGCTCCTCCTGCACCTGGGCGATGTGGACGACCATGGCGGTCGCCGCGAAGTGCGAGGGGAGCCGGTAGGAGCGGGCGATCCGGTCGCCGTCCAGCGACCAGCCGGGCAACTCCGCCAACCGGTCCTCGATCTCCTTCTGCGACAGCGGTTCGACGGGCATGACCTGGCTCCTTCCGTACGACGTGGGGTGCGTCCCACCCTGTCACATCCCCTCGGTGGGATGCCGTACGCACGGCCGGGCCCGTGGGCCGTCAGCTTTGTGCGCACTCCGCCGCGAGGTCGTCCGCCACGGCGGTGATCTCGGCCCGGCCCTCGATCTGTTCCAGCCAGTCCCGCGGCAGCCCGTGGTCGCCGTGGCGGGCGCCGAGGAGGTTGCCGCAGAGGGCGCCGGTGGAGTCGCTGTCGCCGGAGTGGTTGACGGACAGCAGCAGCGCGCGCCGGACATCGGGCTCCACCAGGGCGCAGTACACGGCGATGGCGAGGGCCTGTTCGCCGACCCAGCCCGCGCCGAGCGTCTGCACCTTCTCCGCGGTGGGCGCGCCCTCCGCAGCCAGGTCGAGAGCGCCCAGCAGCGCGGACGTGGTCTCCTCGTGCCCCGGGTGGCGGGCCAGCAGACGCAGCGCGCGCAGCACCGCGCCCTCCAGGGACTCCCCCTCGACCAGATGCGCGACGATCGCGGCGAAGGCACCCGCTGAGTAGTACCCGGTGGGGTGCCCGTGGGTGGTCTGGGCGCTGCGAGCCGCCCTGCCGAACGCGATGTGGGCCGGCACACGGGTCAGCCCGAAGGGCGCCGAGCGCATGACCGCGCCGCAGCCCTTGGACTCGGAGTTCACCCGGCCGGGGCGGCCGAGTGCGGCCTCCGGGTCGGGAACGAAGTCCTGGGCGAGGCCGGACAGACAGGCGTTGCCGGGCGCGCGGCGCGCATACAGCCAGGGCTGGGCCGCGAGGCCCTCGGCGCCCTCCGGCGGCCCGGACAGGCGCTGGGTGTCGAACCAGCGGCCGTAGGCGTCCCGCACCAGCCGGGACCAGTCGTCGTCGGTCCCCCGGTGTCGTTCGCGGACGCGCGCCTGCCGCAGCCCCTCCACGGTGAACAGGGTCATCTGGGTGTCATCGGTGATCCGGCCGACGACTGCCGCCCCGTCCGGCATCAGACCGGTGACGCCCTGCTCGCCGTGCAGGGCCCGGATACGGTCCAGGGAGACGAACTCGACGGGATATCCGAGGGCGTCGCCCACGGCACCGCCGAGCAGGGATCCCCGCACCCGGGCCCGGTAGATCGCCGTGGCCTCCCAGGACGGGTTCAGTCGGTCGTACATGCACCACTCCTCGACTACGGTCGTCCGTATGACCATTGTCGCGACCGGCGCCGCCGCCTCCCCACCGGCCCCTTCCGACCCGGCCATCGGCCCGCTGCTGCGGGGCTGGCGGGAGCGCAGACGGGTCAGCCAGCTAGAGTTGGCGCTGCGGGCGGGCTCCTCGGCACGGCACATCAGCTTCATCGAGACGGGGCGGTCACGGCCGAGCGAGGAGATGGTGCTGCGGCTCGCCGAGCATCTGGACGTCCCGGTGCGCGAGCGCAACGCGCTGCTGCTGGCGGCCGGTTACGCCCCGCACTACCCGGAGACACCGCTGGACGACCCGTCGATGGACGCGCTGCGCGCGGGTGTGGAGCGGCTGATCCAGGGCTATGAGCCGTATCCGGCGCTGGTGGTGGACGCGCGGTACGACGTGGTGGCGGCGAACCGCGGCATCGCGCTGCTGCTGGAGGGGGTCCCGGAGCGGCTGCTGGCCCCGCCCCTGAACGCGATGCGCCTGACGCTGCATCCCGAGGGTCTGGCGCCGCGCATCCGCAATCTCCGTGAGTGGCGGGGGCACTTGCTGGCGCAGATGGAGCGCCAGATCGCGCTGCAGCGGTCGTCGGCCCTGCGGTCCCTGTACGAGGAGGTGGCGGCGTATCCGGTCCCGGACCGGGGTGAGCCCGGGGCCGGTTGCGAACCCGACGAGCCCGTACCGTACTTCGCGCTGCCGATGCTGATCGAGCACGACGGCCGGGTGCTGTCCTTCATCTCGTCCATCTCCACTTTCAACACCCCGATGGACGTGACCGTGGCGGAACTGGCCATCGAGACGTTCCTGCCCGCCGACGCGGCGACCGTCAAGTACCTCCGGTCACTGGGATCCTGAGGGCTCGTCGGCCGTCGGCGCGGCGTCCTCGGGCGTCGGCGCGGACGGGTCCTCGCCCGTGGCCCGGGACCGGCGCAGCCGCCGTACGGCACCGACGACCAGCGACCAGGTGCCCCACACCGCTCCCACTCCGGTCGTGAAGGCGACGAAGACACCCCAGCCGGTGCGCAGCCGGTCCCAGAGGGTCACGAAGAAGCTCCGGGGCGGCGCCTCGGCGTACGTCCGCGCGAAGATCTCCTTCGTGGCGAGGACGGTGGAGGTGTCGGTGCGATACGCGGTGATCCTGACGCCGACGGTCAGAGGGCCGGGCGCGTGCGGTGTGATCCAGCAGGTCCAGGAGGCGTGGTCCGTCCTGTTCAGGACGGGCTGCCGCCACTGCGGGTCGGTGGTGCACTCCGCGTCGCCGTGACAGTCGAACTTCACACCCATCTCCGCCCCGGTGAGCACCGGGGCGTGCGGTTTCCCGTTGGGCGGCCCCTTCCAGCTGCCGGAGACGGTGACGAGGAAAGGGATCTGCTCCCCCACCCGCAGACGCCGGGCGTGCAGGTCGTCGTACTCCACGTCCCCCTGGAACAGGGACTTGCGCGCCTTGTCGAGCGCCGTTACATAGGCACGCTGCGACTGTGGCTCGCCGCTGCCGCGGGATTCGTCGTCCACACCGCAGGCGACCGTGAGAAACAACAGGGCCGCGGAGACGAGCACGAACGTCAGCGCCGCACGTCCGGCAGGCGCCAGGATCACGCTCGACGACGATGGCCGTGAGCGCGCCGACCGTAAGCGCGCCGTCCTGTCCCGTCTGAATGTCCCGCCCGTCATGCTTCCCCTCCCGCTGCAAGCATCCCGTGTCCCCGCACCTCTGCAACAGGCCGACTCCGGTCATGGGAATCATCCGCTCCCCACGACACCCGTGAGACATGGGGCCGAACATGCCACACTGCTCACGTACTTCGGCGCGTAGGGGAGGCGTGGCGTGAGTGAGCGGCGAGCTGCGCCCACCGTGGGTCAGGTGGTGCTCGGACGGCGGCTGCAGGAGTTGCGCGAGGCCGCCGGGCTGAAGCGCGAGGAGGCGGCGCAGGTGCTGCGGGTCGCCCCGGCGACCGTGCGGCGGATGGAGACCGCCGATGTCGCGTTGAAGATCCCCTACGTGCAGGTGCTGCTCACCCGGTACGGCGTGCCCGACGAGGAGATCGCCGCCTTCGTCCGGCTCGCCGAGGAGGCCAACGAGCCGGGCTGGTGGCAGCGTTACCACGATGTGCTGCCCGACTGGTTCAGTCTGCATGTCAGCCTGGAGGGCGCGGCCCGCATCATCCGGTCCTACGAACCGCACTTCGTGCCCGGGCTGCTGCAGACCGAGGACTACGCCCGCGCCGTGCTGGAGGCCGGGACCGTCGGACAGGTCCGCCCCCAGGACATCGAGCGGCATGTGGCGCTGCGTCTGGCCCGCCAGGAGCTGCTGACCCGCCCGGACGCGCCCCGCCTGTGGGTGATCATGGACGAGACGGTGCTGCGAAGACCGGTGAGCATCCGTGCCGAGGTGATGCGCGACCAGCTCGACCGGCTCCTGGAGGCCAGTGAGGAACCCGGGATCACCTTGCAGGTGGCCGAGTTCGCCGCCGGGCCGCATCCGGGCACCTACACCCCGTTCGTGCTGTTCCGCTTCCAGGAGGCGGAGCTGCCCGACATGGTCTACAGCGAGTATCTGACCGGCGCCCTCTATCTGGACTCGCGGGTCGAGGTGGCCATGCACCTGGAGGTCCTGGACCACATGTCCGCGAAGGCGGCATCCGTCCAGCGCACGAGGGCGATGCTGCGCGAGTACCGCGACGCCTTCTGACCCGGCCGACACCGGGACCCCGCACCGAGCACACACTCCACCCCCCACCAGGAGCCTGCGCATGACGACCGGACCCGAGGCCGCGCCCACCCGCATCGACACCGGCAAACCCCATCCCGCCCGGGTGTACGACTGGTGGCTGGGCGGCAAGGACAACTACCCCGTGGACGAGGAGCTGGGCCAAAAGATCCTCGCCGCGGACCCGACCGTGCGACGCGGGGCGCGCGCCAACCGCCGGTTCATGCACCGCGCGACCCGGACGCTGGCTCAGGCGGGGGTGCGCCAGTTCCTCGACATCGGCACGGGCATCCCCACCGAGCCGAACCTCCACCAGATCGCCCAGGGGGTGGCTCCCGAGGCGCGGGTGGTGTACGCCGACAACGACCCGATCGTGCTGCGGCACGCGGAGGCGCTGCTGCACGGCACCGCCGAGGGCAGCACGGACTACGTCCACGCGGACGTGCGCGATCCGGACGCCATCCTCGCCCTGGCCGGGCGATCGCTGGACTTCGGGCAGCCGGTCGCGCTGTCACTGGTCGCGCTCACGCACTACCTCGACGACGACGTCCACGAGCTGCTGCGGCGGTACCTGGAGGCTCTCGCGCCCGGCAGCCATCTGGTCGTCTCGCAGGTCACACCGGATCTGAACCGTGCGGCCGTGGAGCAGGCGGCCGGCCTGTTCCGGCAGGGCGGCACGGCCTTCCATCCGCGCCCGCTCGCCGAGTTCTCCCGCTTCTTCGAGGGTCTGGAGCTGCTGGGGCCCGGGGTGATCCCCGTCAGCGGATGGCGGCCGGACCCGGAGGATGTCGCGGCCCAGGCGGAGGGCATCGTGCCGGTGTACGCCGGGGTCGCGCGCAAGCCCTGAACCAGCCGCCCCGGCTCAGGCCGCCCCTCCCCGTGTTTCCCTGTCGTCGTCGACGATCTCGGCGTCCACCACGCCCTCCTCGTCCTGGGGTGCGGTGTGCTGCTCGGTGCCCTGGGCGGATGCCTGCTGGGCCTGGGCGTACATCGCCTGTCCCATCCGCTGGCTGACGGAGGCGAGCTTCTCGATGCCGGCCCGCAGCGCCGTCGTGTCGGCCTCGCCCTCCAGCAGGCTCCTCAGCTCGGCGAGGGCGGCCGTCACCTCGCTCCTCGCGTCCGCGGGGACGCGCGCCTCGCTCTCCGGGTTCTCCCGCAGGAACTTCTCGGTCCGGTAGACGAGTTGCTCGGCCTGGTTGCGTGTCTCGGCGGCCTCGCGGCGCTTGCGGTCCTCCTCGGCGTACTGCTCCGCGTCCCGCATCATCCGGTCGATCTGGTCCTTGGGGAGCGCGGAGCCGCCCGTGACCGTCATCTTCTGTTCCCGGCCGGTCGCCAGGTCCTTGGCGGAGACATGCATGATCCCGTTGGCGTCGATGTCGAAGGCCACCTCGATCTGCGGCACGCCGCGCGGAGCGGGCGGCAGCCCGGTCAGATCGAAGACACCGAGCTTCTTGTTGTACGCGGCGATCTCACGCTCGCCCTGGTAAACCTGGATCCCGACGGACGGCTGGTTGTCCTCGGCGGTCGTGAAGATCTCCGAACGCCGGGTGGGAATGGTGGTGTTGCGCTCGATCAGCCGGGTCATGATGCCGCCCTTGGTCTCGATGCCGAGGGACAGCGGGGTGACGTCGAGCAGCAGGACGTCCTTGACGTCGCCGCGGATGACACCGGCCTGGAGGGCGGCCCCGACGGCGACGACCTCGTCCGGGTTCACGCCCTTGTGCGGGTCCTTGCCGGTGAGGTCCCTGACCAGTTCGGTGACGGCGGGCATCCGGGTCGAGCCGCCGACGAGGATGACATGGTCGATCGCGGAGAGCTGCACACCCGCGTCCTTGACCGCCCGGTCGAACGGCGTCCGGCAGCGGTCGAGCAGATCGGCGGTGAGTTCCTGGAACCGGGCCCGCGTCAGCTGCTCCTCCAGATGCAGCGGGCCCTGGGCGGAGGCCGTGATGTAGGGCAGGTTGACGGTGGTCTCGGTGGAGCTGGACAGCTCGATCTTCGCCTTCTCGGCGGCCTCCCGCAGCCGTTGCAGCGCCATCTTGTCGGCCTTCAGGTCGATGCCGTGCTGCCCCTGGAACCGCTGGGCGAGATGGTCCACGATCCGCTGGTCCCAGTCGTCGCCGCCGAGACGGGTGTCCCCGTTGGTGGCCTTGACCTCGATGACACCGTCGCCGATCTCCAGCAGGGAGACGTCGAACGTGCCGCCGCCGAGGTCGAAGACGAGCACGGTCTGCTCCTCGGCGCGGTCGAGGCCGTACGCGAGGGCCGCGGCCGTCGGCTCGTTGACGATCCTGAGGACCTTCAGTCCCGCGATCTCCCCCGCCTCCTTGGTGGCCTGACGCTGGGAGTCGTCGAAGTAGGCGGGCACGGTGATCACCGCGTCGGTGACGTCCTCGCCGAGATACGCCTCGGCGTCCCGCTTCAGTTTCTGCAGCACACGGGCCGACAGCTCCTGGGCGCGGAAGCGGGTGCCGTCGACGGACCCGTGCTCCGGGAAGCGCCAGTCCGGGTCGCCCATGTGCCGCTTGACCGAGCGCGCGGTGCGCTCGACGTTCGTCACCGCCTGCCGTTTGGCGACCTCGCCGACGAGTACGTCGCCGTTCTTGGCGAAGGCCACGACCGACGGGGTAGTCCGCGCACCCTCCGCGTTGGCGACGACGGTGGGTTCACCGCCCTCCAGAACGGCCACCACCGAGTTCGTCGTACCGAGATCGATCCCGACCGCACGTGCCATCGCTGTCCCCTTCCGCCAGGGCGCCTGTCGCACTCCATCACAGGACGCGAGCGGCCCGTTGTCCATGACGCCGACTGGGCACCGGCCACCGTCCGCCCCGTCTTCGGATACCCGGAAAACGGCGATGCCGCGCCCCCTCGCGAGGGGCGCGGCACCGGTGGACGGGGGCGCGTCAGGAGAGCTTGGCGTCCAGGGTGATCGTCGTACCGGCCAGGGCCTGGCTGACCGGGCAGTTCTTCTTGGCGCCCTCGGCGGCGGCGACGAACGCGTCGTTGTCCATGCCGGGGACCGTGCCCTCGACAGTGAGGTGGATGCCCGTGATGCCCTCACCCGGCTGGAAGGTGACATCGGCCTTCGTGTCGAGCTTGGTGGGCGGGGTGCCGGCGCCGGCCAGGGCGTGCGACAGCGCCATGGAGAAGCAGCTGGAGTGGGCGGCGGCGATCAGCTCCTCGGGGCTGGTCTTGCCATTCGCCTCCTGGGAGCGCGAGGCCCACGTCACCGGCTGCTGTCCGATGCCGGAGGAGTCGAAGGTGACGACTCCGTTGCCCTCGAGCAGATTGCCTTCCCAGACGGTGTGTGCGGTGCGCGTGGTTGCCACGATGAGTCCTTTCGCATGCCGTGCGAATTCTCGTCAGGGCGGTCCCGTTGCCGGGTGCCGCGCCTATCCGATCACATTCCGGCGCACGGGGCGCGCAGGACGTCACGGTCGCGGCATGGCTTCCGTTCCGTCCCACGAGCGAGGGTCAGGCGGCGCGCTCGGTCTCGTCCTCACGCCCGGTCAGGGGCACTTGGGGGCCGTCGCACTCGCGCAGCCAGCGGCGGAAGAGCTGGTGGAGCCGCTCGGCGCCGACGAGTTCGGCGCCGTCCCCGGCCGGTGCGGACAGGGTGACCGGCCAGAGCAGGAAGGGGCGGCCCTGGGCGCCGCCGAGTCCGCCGTGCGAGCCGATCTGCTCCTCGAAGGCGAGGACTTCGCCGGTGTCCGGGTCGTACCAGGAGTTGACCATGATGTCGGCGGTGTGCGGGAAGGAGTGGGTGCGGCGTACGGCGTCGGCGGCGCCGGGACCGAAGTCGGCCAGCGGACCGGTCCCGTCGGCGAGCCGATCGACCGGGATCTCCGCGCCGTGCGCCCCCAGCACCACCCCGCCGTGCTCCTCGCTGCGGACGAGGACGAAGCCGACGCCGGGGTGCTCGGCGAGCGTCGACAGCAGCGCGGGATGACGGCGGTCGATCTCCTCCTTGCTCATCCGGTGCGGCACGTCCGGGAAGGAGACGAGTCCGAGATTGCCGGAGGCGAGCACGACGGGCTCGGAGCGGCGGCGCGTCGCCGGGTGGCCCCCGTCGTCCTCCTCGAACGGACGGCGCAGTGCGGCCCGTACCGCCGCGCGGGCCTCGGCTCCGCTGTGGGTCCGTTCGACGCGACGCGGCACAGGCAGTGCGCAGCCGGCCCGCACCAGATGGCCGAGGCTCAGTCCGTAACGGGTCCGGAAGGTCTCGCCGGGGCTCTGGCCGTGGTCGGACAGCACCACGATGCGGTACGGGCGCGGGGCGTGCTCGGCGACCTGGGCCAGCAGCGCCAGCGAACGGTCCAGTCTCCGCAGGACCTGCTCGGCGTCCCGGCTGTGCGGGCCGGAGTGGTGGGCCACTTCGTCGTACGCCACCAGGTCCGCGTAGACGGCGTCGCGTCCGGCGAGCATGTCGCCGATGACGGCGGCCACGACGACATCCCGCTCGACGACCGTGGCGAAGGCGCGGACGAACGGGTAGAGGCCGCCGCGGCCGACCCGCGGCCGCTGCTCGGCGAGCCGGGCCCGGGTGGACTGCCCTATCTCGCGGCCCACGTCGGCGACGAACGACATGGCCGTGCGCACGGCGCCCGCCGGATCGCTGAAGTAGGCGAAGTATCCGGCCCGGGAGCGGTTCTCCCGGCCGCGCCGCGCGGCGACGGACAGCACCAGGGCGAGCTGGTCGGCGCCGCCGCTGAACAGATTGCCGCGGCTCGCGCCGTCGACGGTGAGGAGCCCGCCGTCACCGGTCCGCGCGATGGCGCGGCGCTGGAGTTCCGCGGCGCTCGTCGGCCGGTTGCAGACCATGACCTCGCCGCTGGTGGCGGGGCCCGGGGAGCGCGGAGGGGGCGGGGCCGGGTCAGCGGCCGTCGTAGCCGGCGGTCGGCATCGAGAGGCGGCGGTGGACGCGGGCCTTCATCTGGGCGTCGTAGGAGGGTTCCGCGTGACCGACCGTCTCGATGCGCACGCCCCGCCGAGCGCACTCGGCGGTGAACTCCTCCACGGAGGACAGGGCGCGCTCCAGCACCCGGCGGCTCGGGGCGACGAACAGATCGACCAGGCCCGCGTCCACGTCCGACCACAGCGCACTGTGGTCGGGGCGCAGCCCCCGGACGAGCAGTTCCCGCTTCACCACATAGCCGCGCTCCGCCGCCCAGCGGGCGCACATCGCGTGCTGGCTGCGGGAGTCGACGAGGAAGGGGTCCGCGTCCAGCTCCTCCAGCGGCGTCAGGCTGGCGATCGCCGTGACCCGGACCGTGTCCGGACCGCCGCAGGCGTCGCGTGTGCCGGAGGTGCCGTGCGCATCTCCCATGGGGTCCCCCCTCACCTCAGGGTTTCGCCGCCGACCCTACCCCTGCCCGTAGGCTCGGGGGGAGTCGCACGAAGGAGGCATCGGGGTGCCGGTGGAGATCACGTGGTGGGGACACGCCACCTGCACGGTCGAGGACTCCGGTGTACGGGTCCTGACCGATCCCCTGTTCGCACGGCGTCTGGCACATCTGCGGCGGCGCCGCGGTGCCCCGCCGCCGCCCGAGGCCGCGGTCGCGGACCTGGCGCTGGTGTCGCATCTGCACGCCGACCATCTGCATGTACCGTCGCTGGCTCGAGTGACCCCTGGCACCCGTCTGCTGGTGCCGCGCGGAGCCCCCGGGCAGGTGCCGGGGCTGCGGCGGCTGGGCGGGCTGCGGGTCACCGAGGTCGTGCCGGGCGACCGGGTACAGGTCGGTGACCTGGTGGTACGGGTCGTCTCCGCGCGGCACGACGGACGCCGGCTGCCGATGGGACCGCACCACTCCCCCGCCCTGGGGTTCGTCGTCGAGGGCGAGGCCCGGACGTACTTCGCCGGGGACACGGGCCTGTTCCCGTCGATGGCCGAGGAGGTCGGGCCGGTCGACGTGGCGCTGCTGCCGGTCGGCGGCTGGGGACCCTTTCTCAGGGAAGGGCATCTGGATGCGGGGCGCGCCGCGCCGGCGCTCGCCGGGCTGATGCCGCGCAGCGCGGTGCCGGTGCACTACGGCACGTACTGGCCGATCGGGATGGACACCGTGCGCCCCCATGAATTCCACGCGCCGGGCCAGGAGTTCGTGCGCCTGGCCGCGGAACGTGCGCCGGAGGTCGCGGTGCACCTCCTCGCGCACGGCGAGAGCATACGGCTGGAGACCGCCCGATGATGTTCTTCGCCGTCACGGGTGGCACCGTGCCCACGGAGTCCACTCAGCAGGCCGTGGGTTATCCGACGCTGTTCCTGCTGGTGCTGGTCGGTGCGCTGGTGCCGGTCGTGCCCACCGGGGCCCTCGTCAGCTCGGCCGCGGTGGTGGCCTTCCATCAGACCGCGCCGTTCTCGCTGGCGCTGGTCTTCGTCGTGTCCTCGCTCGCCGCCTCCCTCGGGGACGTCGCGCTCTACTGGCTGGGGCGGCGCGGCATGCGGTCGAAGAACGGCTCCCGCTGGCTCCGGACGATCCGCGACCGCGCCCCGGAGGAACGGCTCGCCCAGGCGCAGCAGAAGCTGGACGACCACGGCATCGCGGTGCTCACCCTCTCCCGGCTCGTCCCGGCCGGCCGTATCCCGGTGATGCTCGCCTGTCTGCTGGCCGGGATGCCGCTCAGGGACTTCGCCCGCGGCGACGCCCCGGCCTGTCTCGCCTGGGCGGTGACGTACCAGCTGATCGGCATCCTGGGCGGCTCCCTGTTCCCGAGGCCCTGGGAGGGTGTGGTGGCGGCGGTCGCGCTGACTCTCGTGGTCAGCGCGGCGCCCGGCGTCTGGCGCCGGGTGCGCCGCTCCGTCGCCTCCTGAATCGGACGGCTCACTCCAGCACCCGGGACGCGCCGACCGGCAGGTCCCACAGGTGTTCTCGGGCCAGTCCCGCCTTCTCCCAGGCCTCCCGGACCCGCGTCAGCGGTTCGAGGACCGGCTCCGCGGACAGCACGAACGTGCCCCAGTGCATGGGTGCCATGCGGCGCGCGCCGAGGTCGGCCGTCGCCCGCACCGCCTCCTCCGGGTCGCAGTGGACGTCGCGGAGCCACCAGCGCGGGTCGTAGGCGCCGATCGGCATGAGCGCCAGATCGATCCCCGGATAGCGGAGGCCGATCCGCTCGAACCAGCGGCCGTACCCCGTGTCCCCCGCGAAGTACACGCGTCGTCCGTCGGACGCCGTCAGTATCCAGCCGCCCCACAGGGAGCGGCAGGTGTCGGTCAGCGTGCGCTTGGACCAGTGGTGGGCGGGGACGAAGTCGAAGCGGACACCGTCGAGTTCGGCGCCCTCCCACCAGTCCAGCTCGGTGACGCAGGTGAATCTGCGCCGCCGGAACCACGGGGCGAGCCCGGCCGGTACGAACAGGGGTGTCGTGGCCGGGAGCCGACGCAGGGTCGGGGCGTCCAGATGGTCGTAGTGGTTGTGGCTGATCACCACGGCGTCGATGCGCGGCAGGGCGTGCCAGCCGATGCCGACGGGGGTGATCCGGGCCGGTGTGCCGAGGATGCGCCGGGACCACACCGGGTCGGTGAGGACGGTCAGCCCGCCGATGCGCACCACCCAACTGGCGTGCCCCGCCCAGGAGACGGCGATCGTGCGGGTGTCGGTTCGGGGCAGCGGCTGCGGCTCGTACGGCAGCAGCGGGACGTCCCTGAGCCCCTCGGGCCCGGGCCGTACGGCGCCCTCGCGGGCGAAGCGGGCCAGGGCCTTGATGCCGGGCAGGGGCGCGGTGAGCCGGTCGACGAAGGAGCGGGGCCAGATACGGTGCTCGCCCAGCGGACGGGGCTCGGCCAGCGGCGGGAGCGGGGCCGGTCCTCCGGGGACCGGGCTCAGCAGGGACGCGGGCTCCGGCTCACCCACGCTCTGGTACGCCGGGGTGGGGGTCGCGGGCGGCTCGGACTGCTGCGTCATCGAGGAGGCTCCCATCGCTGAGCGTCGTCGCGGAGATCGTCGAAGACCGATCCAAGGAGGTTCAACGCGCGTTGCAGATGCGGCAGTTCCAAGGGCGCGGGGAACTGGAGGCACTGCTCGCGTTCCTCGGCGGTGGTGCCGAGGAGGGGACCGGTGGACAGACGGACGCGGAGCGCCGCCAGATCGTCCCCGAAGCGATGGCCGCCCGGCACGGGCATACCGAGCCGGGCGGTGAGGAAGTCCTCCAGTTCCTGAGCGTCTCCGACGTCGTGCGCGCCGAGCGCGGGACGCAGCGGGTCGAGGTCGGCGTAGAGGTGGCGCCCGGCCTGCGGAGGTCTGGCGACGGCACCCGCGGAGACCACGCGCCGGTGCACGGCGTCGGCCACGCGCGTGTGCAGCGCGACAGCGGCGGCGAGACGTCGGGTGATCTCGGGGGGCTCCGCCAGCGCGTACGCGGCCGCGGCGGCGACCGGGTCGGCGACATGGGCGCCGAGCGCGGTGAGCACGTCCAGGGCGCGGGCCCGCAGCCCGGCGCCGTCGGCGGTGGCCGGGAAGCGGGCGACGGCCGCGGGCCAGCCCGTCGGCAGAAAGGGTCCGGCGAGGTCGGTGACCACGGTGACCCGTTCGGGCAGCATCTCGGCCGGGCTGAGCAGGACGGTCTCGTGCGGCCGGTGCACGGTGTCGCGCCAGGTCTCGTCGCTCACCAGGTGGAGCCCCTCCCCGGCGGCGGCCTCCACGGTCTCGTGCACCAGCTCGGGCGGCGCCACGGTGGCGGTCGGGTCGTCGGCGACGGCCAGCACCAGCAGCCGGGGGTCGCCGCCCTCCGCGCGGATCCTGCGCACGGTCTCCAACAGGGCGTACGGGTCGGGGACGCCGCCGCACTCGGCGGGTGTCGGCACCGGAAACACGGCCCGTCCGAGTGCCCTGACCTGGGGCACCCACCAGGCGGCACAGGGCCGTGGGACGAGCACGTCACCGCCGAGCGCGGCGGTGACGGCGAGAAGCAGGGAGGCGGCGCCGGGTGCGGCGGCCACCTCCTCGGGACGGGCGGGCAGCCCCCGTCGTGCGAAGTAACCGCAGGCGGCCTCGGACAGCCCGGTCACACCGCCGGTGGGCCGGGCGCCGTCATGGCCGGCGGCCCGGGCGAGCGCGGTGGACAGCACGGGCAGCAGGGGCAGTCCGTCGCCGGGCAGGGGCGGGCCGTAGCGGACGGGGCCGTGCCCTTCCGGATCCGTCCGCCGCATGCGTGCCTCCGCGCAGTCCCTGATGCCGGTCCCCGTCCCCGGCTCGCCACGGGCATCCGCCGCCCGGCCGACCATCCTCGTACGCCTGTTCGCTACCGTGCCGGTTGTTCCCCTACGGTGCTGGTGGTGCCCCAGGGATCTGAGTACCCAGGGTTCCGGCCGATCATGGGTGTCCGGCGGGGGTTCACCGGATCACGGGTTCAGCCGTGCGCGGCCGCGGCGCGGCCAGATCCGGTGCAGGGCGGCGGCGAACGCGCCCGCGATCAGGAGGCCTCCGATGACGAGCGCGGGGACGGACGCGGCGTAGGAACCTCCCAGGCCCGCGTTCACCCCGTGCTGCGCACCGACACCCGTCCGCCCGTTGTTCTTCCCCTGCCCGCGCTGCCCTTGCTGCTGCCCCGACCCGTTCTTCCGGGCCTCGCCCTGCTCTCGGCCCCGACCCGACTGCTGCCGGTGCCCCTGATCGTTGCCCTGGGCCTCTCCCCTGCCCTGTTGACGCCCTCGACCGGTGCTGAAGGCCTGGCCCTGGCCCTGTCGAAACCCCTGTCCCTCGTGCCGGACCTGTTGCTGTCCTTGCTGCTGCCCCTCCCCGTCCGTCTCGTCGTCCAGCTCCTCGCCCGACTGCTGCCCGTACTGCTGCGCGTGACCCTCGCCCGACTGCTGCCCGTACTGCTGCGCCTGACCCTCGTCCGACTGCTGCGCGTACTGCTGCGCCTCGCCCTCGTCCGACTGCTGCCCGTACTGCTGCATCTGGCCCACCCCCGGCCGCCTGACCAGCCCCGACCCTTGCAGCTGACCCGACCCGTCGTACCGGCCCTCGTTCGCCTGCCATCCCGGCCCGTCGTCCAGCTCCCCGCCCGATCGCTGCCCGTACTGCTGCATCCGGCCCCCGCCCGGCTGCCGCCCGAACAGTTGCGACTCGCCGCCCACCGGCCGCCTGCCCAGCCCCGCCCCCTGCAGCTGACCCGACCCGTCGTGCCGGCCCTCGTCCGTCTGCCATCCCGGCCCGTCGTCCAGCTCCCCGCCCGGCTGCTGCCCGTACTGCTGCTGCGCCTCGCCCTCCCCCGGCTGCTGACCGTACTGCTGTGCCGCGCCGTCCCCCGGTCGCCTCCCCACCCCGTACTGCCTCCCGGGCCGTCGGCCCTGCTGCGACAGTCCGTCCGGGTACTCCCCTTGCGGGCTCGGCCGGGTCAGGCCCTGCCGCCCGAGCTGGGTTCCCGGCTGCTGCCGGCCCAGCGGCTGTTCCCGGCCGTCGGCCGGGCGGGTGCCGTCACCGGTCTCCGGCGACGCGGTGCTCCAGGGCCTCTCTTCGCCGGAGGACTGCGGGCACCGTCCGGTCGCGGACCGCCGCCCGGCACGGACCTCGGGGAGGCTGCCGCTGGTGTAGGCGGTACCGACGGCCGCGATCCGTGCCGTACCGCCGTGGCGTACGTCGGTGCCGACCCCGTCCTGGTCGGCCGTCTCGCCGGCGCGGTCGGACACGTCGTAGCTGTCGGGGCCGTCCGAGCCGTCCGAGCCGTCGGGTTCGTCGGCACTGTCCGGGCCGTCGTCTCCGTCGTCGCCGTCGTAGGCGCCGTAGCCGCCGTAGTCGTCAGGTCGGTCGGCCGGGTCGCAGGTGACCGGGGCCGTGAGCGTGCGGCCGGTACCTATGGAGCGTGCGGTGAGGCCGCCGGAGGAGCCGGCGGAGGCGGCCGGGGTTATCGCGCCCAGGGCGACGGCGGGCGGACCGACCGCCCCCAGGGCGGCGCCGGCCAGAGCGGTGACGGACAGGACGCGGGCACTACGACGCATACGAACTCCTTCGGCGGGGGTGTCGCGGGCACGGTCGCCATGCCCGCAAGCCCATGACAGCCCGCCCGGCCCCGGCCCGCGCGCGGCCCTGCCCCATTCGCGCGACCGGAACCACCGCGCGGGTGACGCCCGCGCACCGACGGGTCAGCGGCACCGGCGGGACCCGCTCCCCGCCGGTGCCGCTGTGCCGCGTCCGCTGTGCCGCCACGTCCCTGTGCGCCTGTGTCGCCGAATCGGCGTGTCGCTGTGTCGCCGTGACCTCTATGCGGCGTCCTTCATGACCTGGTCCCTGAGCCGGTTGCAGCAGCGGCTGATCAGCCGGGAGACGTGCATCTGGGAGATGCCGAGCCGTTCGGCGATGCTGCTCTGCGTCATGTCGTCGAAGAACCGCATGTAGAGGATGGCGCGCTCCCGCTCGGGCAGGGCCTGCAGCCGGGGCTTGACGGCCTCACGGTCGACGACGGTGTCGAGCGCCCCGTCGGGCGCGCCGAGGGAGTCGCCGAGCGAGTACCCGTCCTCGCTGCCCGGCACCTCGGCGTCCAGCGACAGCGCGGTGAAGCTCTCCAGGGCCTCCAGGCCCTCCCGGACGTCCTCCTCGCTCATCCCCGCGTGCTCGGCGATCTCGGGGATGGTGGGCCTGCGGCCCGAGATGGTCCCGGACAGGTCCTGGCAGGCGAACCGGACCCGGTTGCGCAGGTCCTGGACGCGGCGCGGCACATGCAGGGTCCACATGTGGTCACGGAAGTGCCGCTTGATCTCTCCGGTGACGGTGGGGACGGCATAGCTCTCGAAGGCGTGACCGCGTTCCGGGTCATACCGGTCGACGGCCTTGACGAGGCCGAGCGCGGCGACCTGGCGCAGATCCTCCAGGCTCTCGCCGCGGCTGCGGAACCGTACTGCCAGCCGATCGGCCATGGGCAGCCAGGCCTCGACGATCTCGTCGCGGAGCGTGTCGCGCTCAGGGCCTGCGGGGAGCGTGGCGAGCCTGCGGAAGGCCTCCGTGGTGTCGGGGGCGTCGTCGTGCGGGTGGTGCTTCACGCTCACTCGGTTGGGCATGGTGGATCGCAACTCCCTAGCTGGTGCCTTGGGTGGACGGTCAGCGTGGGAGGGCACCCCGTCGGACGGGCACACCCGTGGCGGGTATCCACCGCTCCCACGGACGTGCCTCCGGTCCGAAGCACTGAGACAGCGCCTGCCCTGCCGCCTCCGCGGCAAACACCCCGGCGCCCCGGTCACCCGGACGGCCCCGGACCGGCGGCTGCCGACCGCCTGCCGGGATTCCGTGTCGATCGCGGCCCACCGGGTACGCGACTGCCACCCCCGAACATCTGGAGGGAGTCATGCAGCGAGGCAGCGACCGGCTGAACGTCCATCGCGACGACGAGATGAAGCACGAACTGCAGGGACTGCTGCGGTCCGGTCACCCGACGCGGACCGAGGAGTGGCACGACCCCGAGCCGAGCGCCGACGACGATCCGGCGATCTGGGCCGGTCCGGTGGTCCCGGGCGGCGGGCGCTCGGTGGCCGACGTGCGCTACGAGTTCGCCCGGATCCTGGGCCGTACGGCCTTCCCGGCGCGCCGGGACGACCTGATCGAGGCCCTGCGCCGCAGGCACGCCCCGGACACGCTCGTCGAGACCGTGACGCGCCTACCGCGCTCGGCGCGCTACGCCAACGCCCAGCAGCTCGCCGAAGCCGTCGTGGAGGCATGAGGCAGCGCGGTGCAGGCATGGGTCCCCGGCCGGACGGACGACCGGCGCCGGACGGGCGCCTCGAGGTCAACCCGCTTCCGCCGTGCGTGCAGTTGGCCGGGGCCGCGGTACACGAGGCCGTGAGGCACGCGGAGGCGGAGAAAGGACAGTGAACATCATGCGTATCGCGTTCCTGACCGCGCCCGAGGGTGTGGAGCAGGTCGAACTCACCGATCCCTGGACGTCGGTGTCCGAGGCCGGACACCAGCCGGTCCTGGTCTCCACGAAGCCGGGCCACATCCAGGCGTTCAATCACCTCGACAAGGCGGACACCTTCCCGGTGGACGCGGTCGTCGGCCAGGTGGAGGCCGAGTCCTTCGACGGGCTCGTGCTGCCGGGCGGCGTGGCCAATCCGGACTTCCTGCGGATGGACGAACGGGCCGTCTCGTTCGTCCGGTCCTTCTTCCGGCAGGGCCGTCCGGTCGCGGCCATCTGCCACGCGCCCTGGATCCTGGTCGAGGCGGATGCCGTACGGGGCCGGACGTTGACGTCGTGGCCGAGCCTGCGGACGGACATCACCAACGCGGGGGGCACCTGGGTGGACGAGCAGGTACGGCTGGATCAGGGCCAGAACAAGCTGATCACCAGCCGCAAGCCGGACGACCTCAAGGCGTTCTGCGAGGCGATCCTGACGGAGTTCGGCGACTAGGAGCGGTCAGGACTCGGGGCCCGGCCGGTACCCGGGGCCGGGCCTGCAAGGGCGCATGACCCGGGGGGCGTGACGCATTGAGCGGGCCTGGGGCGGGCTCACCGGGCCGGTTCGGCTCCCGTGCACGGCCCGAGGTCGGCCGCTCCCCGCTCCCGTGCCCCGTTGCGGGTCCGGCTCGCCACGACCGGGCGACGGGGATGACGGCGCAGATACTCTCCCTCCAGCTGAGCCATGCGGTCGTTGTGCGCCCGCAGCGCATCGTTCGAGCCGTGCAGCAGCGTGTCATGACGGGTGCGGTGGATCGTCTGCAGCTCCTTCATGAGCTGCTGGTCGGTCAGCCGGTCCGGGTCGACTCCGGTCATCGTGGTACCCCGCTCGTCGTGTTCCTCGGTGCGGTCCGGGTACCCGCCCGGAAGGCACTACCCCGAGCAGTATCCGGGAGGGAGCCATGGATCTCGCATTCCTCCATCCACTGTACGAACATCCCGGCCCCTGGGCCTCCGTATACGTCGACACCTCCCGGCACACCGAGTCCACCGCCCATGAGCTCTCGCTGAGCGCTCAGGCCCTCGCCCGGTGGCTGGCCGGACAGGGCGCTGACGAGCCCACGTGCCGGGCCGTGCGGGAGGCGGTCGAGGACCTGCGTCACTCGCCCGAACCGTACGGAAGGGCGATGTTCGCCCGGGCGGGGGAAGTGGTCCTGGATCCGCCCCTGCTCGCCGTACCGCCGGGCTCCTCGGCCCACTGGACGCCGCTGCCCCACACCGCGCCGCTGCTGGAGCTGGCCGGGGAGGACCCGGTGTGCGTGGTGGCGTACATCGACCGCAAGGGCGCCGAATTCGAGCTGCGCGGGGCGCTGGGCAGCCGGGAGGCCGGACACGTGACCGGGCAGCAGTGGCCCCTGCACCGCGGAGGCACCGCGGACTGGTCGGTGCGCCACTTCCAGCTGCGGGTCGAGAACACCTGGGAGCACAACGCGGCCGAGATCGCGGACGCGCTCGCCGTCTGCGAGGAGGAGACCCGTGCCGACCTGGTGATCCTCGTCGGGGAGCAGCGCGAGCGCCATGCCGTGCGGGAGCGGCTGCCGCGACGGCTCACGACCCGGGTGGCCGAGGCCTCGCACGGCGTGGGCAGCCGACTGCTCGACGAGGACGTGGAGCGGATCCGCAGCGAGCATGTCCGCCGGCGGGCGGACGAGGAGCTGGAGCGGTTCCTGGCGGCCCTGGCACCGGACGAGGAGGGACAGACGCGGGCGGTCGAGGGGGTGCCCGCGGTCGTCGAGGCGGCACGCGAACACCGGATCGACGAACTGTTGATCCGGCCGGGCGGCCCGGAGACCCGTCGTGAGGTGTGGGTCGGCGAGGACCCGGATCAGCTCGCGATGCGCCGCAAGGATCTACGGTCGCTGGGTGAGCGGCACGCCTGGCCGGCCCGGGCGGACGACGCCCTGGTGCGCTCCGTGGTGGAGACGCGGGCCGAGGCCGTCTCGGTGACGGCGGCGACCGCGGACGAGGTGCCGACGGGCGGCGTGGGGGCGCTGCTGCGCTGGGTGTAGGCCCCTACCGCCGCGAACTCCCCCCACACGTACTCGCCCACGCCCGCTCCCCCGCGCGCAGGCCCTACCGCGCCCGCTCCACCCGCCGTTCGTCCCACACCGGCTCCGGGGTCTCGCGGAGCCGGCCGTCGCTGCCGAAGACCAGATAGCGGTCGAACGAGCGCGCGAACCAACGGTCGTGGGTCACCGCGAGAACCGTGCCCTCGAATCCGTCCAGGCCCTTCTGGAGCGCCTCGGCTGACTCCAGGTCCAGGTTGTCCGTCGGCTCGTCGAGCAGCAGGGCGGTCACCCCCTGAAGTTCCAGCAGCAGGATCTGGAAACGGGCCTGCTGACCGCCCGAGAGCCGGTCGAAGGTCTGCTCGGCCTGCGAGGTCAGCTCGTAGCGGCGCAGCCGGGACATCGCCGCTCCCCGGTCCTGGGAGTGCTCCCGCCACAGGATGTCCAGGAGCGTACGGCCCTCCAGTTCGGGGTGCGCGTGCGTCTGGGCGAAGTGCCCGGGCACGACGCGTGCCCCGAGCCGCCACTGCCCCGCATGGGCCACGTCGCCGCCCGCGAGAAGACGCAGGAAGTGCGACTTCCCGGAGCCGTTGGAGCCGAGGACCGCGACCCGTTCGCCGTAGAAGACCTCCAGGTCGAAGGGCTTCATGAGGCCCGTCAGTTCGAGGCCCTCGCAGGTGACGGCACGGACGCCGGTCCGGCCGCCCTTCAGCCGCATTCTGATGTCCTGCTCGCGCGGCGGCTCGGGCGGCGGCCCGGCCTCCTCGAACTTCCGCAGCCGGGTCTGGGCGGCCTGGTAGCGAGACGCCAGCTCATGGCTGACGGTCGCGGCCTGGCGCAGGTTCAGGACCAGCTTCTTGAGCTGTGCGTGCTTCTCGTCCCAGCGTCTGCGCAACTCCTCGAAGCGGGCGAAGCGTTCACGCCGGGCCTCGTCGTACGTGGCGAAGCCGCCGCCGTGCAGCCAGGCGTCGGCGCCGGCGGGACCCGGCTCCAGCGACACGAGCCGCTGTGCGGCGCGGGCCAGCAGTTCCCGGTCGTGCGAGACGAACAGGACGGTCTTGCGGGTCTCCGCGAGCCGCTCCTCCAGCCATCGCTTCCCGGGTACGTCGAGGTAGTTGTCGGGCTCGTCGAGGAGCAGGACCTCGTCGGTGCCGCGCAGCAGCGCCTCCAGCACGAGCCGCTTCTGCTCGCCGCCGGACAGGGTGCGGACCTGGCGCCACTGGGCCTTCTCGTACGGGATGCCGAGCGCGGCCATGGTGCACATGTCCCACAGCGTCTCCGACTCGTACCCGCGCACCTCGGCCCAGTCGGCGAGGGCCTGCGCGTACCGGAGCTGGGCGGCCTCGTCGTCGACGGTCATCACGGCGTGCTCGGCGGCGTCCACCGCGCGGGCGGCCTCGCGGATACGCGGCGGAGCGACCGAGACCAGCAGGTCCCGTACGGTCGTCTCGTCCCGTACGGACCCCACGAACTGGCGCATCACACCGAGCCCGCCGCTGGTGGTGACGGTCCCGCCGTGCGGCTTCAGCTCACCGGAGAGCAGCCGCAGCAAGGTGGTCTTGCCGGCCCCGTTGGGCCCGACGAGCGCGACGACGGCGCCCTCGCCGACCCGGAAGGACACATCGCCGAGCAGTGCCCTCCCGTCCGGAAGGTAGTACTCGAGGTGTGCGGCTTCCAGATGACCCATGCGGCGCATTCTGGGCGGCCACGCCGGGACGGGGCAAGCGGATATCGGCCCGCTCCCCTGCCCTGGTCCGCGCCTTCCCCATCGCCCTGGTCCCCGCCTCTCCCTTCTCCCCGCACGGTTCGGCCCTCCGGGGGTATCCGCGCCCCATGACCCCAGATGTCGACCTCACCACCCGCCCGCCGGGCCCGCATCCGTTCCGTGACCGGTTCCTCGCCCTGGACTGCCGGCTGTTCGAGTCCGTCGCCGCCCGGCACTGGCCCGGGGCCGACCCCCTGCTCCCCCGGCTGAGCCGCGCCGCCAACCACGGTGTTCTGTGGTTCGCCACGGCCGCGGCCCTCGCCGCCACCCGGAGCCCCCGCGCCCGCCGGGCGGCCGCCCGCGGTGTCGCCTCGCTCGCGCTCGCCTCGGCCACCATCAACACCGTCGGCAAGCGCTCGGTCCGTCGCCCCCGGCCCGTACTGGACCCGGTACCGGCAGTCCGCCGGCTCAAGCGCCAGCCGATCACCACGTCCTTCCCGTCGGGCCACGCCGCCTCGGCCGCCGCCTTCGCCGCGGGTGTCGCCCTGGAGTCGCGCGGCTGGGGCGCCGCGGTCGCGCCGCTCGCCGGCGCTGTCGCCCTCTCCCGTGTCTACACCGGCGTCCACTTCCCGAGCGACGTCCTCGCGGGTGCGGCGCTGGGCATGACCGCCGCCTACGCCCTACGGGGCCTCGTGCCGACCCGCGTTCCGGTGCCGCCCGGCCGCCCGAGCGTGAACGCGCCCGCGTTGCCGGACGGGGCGGGGCTGGTGGTCGTCGTGAACAAGGGTTCGGGAACTCCGGACCGCGTCCATGCCCTGAAGGACGCCCTTCCGGCCGCGGAGACGGTGGAGTGCGAGCCGGCCGATGTGCGCGCCGGGCTGGAGAAAGCGGCCGCCCGGGCCCGTGTCCTCGGGGTGTGCGGCGGCGACGGCACGGTGAACGCGGCCGCCGAGGTCGCCCTGCGCCACGGCCTCCCGCTCGCGGTCCTGCCCGGCGGCACACTCAACCACTTCGCGCTCGACCTCGGTATCGAGGAGGTCCCTGACGTGGTGCGGGCGCTCCGGCAGGGCGACGCGGTCCGCGTGGACGTGGGGCGGTTCTCCTCCGGTGCGACCCGGGGCTGTTTCCTCAACACCTTCAGCCTGGGGGTCTACCCGGAACTGGTGCGTCAGCGGGAGCGCTGGTCGCCGCGGATCGGCGGCTGGCCGGCCGGCGTCCTCGCGGCGCTTCGGGTACTGCACGGCGACCACCGCCCCCTGCGCGTCGAACTCGGCGGCCGGACCCACCCGTTGTGGCTGCTGTTCGCGGGCAACGGCACCTACCACCGCAGGGGTCTCGCCCCCGGCCGCCGTCACGACCTGGCCGACGGGAGGCTGGACGTGCGGGTGGTGCACGGCGGGCGCCGTCCCGCCACCCGGCTGCTGACGGCCGCGTTCGCGGGCCCGCTGTCCCGCTCCCCCGCACACTCGGCGGTCCGGGTGCGGCGTCTGCGCCTGGACGGCGTCGCCCCGGGCACCCTGCTCGCCTACGACGGTGAAGTCGCCGAGGCCGCGGGGGCGGTGACGCTCGAGAAGCTTCCCGAGGCACTGACCGTCTACCGCCCGCTCCCCCTCCGCTGACCGGCCGGCCCGCCACCCGTCCAGATGGCAAGACGCCGGTCTCATTATTCGGCATGAGCGCCTACCGTGATGCGTGCCGGTGGCCCATCGCTCCGCGGCGACGACCGTGGCGCGGTGGGCCATCGGCACCAGGGGACCACGAGGAGAAGAGGACAGGCATGCCGAAGGAGACGGCCGTCTACACGCACGGCCACCACGAGTCCGTGCTGCGCTCGCACACCTGGCGGACCGCCGCCAACTCCGCGGCGTACCTGCTCGACTCGCTCAAGCCGCACATGCGGATCCTGGACATCGGCTGCGGCCCGGGCACCATCACCGCGGACCTGGCGGAGCTGGTACCCGACGGCCGTGTCACCGGTGTCGACCACGCCCCGGGGATCCTGGAGCAGGCCCGGGCCACGGCCGCCGCCCGAGGCCTCACCAACGTCGACTTCGCGGTCGCGGACGTGCACGCCCTTGACTACCCGGACGACACCTTCTGCGTGGTCCACGCACACCAGGTGCTCCAGCACGTGGGCGACCCGGTGCAGGCGCTGCGCGAGATGCACCGGGTCACCCGTCCGGGCGGTTTCATCGCCGTACGCGACGCCGACTACGCGGCGATGACCTGGTACCCGGCATCCGAGGGCCTGAACGACTGGCTGGACCTGTACCGGCGGGTCGCCCGCGCCAACGGGGGCGAGCCCGACGCCGGGCGGCGGCTGCGCTCATGGGCGTTGCAGGCCGGCCTCAGGGACATCACGGCGACCTCCGGCACCTGGACCTTCGCCACACCGCAGGAGCGGTCCTGGTGGAGCGGGCTGTGGGCGGACCGCACCCTCGCCTCCGCCTACGCCGACCGCGTCACCGAGGGTGGTCACGCGACCGGCGAGCAACTGACGGGCGTCTCCGAGGCCTGGCGGGAATGGGGTCGGCACGAGGACGGCTGGTTCGCGGTACTGCACGGGGAAATTCTGTGCCGAAAGGACGTCTGATTCCCGGATTTCGGGAAACCCGGTGAGCAGGAGGTCACACTATGGTTCCCGTTCTACTGGTTCTTCTGCTGGCACTGATTCTCTTCGGCGCCGGATTCGCAGTCAAAGTCCTGTGGTGGATCGCGCTTGCGGTGCTCGTGATCTGGCTTCTGGGATTCCTGATGCGCGGCACCACCGCGGCCGGAGGCAGGAGTCGATGGTACCGATGGTGACCGGTCGGAACAGAAGATCCGTCCGGCACCGGATCGCCGGGTGACATTCCGGTGATCAATCCCGGGGAAGCAGTGTCCCCAGCGGCCCGAGGTCCAGATTGAGGTCCTCGGGCCGCAGCCCGTACCGCTCTCGGAGCTCGGTCATCCGGTCCTCCAGGAGCATCAAGGTGAGCCCGATGCGCTCCTCCTGCTCCTCGCTCAGCTCCCCGGTGTCGAACCGGCGCACCGCCTGCCGCTCCATGAGCTGGCGAAGCAGTTCGACGACCGTCAGCACGAGTTTCACCAGGTCGCGCTCCACCGTGTCGGGATCGAGGTCGAGTCGGTTCTGTCGCTGGGTCACGGTTCCTCCACCCATGGCACGGACACCTGTTCGCCGACCGAGCTGATCAGCGCGTTCAGATCGATGCGGACGAGGTCGACGTCCGCGATACGCAGAGTGAGGTCGCCCGTGACGACCACCCCGCCGGCCAGCAGCCGGTCCAGGAGGTCGACCAGGGCGACCTGACGGTGTTCGAGAGCGGTCACGACCCGCTCCCCCCGTCGACGCCGCTGAAGGAGTACGCGGCCCAGGGCCCCGTCAGCTCCACGCGGACACCGGGAATTCCGCTCTCTTCGCGCTGCACTCTTTCCACGAACGCCTCCGAGGCCGAACGCGGCACCAGATAAGCCGCGTTGAGCACGTTACGGCCGGACGCTCCGGACAGCGCGGGATTCTGCGGGGAATGGAGCAGGGAGTCCTCGGCGCACCCGGAAAGGAGTTCGTGCAGCCCGCGCGCAAACCGCTCGGTGTCTTCCCGCATTTCGTCCTGAGCGTGGTGCTGCACACGCCGCCGGCGCAGGTAATCACGGCCCGAAGCGGCTTTCCGGGGCTCCGAAGTCTCCTGCGGGCCTTCCGGCGGTTCCCTCCGTTCCGCCTCCGCGTACACCTTGACGCCCCATTCCACCCGCCCGTCGAGCCGGTCCAGCGCACGGTGGAAGTCGTCCTCGCGTTCCTCCAGCATCGCGCGTACGCCGCTGTCGTCCCGGAACACGGTGGCGAGCCGCAGCGGCAGGGGGGTCGTGACGGAGGTGAGCGCGTCGATGACGCCCTGGTGCGCGCGGGCGGTGGCGGTGAGCCAGTCCAGGTCCTCCAGATGGGCCCTGAGCGGTCCCTCGGCGAAGTCGTCCTCGGGGACCGTGCCGACGATGGCGATCAGTCCGCCGTGGGGCAGCTGCCGGGGCGGCACCCCCGCGACGCCCGCCGGTACGTCCTCGGCCGACGCTTCGAAGGGGCGGCAGACGGCGTACACATACCGCAGTCCGGTCATGATCTCTCCTCCTCGGTGCGCGCCTCCTCCAGTGCGGCCAGCCGGGAGCGCAACTCGGCGTTCTCCCGGGCGAGTTCCTTGTGCCGTGCGCCGGAGGAGAGCGCCGGGTCGTTCTCCCACCAGTCGATGCCCATCTCCTTGGCCCGGTCTACGGAGGCGACGACCAGGCGGAGCTTGATGGTGAGCAGCTCGATGTCCAGCAGGTTGATCCGGATGTCACCCGCGATCACGACGCCCTTGTCGAGGACGCGTTCGAGGATGTCGGCCAGGTTGGCGCCGCCGTCGCGCGACGCGTAGGGATCGGGCAGTCGTCCGGGGGTGGTCATGAGCGGCCTCCTTCCCGCGGGTCCTCAGGGCCTTCCGGGTCCTCCAGCTCTTCTGGGTCCTCAGGGTCTTCCGGGTCCTCCAGCTCTTCTGAGTCCTCCGAGTCCTCCGGGCCCTCGTCCGCGAACTCCGCGTCCACGACGTCCTCCGGATCCTCATCCACGAACTCCGCGTCCACGACGTCCTCCGGATCCTCATCCACGAACTCCGCGTCCACGACGTTCTCCAGACGCTCCAGCAGATACGCCTCCACGTCCTCGAAGTCCTCCCCGCCCTCCGGTTCCTCCACGTCCGCCACGTCGTCCACGTACTCGTCCACGGAGTGCGCGCGAGCGCCGCTCCGCACGACATGGCGGCCGACGGCCAGGGCGAGCCGGGCGAAGCCGGGGCTGTTGCCGTCGGCGACGCCCTGGAGTCTCAGACTGAGTCCGCCGAGCCTGCGGCCCACGGCGGCGAACAGGGGCCGGGCCCGCACCACGGCATACGCCCACGCCTCCGCCTTGAGCCGCTGAACGGCCGGGTCGGTGGTGGTCGCCGGGGTGCGGGCCGCCACGAGCTGCCTCGACCTGCCGCTTCTGCGCCCGAGGGCGTAGGCGATGCCCAGGGCAAGGCCGAGTTCCAGTCGGTTCATGGCGCCGTACCGCCCGCTGTGCCGGGGTCACCGCGCTCCATGGCGATCTGCAGCCGGTCCAGGAGCTGGTCCTCCAACCGGTCGAACTCCTGGGCGTCGATCTCGCCCGACTCCAGTCGCTCCTCCAAGCGGGCCAGTTCGGCTCGTACGGCGGCCGGGTCGTAGTACTGGCGCTCGGCCTCCGTGAGCACCTGTCTCACCGCCCAGAAGCTACCGCGCACAGGTGCGAACGGCAGCAGCAGCACCTCTCCGATCAGCCCCATGGCTCACTCCGCGTCCGTCGCGACGGCGGGCTCGGCCGGCCCTGGCTCCACGAAGCTGTACGGCGGCAGCGGGCCGTTGACCCGCACATCGAGGTGCGGGTGGGCCTTGCGGACCTCCTCTACGGCGTTCAGGAACGCGGCGGAGGTGTCGCGGTCCACCAGGAACGACACATTGGCCAGCCATCCCGTGGACTCGGGACCCACACTCACGGCCTCGGCGGCGGGCTCCAGGGCGCCCTGCACCTGAGCGGCGTCCTCGCCCTCACGGCCCTGCACCGCGGCCGCCACCATCTCGCCCAGCCGCAACCTGTCCTCGTAACTCCCGCCTCCCGACTTGCGGTTGGCCTCGGCGAGGGTGCGGATGTCCTGGTTCTCGGACATCACCCGGTGCAGCACGGCCTCCTGGTCATGGCTGGCCTTGACGTTGTACTCGACCTTTCCGGCCAGTGTGTCCAGCCGCTCCAGGTAGTGCTCGACGCGCTGCTCGAGGACGTCGGTGACGGCGTTGTCGTCCGCCGCGACACTGCCGAACCGCATGGGCAGCACGGATCCGCCCGCCGCCGCCTCGTTCAGCACGCTCTGGTGGGCGAGCAGATCACGGCGCTTGGGGCGCAGTCCCTCGGGCGCGTCGCTGACGATCGCCGCCAGCTCGCCCCGGTTCAGAATGCGCACGGGACAGGCCGGTTCGCCGACCCCGCCCATGCCGTCGGGGAGCGACGGGTGAGAGGCCGCGGCGATGCCGTAGACATAGGTGCTCACTCCTGCTCCTCCTTCTTCTCCCGCGCGGCGGTGGACTTACGGGTCCGCGCGCGCGGCTGTCCCTCTTCGCGGGCCTGGCGGAAGGCGTCGGATATGGTCTCCGCGGCGCCGGAGAGCGCCCCCTTGGACTTGCCGCGCGCACCGGACTCGGTGATGTCGCCGACCAGGTCGGGCAGTCCGGGACTCTTGTGCGGGCCGGACTCCAGGTCGAGCCGGTTGCACGCCTCGGCGAAGCGCAGATAGGTGTCGACGCTGGCGACGACGACCCGTACGTCGATCTTCAGGATCTCGATGCCGACGAGGGAGACACGGACGAACGCGTCGATGACGAGCCCTCGGTCGAGCACGAGTTCCAGGACGTCGTACAGGCCGCTGCTGCCGCCTCCTCCGGTCTGCTGTGCCGGGACAACGGTCATGGCGAACGGACCTCCTTACGGTCTCGGGTTCAGGAACAGGAAAGAACGGTTGGTACGAGTCGTACGAGTGCTGCGCGTACGGGCTACGCGTACGGCTGGGAGCCGCGGGGCGACGGACCGTCAGGCACGGCCGCCCGTCCGGGCGTCGGCCCTCCCGCGTTCGTAGCGGCGCACGCGCCGATAGCCGGTCAGCTCGCCGTCCGTGGCGAGGTCCACCTCATAGCTCGCGAGCAGGCTCATGGTGTCGGGAACCCTGGCGAGTTCCAGGACCTCGATCTGCAGGGTCCAGCCGTCCTCGGTGCGTTCGAAGGACGACACGGACTCGGCGGCCAGGCCCGTGAGTTCAGTGAACTGGGCGCGCGCCTCGCGCAGCACCTCCATGGTGCTGGGCCGCCCGCCCGCCCGGGCGTTGTCGTCGTCGGAGTCGTGGTTCTTCGGTGTACGTGATGTGTTCGTCATGGCCACCTCTCCCCCCGTGTGGCCGCAACGGCGTTGGCCAAACCTGTGGGTCCCCGGTTCAGCCGCGCAGGGCCCGGAGCCGCCTGCGGGCAGGACCGAGGGAGCGCCCTCGGCGCGGCAGGTCCGCCCAGGGATCGGTGCGGGCCTGGTCCGCCGCGTCGGCGATGGTCCAGCGGCGCGCATGGACGTCCGGGTCGTCCAACTGCTCCCAGGTCAGGGGCGTGGCGACCGGGGCGCCGGGCAGGGCGCGGACCGTGAAGGGGGCGACCGCGGTCTACGCGTACGCGTTGCGCTGCACGTCGAGGTAGAGGCGGTCGCCGCGGTCCTTCTTGCGGGCGGCGGTGGTGAGACGGTCGGGGTGCGCGGCGGCGAGGGCCCCGGCCAGGTCCTTGGCGAACTCGCGTACCTCGTCGAAGTCGTGGGAGCCGTCGAGCGGCACGACGATGTGCAGCCCGCGCGAACCGGTGGTCATCAGGCCCGAGGGCAGCCTCAGCTCGTCGAGCAGCTCCCCCGTCTGCCGTGCGGCCTCCCGTACGGGACCGAAGTCGTGGTCCGCCGGATCGAGGTCGAGGACCAGCCGGTCGGGCCGCTCGGGCCGGTCGGCGCGGGAGAGCCAGCGGTGCAGGGTCAGACAGGCCTGGTCGGCGAGGTAGGTGAGGGTCGCGGTGTCGTCGCAGACGGTGTGGCAGACCGTGCCGCCCTCCTTGGGCAGCTCGACCCGGTGGACCCAGTCCGGGTAGTGGTCGGGGGTGTTCTTCTGCATGAAGCGAGGACCACCGACACCGTCCGGGTGCCGTTCCAGCATCAGGGGCCGCCCGCGCAGATGGGGCAGCATCCGGGGGGCGACGGAGCGGTAGTAGTCGACGAGGTGGGCCTTCGTGTACTCCTCGCCGCCCCCGTCGCCGGGGAACAGCACCTTGTCCGGACGGTGGATCTCCAGGGTGCGGCGGCCCGCCCGCACGGTGCGCGTGGCGGTCATCGCCCTCCTTCGGTCACGGCACCACCGTGTGTTCCACCAGCAGCCGGGCCGCGGCGGCGATCGACTCCGCGTCGATGCCCGCGGCGTGCAGCTGTTCGGCGGGCGTCGCCGAGCCGGGCATCGTGCGGACCGCGAGGCGCACCAGACGCGGTACGGGCCGCCCGTCGGCGAAGGCGTCCAGGACCGCGTCGCCGAGGCCGCCCTCCTCCCGGTGGTCCTCGACGGTCAGCAGGCATCCGGTCCGTTCGGCGGCCTCGCGCAGGGTGGCGCGGTCCACGGGCTTCACGGAGTACAGATCGACGACCCGTACCCGGACGCCCTGCTCGGCGAGGGCGTCGGCGGCCTTGAGCGCCTCGTGGACGGTGACTCCCGCGGCCACCACGGTGAGCCGGTCCTCGGCGCTCGCGCGCAGCACCTTGCTGCCGCCGACCGGGAACTCCTCGGTGGGGCCGTAGATGACGGGGGTCTTCCCCCGGGAGGTGCGCAGATAGCGGATGCCCTCGCAGCCGGCCATGGCGGCGACCAGCTTGGCCGTCTGGTTGGCGTCGCACGGGTACAGGACGGTCGAGTCGTACACCGAGCGGAACATCGCGAGGTCCTCCAGGCCCATCTGCGAGGGCCCGTCCTCACCGATGGCGCAACCGGCGTGCGAGCCCACGAGGTTGATGTCGGAGCCGCTGATGGAGGCCATCCGGATGAAGTCGTGGGCACGGGTGAGGAACGCGGCGAAGGTCGCTGCGTACGGCATCCAGTCACGCGCGGCCATGCCGACGGCGGCGGCGACCATCTGCTGTTCGGCGATGTAGCACTCGAAGTAGCGGTCGGGGTGTTCCTTGGCGAAGTACTCGGTGCGCGTGGAGTCGCCGACCTCGCCGTCCAGGGCGACCACGTCGCCTCGTGCGCCGCCGAGCGCGGCGAGCGCCTGGCCGTAGGCGTCCCGGGTGGGCACCTCGTCGCCGATGTCGTAGCGCGGCAGATCCAGATGGCCGCCCTGGACGGCGTGCAGCATCCGGGCGGCGGGCGGCGGTTGGACCTCGATGAGCAGGTTCCGTACGCCGCCGAGTTCCTCGGTCGCCTCCTCCGCGTCCGGCAGCGGCTTGCCGTGCAGGCCCTCGCGGTTCTCGACGGCGGCGACGCCCTTGCCCTTGAGGGTGCGGGCAATGATCGCGGTGGGCTGTCCCGCGGTGGACTCGGCCTCGGCGTAGGCGCGGTCGATGGCCTCGACATCGTGCCCGTCGACCTCGATGGTGTGCCAGTCGAAGGCCTTGAAGCGGCGTGCGTAGGCGTCGAGATCGTGTCCGTGGCGGGTGGGTCCGCGCTGGCCCAGCCGGTTGACGTCGATGATCGCGATCAGGTTGTCGAGATGCTCGTAGCCGGCGTGCTCGGCGGCCTCCCACACGGATCCCTCGGCAAGTTCGCTGTCCCCGCACAGCACCCAGACCCGGTATCCGGTGTGGTCGAGCCGCTTCCCGGCCAGGGCGATACCGACGCCGACGGGCAGCCCCTGGCCGAGGGAGCCGGTGGCCGTCTCGACCCAGGGCAGCCGGCGGGGCGTGGGGTGCCCTTCGAGTCGGCTGCCGAGCTTGCGGAAGGTCAGCAGTTCGGTCTCGTTGATGGCCCCGGCGGCCCGGTACGCGGCGTACAGCAGGGGCGAGGCGTGCCCCTTGGAGAGGACGAACCGGTCGTTGCCGGGATGGGCGGGGCGTTCGAAGTCGTAGCGGAAGTGCTTGGCCAGCAGAACCGCCATGAGGTCGGCGGCGGACATCGAGGAGGTCGGGTGTCCGGAGTTCGCCGCCGCGGCGGCGCGGACACTGTCGACGCGCAGTTGCTGGGCGAGTTCGGTGAGCTGACGGGTGCTCAGTTCGGTCAGCTGGCGGGTGTTCATGAGTCATCCTCCGTACCGGGCTTTTCGGGACCTGCCGACACTCGGGCCAGTTCGGGCGACGCGGTGTCGAGCGGCACGTTCCAGGAGCGGACGAGCCCCAACTGGACTTCCTGACGCGGCAGTACGGTGTCCATGAGCCAGTCGGCGGCGACCCGGAGGCGGTTGCCGGGCATCGCCGCCAGGTGGTAGCCCCGGGTGACGGCGCCGGCGAGCGGCCCGGACAGGGGGACGCCGAGCGGGTTGGCGGCGGCCTGGGCTCCGCCGAGGTCCACGACGAACCCCAGGTCGCGGTGGTGGTAGGGGCGCGGGCCGCCGAGGCCCAGCGAGGCGGCGACGTTGACGGCGGCGACCTTTCCCTGCCGCCAGGCGTGCTGCGCCGTCATCGGCGTGTACTGGCCGGGGTTGGCGAGATCGGGCACGGCGGCCGCGTCCCCGCAGGCGAACACGTCGGGGTGGCCCGGCACCCGCAGATAGGGGTCGACCAGCAGCCGGCCGCGCTCCAGGGGCCGTTCGAGGCTCTCGACGAGCGGATCGGGTCGTACGCCGACGCACCAGACCAGGGATCGGGTGTCGACGAACTCCCCGTCCGTGAGCAGGACTCCGTCGTGCGTCGCCTCCTTCACGGAGACACCCATCCGCACATCGACGCCGCGTCGGCGCAGGCTTCGGTCGGCGGTGCGGGAGAGCCGCTCGTCCATCTCGGGCAGCACACGGGGCGCGATGTCCAGCAGCAGCCAGCGTGGCCGCATGCCCGCGCGCAGCGGCTGCCTGCGCACCATCGCGTCGGTAAACATCTTGCCCTGCGCGGCGACCTCCGTCCCGGTGTAGCCGGCGCCGACCACCACGAAGGTGCAGCGGGAGGCGCAGTGCTTGGGGTCGTCCGCCGCCGTGGCCAGCTCCATCTGGCGGGTCACGTGGTCGCGCAGATAGAGGGCCTCGGGCAGCCCCCGGAAGCCGTGGGCGTTCTCCGCGACACCGGGGATGGGCAGCAGTTTGTTGACACTGCCGACGGCGAGCACCAGCCGGTCGTAGCCGAGGGTGCCGCCCTGTCCCTCGGGATCGGTGTAGTGCACGGTGCGCGCGTCGAGATCGATGCCGTCGGCCTCGCCGAGCACCAGGCGGACGTGGCGCAGGGTGCCGGAGAGGGAGACGGCGACATGGCGCGGCTCCAGGATGCCCGCGGCGACCTGGGGCAGCAGGGGCAGATACAGAAAGTAGTCGGTCGGGTTCAGCAGGGTGATCTGGGCCCGGTTGCGGGTCAGCCGGGTGAGGGTTCGGGCCGTCCGGTAGCCGGCGAATCCGGCACCGACGATGAGGATGCGAGGTCGACTCACGTTTCGCCTCCGGCGAGGTCGCGCGTACGTCGTCTGCCTACCGGGCGCACGAATGCCACCCGTGGAGACCTTCCGCGTTTCCCGGGCCGGGGCCCCCAAACCCGGCAGTCCCGGGCGTTTCGCCCCAGTCCGCGCGGAAACCGGCGCGGCACGCCTCGTTTCCGGGGGCGGCTACAGCCCGAGCGGGCGAAAACCCGGTCGGGGTCGAGAATCCGGTCGGGGTCGAGAACCCGAGCGGGGTCGAGAACCCGAGCGGAGTGGAAGAGGCGGGCGGAGTCGAAAAGGCGGGCCGGGGTCAAAAGCCCGATCGGGGCCGAAGTCCCGGTCCGGGTCGATACGGCGAGCGGGTCAGGCGCGGCGGCGCAGTGCCCCGGCCGTCACGGCCGCGCCCAGGCTGCCGACCAGCAGGCCGGCGCCGATCCTCGCCCGGTTGCGGGAGAGCCACTCCTCGCCGCTGGCGGGCAGGGACTCCGCGTCGAAGCGCCCGTGCGCCCCGAAGTCGTGGCCGTGCGGGCCGTCCGCGGGAGCCCACAGGTTTCCCGCCCCGTCGTGCTCCGCCCTGGGCCGGCGCTCGTCCTGCCGTGTGTCCTGCTGAGCGCCCTGGGGCTCGTCCTGCTGTGCGTCGAACCCGGTACGTGCGAGGTAGCGGTCCAGCAGCCCGGGAGCCACCGCGTTGGCGAGCAGTGTGGCCACCGTCGATCCGCCGACCCAGTACTCCCGGCGCCTGGGGTGCCCGGCCGCGTGCACGATAGCGCGTGCCGCCACCTCCGGCTGGTAGACCGGCGCCACCGGCCTGGCCCGCCGCGGCATCCGGCTCAGCACCCAGTCGAACTGCGGGGTGTTCATGGCCGGCAGTTGCACCATCGTGGTCCGGACCCGCGACCGCCCGTGCAGCAGCTCGCATCGCAGGGACTCGTTGAACCCCTGGATGGCGTGCTTGGCGCCGCAGTAGGCCGACTGCAGGGGAATCCCCCGGTACGCCAGCGCCGAGCCGACCTGGACGATCGTCCCGTGGTTCACGGGCAGCATGTGCCGCAGGGCGGCCCGGGTGCCGAACACACAACCGAGGTACGTCACTTCGGTGACCCGGCGGAACTCTTCCGGCGCGACGTCCGTGAACCGGGCGAAGACGCCGGCGAACGCGTTGTTGACCCAGACGTCGATGCGGCCGAACTCGTCGGCGACCTGTTGCGCGGCGTCCTCGACGGCTCTCGCGTCCGCGACGTCGACGGGCACGACGAGCGCCTCACCGCCGACTCGCCGCACCTCGTCCGCGGTCGCGGCGAGGCCCGCGCGGCCCCGGGCGAGCAGGGCGACCCGGTCGCCCCGGGCGGCGAAGGCCAAGGCCGTGGCCCGGCCCACGCCGCCGCTCGCCCCGGTGACCACGACGGCCCTGCGATGCCTGGTCAAGGCCTCTGGCCATGGCCTGCTCATCACTCACCGGATCCGGCGGTGGGACGCGTCGGGGTCCTCCTCCGGCACGGCCGGATCCGGGATGCCCGGCGGCTGCGTACCCATGCCCGGCGCCCCGGGTGCGGGGGGCGGCATCGGCGGGTACGGCATACCGAGCCCGCCCGGCGGCCCGGCGGGCGGGGCGTCGCTGAGGAGCCGGCCCTGGGCGCCGTGGGCACCGGCTGCGTGGTGACCGCTGCCGGAGCGTCCGGCGCCGCGCAGCAGGTAGGCGGCCACGCCCAGCGCCGCCGCCATGATCAGCGCGGCGGCCCAGCCGGGCAGGCCGAGAGCCAGGGCCAGGCCCGCGGCGAGCGCCAGCGCGGCACCCGCGTACAGGCCGACGGCGCCGGACGCGGCGTACAGCGCGGCCGTACGCCGCTGCTTGCGCGTCTGCTCGCGCAGCTCATCGCGCACGGCCTCACGGGCCACCTGCGCCAGTTCGTCGACCAGCTGTTTGTCCAGATGTTCCAGATGATCCAAGGGCTTCATGTCGGCCGGGTACCCGGGCCCGGGCGTGCGTAACGCCCCGCGCCGGGCGCGCACGCCCCCTGCTCCGGGGAGGAGGGGCCGGTATCCGGCGGAAACGATCTCCTGGCCCGGGCTGCCCCAACTACGCTCGTGCGCATGGAGATTCTGGGAGCCTCGCTGCGTATCTGCGTCGACGATCTGGAGAGCGCGGTCCATTTCTACGAACGTCTGACGAGCACCAGAGCCCTCCGTTTCGAACGCGGCGGTGTGCAGGTGGCCGCGGTCGGCTGCTTCCTGCTGATGAGCGGCCCCGCGACCGAACTGGAACTGTTGCGCAAGGTGGCCGCGACGATCGCCGTCGAGGACGTCGACGAGGCCCACCGGGTGCTGACCGAACTCGGCGCCCGGGTCGTCGCCGGCCCGATCCCGACCCCGGTGGGCCGCAATCTGATCGCGGCGCATCCGGACGGGGCGGTCTACGAGTACGTGGACCGCCGACCGCCCGCGTAGCGGCTCACGTCGCGGGCCGCATCCGGAAGTCGTAGTGCGCCGGCAGCGGCTCGTCGGTGATCCGGGCCCACAGCTCGTCGATCGCCCCGGCGCCCTCCCGCAGGTCCGCGACCTCGAATCCGTCGTCGAAGACGGCCCGCGCCGCCTCACGGTCGCCCTCGGCGAGCAGCAGCCGGGCCTCGGTCAGCCGGAAGCGGCCACGCTCCCGCGTCACGGGGTGGAGGCGGTACCACACGGACCGTGCGTCCTCGGTGCGGCCCACGGCCAGCAGTGCGTCGAGGGCCTCCCGGCCGAGCGCCGAGGTGACGGACGTCCAGGTCTCGCCGTCGTCGCGCCGCTCCCGGCACAGGTCGTCGAAGGCCTCGGCGTACCGGTCGGCGGCGCGCTCATGATGGCCGGCCTCCTGATCGGCCACCGCGAGACAGCGCAGCAACGGCCACTGGGACGGGGCGAGCGACAGTGCGCGCTCCCAACTGCGCACCGCCTGCGCGCGGTCGCCCGCATGCCACTGGGCGACCCCGAGGTGATACTCCGTCAGCGGCCGTGCGGGCGCGGTCTCCAGCATGTCCCGCCAGTGCGGCGCCACCAGCGTCTCGCCCGGCGGCCCGACCCGCCGCGGCTCGGGGAAGGATCCCGACCGCAGCAGCTCCAGCCAGGGCGCCTGCGCGTCGCCGAGCGTCGCCTCCTCGAAGGGGGTGCCCGGCAACTTGTCACCCGTGCGCAGCACTTCGAGCGCGCCCCAGCCCGAGCCGACGGCGAGCACCTCATCGGGTTCGGTGTCGGCGCAGGGCCGCCACGCGGCGTAGGCGGCCTCGACGCGCTCGCGCGGCAGACAGGCTTCCAGGCGCTCCTCGGCCGCGCGTACGACGCCGGGCCACTCCCCCTCGCGCTCGGCACTCAGCGGCCCGTGCGCCTCCAGCCAGGCCACGTCGCTCTCCGCCTCCAGGCGCACGTGTTCCAGCTGGGTGCGGGCGAGCCCGGCCTGGATCTCGCAGTAGCCACCGGTGCCCGGTTCCGTGAGCCAACGCTGCCAGCGGCGCCCGCCGGTGCCCGTGCCCCAGACGAACAGCTTCCGGCCGCGCAGCACATCCGTCGACGTCTGCACCAGTCCTTCGCCGTCCTCGCCGAGCGCGGCGATCCAGCGGCGTCGGCCGTCGGGCACCTCGTAGAAGTAGTCGGCGGGATGGACGCTGTGCGCGGGGTAGGTGCGGTCGACCCCGTCGTACGACGGCACCGGTACCCGGCGCAGCCTGCGCTCGTAGCCGAAGTGGTAGGCCTCCTCGGCGGGCGCGAGCACCCGGCACTCCTCGGGTACGGCGATGTTGGACCACCAGTACAGCGGCACCGGCCGGTCGTGCGGATTGCGGATCCGGACGCCGACGTACAGGAAGTCGGAGCCTTCCGGCAGCCACAGGTCGACCTGGAAGGGCAGGTCGCGCAGGCGCTCCCACTCCCACAGCCGCAGCATCTGGCCGCCGTCGGGCGCGGTGACGCGGGCCGCGTGCAGGGGCGAGCAGGACAGGGTGGTGTGGCCGGTGGCGCCGATGTTCCACTCGATGCCGCCGGAGAACCAGGCGCCGTTGAGCGCGAAGCAGGCGGGCTGGAACACCGGGTTGCGGTAGAGGAGTTCACGGCCGGTCGGCTTGTGGAACAGCGAGGCGACGCGTCCGCCGAGGCCTGGCAGGACGGTGGCGCGCAGCCGGTCGTTCTCGATCACGAGGGCGTCGAGCTCCCGCGGTGCGCGCTCTCTGCCGTAGCCGTCCCGGACCCGGGCGGGCAGCAGGCTGCGCAGCGGCTCGTAGCCGATCTGGCGGGCCATGTCGCGCGGCAGGTCGTCCTTGTCCCGGTCCTCGATACGGTGCATCTCGTCGAGCGGTCGCAGCGGGGGAAGCGGGTTGTCCGGCCCCAGCTCCGCGGCGGGCAGTGTCACTGCGTCACGTCGGATCGTCGTCACGACCGCCATGGAACCCGGCAGCCGAGGAGCTGACCAGGGGCTCTGCCGGTCAGGATTCCGCAAAAGCGACCTCGCCCACGGTCCGACTCCGGCAGAAGCGGCGCTGACACCGCGCCGGTCGCCCTCCTCGCGAGGCGGGCGCTCTGCTCATGACTCTTCTAGGGCGCGTTGCGAAAGTCCCGTCGTTCGCCCGAAGGGCGGGCCTTGCGGCGGCGTGGGGGCTCCTCCCGCTCGAGCGAAGCCGAGAGTGGGGGAGCGTGCATGGCGTCGCGAGGCAGGCGGGACTTTCGCAACGCGTCCTAGTCGCGGACCATCTCGGCGGTGATCGCCCAGCGTTCGTGGTCGCGCCAGGCCCCGTCGATGTAGATCATGTCCGGTGAGAAGCCCTCCAGGCGGAAGCCGCAGCGCCGGGCGAGGGCGATCGAGGCGGTGTTGCCGGGCTGCGCGTTGATCTCCAGCCGGTGCAGTCCCATCGGCCCGAACGCGTGCCGCACCACCAGGCCGAGGGCCTCCGCCATCAGTCCCCGGCCGGCCGCGTGCGCGAAGGCGCCGTAGCCGAGTGCTCCGCACAGGAAGCCGCCCTCGACGATGTTGTTGATGTTGATGAACCCGGCGATGGCCCCGCTGTCCTTCTCGCACACCAGGAACCCGGCCTTCGTCGGGTCGTCGATCAGCCGGCCCGCGTAGGCCGCGTAGGCCCGTTCGGCGTCCGGCGGGAAGAGCCACGGATGGTGCAGATCCTTGCTCTCCCGCGCCCTGGCGGTGAATTCGGCCTCGTCCTCGAGGGTGAAGGGGCGGATGCCCACACGGGGGCCCTCGGCGAGATAGGCACGGGTCACAGACACACCACCAGCCTATGTGACCCGTAGGCCATCGCGCCGAGGACCGAGAACTCCAGACCCGGGACCTACGCCAGCGCCGGCTCGGCCAGCGTCAGCGTCCCCGCTTCCGCGTCGAGCTCGGCCGCGACGCCGAACGGGATCGTCAGCGCGCCGTCGCAGTGCCCGAAGCCGAACTCCTCGACCACCGGTACCCCCAGTCCCCCGAGCCGGTCGGCGAGGACCCGCCGCAGCAGTTCATAGGAGCCGCACTCCTTCCAGGACCCGAGCGCGATCCCGGCCACCCCTTCGAGCCCGCCGGAGCGCAGCAGCTGGGTGAGCGTCCGGTCGACTCGGTACGCCTCCTCGCCGATGTCCTCGATCATCAGCAGGCCGCCCCGGGCGCCGGACCGGGCGTGCGGGGTGCCCAGTTCGGCCGCGAGCAGGCTCAGACAGCCCCCGAGGGTGACCCCCCGGGCGCGCCCGGGCACGAGCGCCGTCCCGCCGCTCGCGCGGATCGTCGTCACGGACTCCGGCTCGAAGAGCGTGGCCCGCAGATGCTCCTGCGCCCGCTCGTTCTTCAGGAAGTCCAGAGCCGACACCATCGGCCCGTGCAGTGTCGCGAGGCCGAGGCGGACCGCGAAGGCCTCGTGCAGCGCGGTGATGTCGCTGAAGCCGACCAGCACCTTGGGCCCGGCGGCCCGCAGCGCGTCCCAGTCGAGCAGGTCCACCATGCGCTGTGCCCCGTACCCGCCGCGGGCGCACAGGACCGCAGCGATGTCCGGGTCGCACCACGCGGCCTGGAAGTCGGCGGCCCGGTCGGCGTCCGTGCCCGCGAGGTAGGGGAAGTCGGGGTGCCGGTCGAGGACGTGCGGGCCCACGACCGGGTCCAGCCCCCAGCCGCGCAGCAGGTCGAGCCCCGCGGCGAGCCGTTCCTCGACCACGGGCCCGCTGGGCGCGACAACGGCCACACGGGCACCGGGGGCGAGTCGGGACGGCCGTGCGAGAGGCATCATTCGCTGAGCTCCAGGGTGGGTATGCCGGGCGGGTTCAGCCCGAAGACCTGCGCATACAGCGACAGCTCGGCCTCCAGGGCACGCACCATGGTCTCAGCCCGCCGAAAGCCGTGGCCCTCGCCCTCGAAGGTGAGGTAGGCGTGCGGGATGCGCCGCCCCGCCAGCCGCGCGAGGAATCGCTCGCACTGGGCGGGCAAGCAGATGGGGTCGTCGAGCCCCTGGAGCAGCAGGAAGGGGGCCGTGATGCGGTCGGCGTGCTCGACGGGCGAGCGCTCGGCGTACCGGCCGGGCACCTCGGAGTAGGGCCCCACCAGGGAGTCCAGATACCGCGACTCGAAGTCGTGGGTCTCCCCCGAGCCGAAGCTCTTCAGATCGAGGACGGGGTAGGTGATCGTGCCGCAGGCGTAGACGTCCGTCGAGGTCAGGGACACCGCGGAGGTCCAGCCGCCCGCGCTGCCGCCCCGCACGGCGAGCCGCCCGGGGTCGGCGGTGCCCTCGTCGGCGAGGGCGGTGGCGACGGCCGCGCAGTCCTCGACGTCGACCACGCCCCACTGTCCGCGCAGCCGGTTGCGGTACTCGCGTCCGTAGCCGGTCGAGCCGCCGTAGTTCACCTCGACGACGCCGATGCCACGCGAGGTGAAGTACGCGATCTCCAGGTCGAGGACGAGGGGCACGCGGCTGGTGGGTCCACCATGGACCCACACCACATACGGTGGCCGCTCCCCGTCGGGCGCGGTGTGGCCGGGGTGGTGCGGCGGATACAGGTGGGCGTGGATCTCTCGGCCGTCCGGCCCGGTGAAGGTGCGGATCTGCGGCTCGGGGTAGTGGGCGGGGTCCACCGCGTCCTCGTGGGCGGCGCCGATGACCCGGGCACGGCCGGTGCGGGCGTCCAGTTCGACCACCTCATGGGCGGTGCGAGGGCTCGCGCCGACGGCGATGATCCGGCTGCCGTGCGTGGCGAGCGTGGCGGCGAACTCGGTCCACGGTCCGGCCGCGTCGACGACCTCATCTCGGTCCGGGTCGAGGATCCCCAGCCGACTCGCGCCCCGGCCGTGCAGAACCGCGATCAGCCCGCTCTCCAGCGGCGCGAACCACCGCATGCCGACCTTCCACAGCGGCCCGGCGAACTCCTCCTCGCGGGGGCACAGCGGCACGCCGTCCCGGTACAGGTTCCACCAGCCGCTGCGGTCGCATGCGTACAGCAGGGAGCCGTCGGCCGCCCACTCGGCCTGCGGGACCGACTCCTCGGGGCCGCCGGCGACCGTGCGCGGTTCCCGGAGCGTCCCGTCGCCGCTCACCTCGGCGACGATCAGCTCGGTGCCGTCCCACGGCATCCGCGGATGGTCCCAGGCGATCCATGCCGCGCGCCGCCCGTCCGGGGAGAGACGGGGGCCGGTGACAAAGCGGTGCCGTGCCTCGGTGAGCTCGCGCACGGCCTTCCGGTCCTGCGCCGCGGAGCCGTCCAGAGGTACGGCGACCGCCACCCGGCGCACATCGCTGGGCCCCCCACCGGTGAACTCCTCCAGCACGCACCAGACCTCGCCGCGCTCGATGTGCAGCTGCGGGTCGATCCAGCGCAGTCCGCCGCCCACCGGTGACAGGGGGGTGAGCGGGTGCGGCCCGTCGCCGGGTGCCGCCGGCTCGTACACGTACAGCCGCTGGTCCGCGAAGTTGACGAAGACCAGCAGCGGGCCCTCGGGGCGCATGACACCGGCCCAGGGGTGTCCGCCGTACTCCATGGCCCGGCTGCGCACGTTCCACGGCGGGGGCAGCACCGATTCCTCCGTGCCGTCCGCGGTGCGCCGTACCAGGGTGCGGCGGCCCCCTTCCAGGGGGCGCGGCTCGGTCCACCACGCCTCGTCGCCCACGAAGTCCACCGACTCCGGCTGCCCGTCGTGCGCGGCGGCGAGCCCCGCGTCGATGGGCGAGGGCCATTCCCCGTAGGGCACGGTCTGCTCCATCTCCCCCACTCCGCTCATACCCTTCACTCCCCTCATTCCCCTCATCCCTTCTCAGGCCGTCCGCAGAAAGCGGTCGAGGACGCGGACGCCGAAGTGCAGGGCCTCGACGGGGACGCGTTCGTCGACCCCGTGGAAGAGGGCCTGGTAGTCGAAGCCCTCCGGCAGCTTCAGCGGCGCGAAGCCGTATCCGGTGATGCCGAGACGGGAGAACTGCTTGGCGTCCGTGCCGCCCGACATGCAGTACGGCACCACGTGCCCCTCGGGCGCGAACTCCTCCACCGCGGCACGCATCCGGGCGAACGTCGGCGAGTCCACCGGCGCCTGGAGGGCCACCTCACGATGGACGAACTCCCAGTCCACATCCGGTCCGGTCAGTTCGTCGAGGGTGGTGCGGAACTCGTCCTCGCCGCCGGGCAGATAGCGTCCGTCGACATGGGCGACGGCCTCGCCCGGGATCACATTGACCTTGTAACCGGCGTTCAGCATGGTCGGGTTGGCGCTGTTGCGCACGGTCGGCCGGACCAGCTCGGCGGCCGGGCCGAGCTTCTCCAGGAGACCGTCCACGGCGGCGGGGTCGTCAAGGCCGTCGAGGTCCGTTTCGAGGCCGTACAGGGCCGCGAGTTCAGTGAGCGCGGCACGCACGGTCGGGGTGAGCCGCAGCGGCCACTCATGGGCGCCGATCCGGGCCACGGCGGCGGCGAGCCGGGTGACGGCGTTGCTGCGGTTGGGCTTGGAGCCGTGGCCCGCGCGACCGCGGGCGGTGAGCTTGAGCCAGGCGGTGCCGCGCTCTCCCGCCGCGACAGGGTAGATCCGCCGGCCGCTGCCGTCGTGGAAGGTGAACGCCCCGGACTCGCTGATTCCCTCGGTGCACCCCTCGAAGAGGTGCCCGTGGTGGTCCGCCAGGAACCCGGAGCCGTCCTGGGCGCTCGCCTCCTCGTCGGCGGTGAACGCGATGACGAGGTCGCGGCGGGGCCGCACGCCCGCGCGCGCCCAGGCCCCCACGACCGCGAGGATCATCGCGTCCATGTTCTTCATGTCGACCGCGCCGCGGCCCCAGACGACACCGTCGCGCACCTCACCGGAGAACGGGTGGACACTCCAGTCGGCGGCCTCGGCGGGCACCACGTCGAGGTGACCGTGGACGAGCAGCGCGTCCGCGGACGGCTCGGTGCCCTCGATCCGGGCGACGACGTTCGTCCGGCCCTCGGTGCGCTCCAGGAGCGTGGGCTCCAGGCCCGCTTCGGCCAGCCGCGCCGCCGCGTACTCGGCGGCGGGCCGCTCCCGGCAGTCGCCGCCGCCGCGGTTGGTGGTGTCGATACGGATGAGGTCCGAGGTGAAGCGCACGACCTCGTCGAGTGCCTGCCGGTCAGCCATACTGCTCCTCCACCGCGGCCGAGACGATCGTGGTGACCGCCTTGAAGGTACGGATGCCCTCGTACATGGTGGCGCTGGTGTAGGCCACCTTTCGCTCACCGATACGGTCCACGCCCGGTACGACGGTGGCGGCCGTCGCGAGGTGCTCGGCGTCGAATTCCACCGCCACCGTGAACGGGCCGCCGTGCACCGGCTCCTGGCGCACCGCAAGAGCTGCCGCCTCCTTGGCGGCGGCGCGGATGTCGGCGGCGGTTCTGGCGGGGGTGCGGCACACGGCCGCGTACCGCGAGACATGGTCCTTGACGGCGACCTTGAGCGCCTCGGGTGCGTATCCGAGCGCGTCCTCGCAGGCCACGTCGTCGCCGGTGACCAGGATCACGGGCACGCCGTACTCGGCGACGACATGCGCGTTCAGCAGGCCCTCGCTGGCGCGGACGTCGTTCAGCCAGACCCCGGTGATGGAGTTGGCGAGGTAGGTGTGCGCGAGCACGCCTTCCATCCCGGCGCCCGCGTGATAGCCGACGAACGCGATGCCGTCCACGTCGCCGTGCTGCACGCCCTCCACCATGGACAGGGACTTGTGACGGCCTGTGAGCATCTGCGCCCGGTCGTCGAGCCGCTCCAGGAGCAGATTGCGCATGGTCCAGTGCGCCTCGTTGATCAGCACCTCGTCGGCGCCGCCGTCCAGGAAGCCGAGCACCGCGGCGTTCACGTCCGAGGTGAACATCGCCCGGCACCGCTCCCATTGCGGCGTCCCGGGCAGCACGTCGGCCGGCCAGGTCACACCGGTGGCGCCCTCCATGTCGGCGCTGATGAGGATCTTCATGGCAGGAAACCGTACGCGCTCGTGACGATGCGTGACCAGCCCTGTGGACAAGTGTCCGCGGCACGGCTGCCCGCACTGCGGCCCCCGGCCCGGGTCAGGGCCGGGGGCCCGGGCGGTTCAGCGGTAGAACGCCGGGCGTTCGACCAGTTCGACCTCGGCGCGGCCGGCCTCCCTCTGGGCGCGGACGCCGGCCTCGCAGACCGCCGCCGCGGCGTAGCCGTCCCAGGCGCTCGGGCCGGTGACCTCGCCGCGCCGGGTGGCGTCGACCCAGGTCTGCACCTCGTGGTCGTACGCCTGCGCGAAACGTTCCACGAAGTCCTGGGCGATGCTGCCGCCCCAGCGGCCCGACTCGTTGAGGACCATGGCGTGCTCCTCGCCGATCCGGGCGGTGCCGCGCTCGCAGACCGCCTCGGCCTGCACCTGGTAGCCGAAGTCGCAGTTGACGAAGATCTCGACGTCGACGAGCGCGCCGCCGTCCGTCTCGAAGACGAGGAACTGGGGGTCCGCGAGGCCTTCCGGGGCGTTGCGGGACGGGGTGGGGCGCAGCGCCGTCACGGCCGTGATCTCCTGGCCGAGCAGCCAGCGCGTCACATCCATCTCGTGCACGACCGAGTCGCAGACGAGCATCGCGTCGGTGAATCCGGGCGGGCTGGCCGCGTTGCGGTGCCGGTTGTGCAGCATCAGCGGCCGGCCCAGCCTGCCGCTGTCCAGCAGTGCCTTGAGCTTGAGGTACTCGGTGTCGTAGCGCCGCATGAAGCCGACCTGGACGCGCCGGTGGCCCAGCTTCCGCTCGGCTTCCAGGATCCGGAGCGCGGAGGCCGCGTCCGGGGTGAGGGGCTTCTCGCACAGCACCGGCAGGTCGCGCTCGAACGCCGTCAGAAGTGCGGCCTCGTGGGCGGGCCCCGGGGAGGCGATCAGTACCGCGTCGACGTCGTCCGCGGCCAGGGCGGCGGCCGGGTCGGTGTAGGCGGTGCAGCCCTCGACACCGGCCGCGACGGACTTGGCGCGCTCCGCGTCGACGTCCACGACGGCGCTCACCCGCGCCCCGCTCGTCACCGCGCTGAGGCGGCGCACATGGTCGGCCCCCATCCGCCCGGTGCCGATGACGGCGACACCGAGCGTTCCACGCTGGGTCATGGTGGTTGGTCGTCCCTTCCGGGGTCAGGCACCGCAGGAGCGGAGGAACGCACGGGTGCGGACGGCGATGGGCAGCGGCTTGTCCGGCGGGCAGGGGTACATGTCCTGCTCGACGATGGCGAAGAGGTCGACGCCGAGGCCCTGGGCGACGGCGAGCACCGGCTCCAGCGCGGGCACACCGGTCGGGGGTTCGCACATCACCCCGCGCTGCACGGCGGGCCCGAAGGGCACCCCGCCCTGCACGACGTCGGCGAGGATCTCGGGGTCGACCTGCTTGAGGTGCAGATAGCCGATGCGTTCGCCGTAGGTCTCGATGAGCTTGACGCTGTCGCCCCCGCAGTAGGCGTAGTGCCCGGTGTCCAGGCAGAGGTTGACGAGGTCCCGGTCGGTCGAGTCGAGGAAGCGCTCGACGTGCACGTCGGTGTCGATGTGGGTGTCCGCGTGCGGGTGGACGACGATGTCGAGGCCGTAGGTCTCCCTGACCTCGCGGCCGAGCCGCTCCATGCCCTGGGTGAGGTGGGTCCACTGCTCGGCGGTCAACTCGGACGGTTCGATGATCTCGGCGGTCTTGTCGTCCCGCCAGAAGGAGGGGATGACGACCAGATGCCGGGCGCCCATCGCCTGGGTGAGCGCGGCGACCTGCCCGACGTGCTCCCAGGTGGACTCCCAGACGCTCGGACCGCGGTGCAGCGCGGTGAAGACGGTGCCCGCCGACACTTTCAGGTTCCGCTTGTCCACCTCGTCGGTGAGCCGCGCCGGGTCGGTCGGCAGATAGCCGTGGGGGCCGAGCTCGATCCAGGAGTAGCCGGCCTCGGCGACCTCGTCGAGAAAGCGTTCCCAGGGCACCTGCTGCGGGTCGTCGGGGAACCAGACGCCCCAGGAGTCCGGCGCCGAGCCGACCCTGATGCGGTCCAGGGCAGGGGTCATGTCAGGAGTTCCCTTCGGGAGTTGCCGGCACGGGGGCCTGGAGGTCCGCCGCCTCGGGGAGCCCCTCGACGTCGACGCCGCCGGCCTGTGCCAGCTCGTGCTTGAGGGCGGCGAGTTCGGCGCCGCCGGCCATGTGGTTGGTCAGCTCTTCGAGGGTGACCTCGCTGCGGTCGGCGGACAGTTCCATGGTGCCGAGGCGCAGCACACTGAAGTGGTCGCCGACCATATAGGCGTGGTGGGGGTTGTGGGTGATGAAGATGACGCCCAGGCCGCGTTCGCGGGCGGCGGCGATGTACTTCAGCACGACGCCCGACTGCTTGACGCCGAGCGCGGCGGTGGGCTCGTCCAGGATGAGGACACGGGCGCCGAAGTAGACGGCGCGGGCGATGGCCACGCACTGGCGCTGGCCGCCGGAGAGGGTGCCGATGGGCTGTTCCAGGTCGTCCAGGACGATGCCCATGTTGCGCAGTTCGTCGTCGGCGGTCTTCTTCATCCGTGCGATGTCCAGGCGGCGGATCGGCCAGGGCCCCTTGGTCATCTCGGAGCCCAGGAAGAAGTTCCGCCATACGGGCATCAGAGGGACGGTCGCCAGGTCCTGGTAGACCGTGGCGATGCCGCGGTCCAGGGCCTCGCGCGGGGTGGTGAAGCGCACCGGTTCGCCGTCGACGAGGAAGTCGCCCTCGGTGTGCTGGTGGAGGCCGGAGACGATTTTGATGAGGGTGGACTTGCCGGCGCCGTTGTCGCCGAGGACGCAGGTGACGGTGCCGGGGTGGACGGCGAGGTCGACGCCGTGCAGGGCGCGGATGTTGCCGTACGACTTACCCGCCCGGCGCAGTTCGACGAGGGGGGCCGCGGCCGGCGTGTCGGGCTGGTTGCCGAGTTCGGCTTGGGTCATGGGGATCACCTCCGGGTCGCCGACTGGCGGACCCACAGATTGATGAGGGTGGCGCCGAGGAGCATCACGCCGAGGAACGCCTTGAACCAGTCGGGGTTCCAGCCGGCGTAGACGATGCCCTGGCTGACCATGCCGAACATGAGCGCGCCGAAGACCGGGCCGATCGCGGAGCCGTAGCCGCCGGTGAGCAGACAGCCGCCGATGACGGCCGCGGCGATGTAGATCAGTTCCTGGCCGACGCCCTCGCCGGACTGCACGGTGTTGAACGCGAACAGCTGGTGCATGCCCACGAACCAGGAACCGAAGCCGACCAGCATGAACAGGGTGATCTTGGTGAACTTCACGGGCACGCCGACGGCCCGAGCGCTGTCCTGGTTGCCGCCCACCGCGAAGATCCAGTTGCCGTATTTGGTGCGCAGCAGGACCCAGGTCGCCAGGGCCGCGAAGACGAGCCACCACAGGACGGTGATTTTGAACTGGACCCCGCCGACGGTGAAGGAGGAGGCGAAGACCGACTTGGCCTGCTGGAAGCCGTCCATGTCGCTGATGTCGTCGGTGGCCACGTTGCCGGTGACCAGCTTGGTGACCGCGAGGTTGATGCCCTGCAGACCGAGGAAGGTGCCGAGGGTGATCAGGAAGCTCGGCAGCCCGGTGCGCATCACCATCCAGCCGTTGAACGCCCCGATCGCGAGCGAGACCACGAGGGCGACGATGACGCCCACCCACACGTTCATGGTCAGTTGGAAGCTCACCATGCTCGCGGTCAGCGCGGAGCTGATCACCGCCACGCCGGACGACAGGTCGAACTCGCCGCCGATCATCAGCAGTGCCACCGGCAGTGCCATGATCCCGATGGTCGACGACTGGTAGAGCACCGTGGCCATCGCGCTGCCCGTGCGGAACGTCGGTGCCGCGGCGAAGAAGAACACGAACACCGCGACGGCGCCGAGGAAGACGCCCACCTCGGGCCGGGCAAGCAGCCGGAGCACGAGGGATCGCTGTACGGTCCGGCCGTCACGCTCCTTGGGGCCGGAGGCCGGCGGTGAGGACACCGCCGGCGCAGCCTGCTGACTCATGGTCATCACCTCGTGCCCTTCGCGGCGAACGCCGCGACGGTGCCGACGTTGGACTTGTCGACGAAGGCCGGCCCGGTCAGCACGGGCTGCTCGCCGCCACCGCTGTAGTTGCCGTTGTTCTTCTCGAGCCACAGGGAGTCGACCGCCAGATAGCCCTGGAGGTAGGGCTGCTGGTCGACGGCGAACTGGATGTCGCCCTTCTGGACGGCGTTGGTGAGGTCCTTGTTGAGGTCGAAGGTGGCGACCTTCGCCTTGCTGCCCGCGTCGCCCACCGACTGCACCGCGGTCAGGGCGTACGGCGCGCCGAGCGTGACCACGTAGTCGATGGAGCTGTCCTGCTTGAGCTTGGCGGTGATCGTCGACTTCACGGACGGCATGTCGGTGCCGTTGACGTAGAGGATCTGCGTCTTGCCGCTGAAGGTCCTCTTGACCCCGTCGCAGCGCTGGGTGAGCCCGACGTTGCCCTGCTCCTGGATCACACAGACGGCGTTCTTCGCGCCGACCTCGTTCAGCTTCTTGCCGAACGCCTCTCCCGCCACGCCCTCGTCCTGCCCGAAGAACTCCAGCAGTCCCAGCTTCTTCCAGTCGCTCACCCCGGAGTTGAGGCCGACCACCGGTATGCCCGCCTGGGTCGCCTTGCCCACGACGTCCTTCATGGCGTCCGGCTTGGCGAGGGTGATCGCGATGCCGTCGACCTTCTGGTCGATGGCGTTCTGGACCAGGTTGGCCTGGTTGCCCGCGTTCGGGTCGCTGGAGTAGACGAGTTTGATGTTGTCCTTGGCCGCTGCCGCCTCGGCTCCCTTGCGGACGATGTCCCAGAAGGTGTCGCCCGGCGCCTGGTGGGTGACGAGCGCGACCGTCATCCGGGGAGTGGTGGCCTTGCCCGCGGCGGCTCCGGAACTCTGCTCCTCCGCCTTCTTGCCGCCCGAGCTGCTGGAGCAGCCGGCGACGAGCAGCACGGACGCCGCGGCCAGCGCGACGAGGGGGGCGATTCTGCGGGAGCGGCGGGGGTGGAACGTGCGGTCCATCTGTCCTGCACCTCACTGTGCGGCCGGGGACGGGGAACGGAGAAGGAGAGGGACGGCGCCGGGCCAGGGCCCCACGCGGGCCCGGACAGGTGTCCGGGCCGGGGGCCGGTGAACCGGCGGTTTCGCTGGGACGGGATACAAACCCTTGTCGTACCCCCCTGTCAATACTTTGTTAAGACATCATTTCAGAAGCAGGTCCGAATGTAAGTACAAAGCCTTGACAGCGGCTTGGCCCGCGGCCTACACCTGAGAGGCGTCCGGGCCCGGGAGCTCCACCTTCCGGAGCTCGACGGCCCGCACCCCCCGCACGAGGAGCGACGCGCATGCCCGAGTCCGCCGACTGTTTCGATCTGATCACCATGGGACGCATCGGGGTCGATCTCTACCCACTGCAGACCGGTGTGCCGCTTCCCGAGGTCGAGTCGTTCGGAAAGTTTCTCGGCGGCTCGGCGGCCAATGTCGCGGTGGCGGCAGCCCGCCTCGGACGCAGCACCGCGGTGATCACCCGAACCGGCGACGATCCCTTCGGCACCTATCTGCACCAGCAGCTGAAGGAGTTCGGCGTCGACGACCGGTTCGTCACGTCCGTGGACGCCTGTCCGACCCCGGTCACCTTCTGCGAGATCTTCCCGCCGGACGACTTCCCCCTCTACTTCTACCGCCGGCCCAAGGCCCCCGATCTGGAGATCCACGCCGACGAGCTGGACCTCGCGGCCATCCGCTCGGCCCGTATCTTCTGGATCACCGGCACGGGTCTGAGCGAGGAACCCAGCCGCTCGGCCACCCTCGCCGCCCTCAAGGCCCGCGACAAGGCCGGCACCACCGTCTTCGACCTCGACTGGCGCCCCATGTTCTGGGCCGACTCTGCGGCCGCCCGTCCGTACTACGCCGAGGCCCTGCGACACGCCACCGTCGCCGTCGGCAACCTCGACGAGTGCGAGATCGCCACCGGAGTGCGCGAACCGCGGGCCTGCGCCCAGGCGCTGCTGGACGCCGGGGTGGAACTCGCGGTCGTCAAGCAGGGACCCAAGGGGGTGCTCGCCGTGCACCGGGACGGTACGACGGCTCAGGTGCCGCCCGTACCCGTCGAGGTCGTCAACGGGCTCGGTGCCGGGGACGCCTTCGGCGGCTCGCTCTGCCACGGGCTGCTCTCCGGCCGGCCGTTGGAGCAGACCATCCGCCACGCCAACGCGGCCGGGGCGCTCGTCGCCTCCCGGCTCGCCTGCTCCTCCGCGATGCCCACCGAGCCGGAGATCGCCGGCCTCCTCGCGGGCGGCTGACCGCCCTGCCCAGGGCCTCTCCCCACGGCCGGCCGCCGCGCCCGGGCCGCCCGCCCCGGCCGACCGTGGCCACCCCCTGAACGGAGCCTGTCTTGACCATCAGCATCACCGACCTGGCCACGGTGCGCGCCCGGCATCCCGAGGCCATCGCCGAAGCCGCCGCCCGCCGCACCCGCCGCCCCCTGATCGGCGCCAACGGCCGCCTGATGATCGTGGCCGCCGACCACCCGGCCCGTGGCGCGCTCGGCGTCGGCGACCGCCCCCTCGCCATGGCGGACCGCGCGGATCTGCTGGAACGCCTGTGCATCGCGCTGTCCCGGCCCGGTGTGGACGGGGTGCTGGCCACCGCGGACATCCTGGAGGACCTGCTGCTCCTCGGCGTCCTCGACGGCAAGGTGGTCATGGGCTCCATGAACCGCGGCGGCCTCGCGGGAGCGTCCTTCGAGATGGACGACCGCTTCACCGGCCACCGCCCCGAGGACATCGAACGCCTCCGCTTCGACGCCGGAAAGCTGCTGCTGCGCATCGACTACGACGACCGGGGCTCCCTCGCGACCCTGGAGTCCGCCGCCCGGGCCGTCGACGCCATGGCCGCGCGCCGACTGCCGCTGTTCATCGAGCCGTTCATGGCGCGCCGGGTCGACGGCCGGGTGCGCAACGACCTGAGCACCGAGGCCGTCACCCGGTCCATCGCCATAGCCTCGGGCCTCGGCGGCACCTCCGCCTACACCTGGCTCAAGCTCCCCGTCACCGCCGACGCCGACGACATGGCCCAGGCCCTGGAGGCGTCCACGCTGCCCGCCGTGCTGCTCGGCGGCGAGGTCGGCAGGGACGGCAGGGACCAGGTGGCGGCGTACGAGAGATGGCGCAAGGCCCTGCGACTGCCCACCGTCCAGGGCCTGGTCGTCGGGCGGTCCCTGCTGTATCCCGCCGAAGGCGACGTGGAGAACGCGGTGGACACCGCGGTCGGCCTGCTGTGACACCGCCGTACGGCCCCGGCGCCTGCCGCACCGCACCCGCCCCGTGAAGCCCCCGCGAGAGAAACCCCGTCCCAGTGAGGTCCCGTTGAGCCGCAGCAATCCCACGCAGTCCGTGCGCCGCCTGACCGTCGCCCAGGCGCTGGTGCAGTTCCTGTCCGCGCAGTACACCGAGCGCGACGGCGCCCGGCACCGGCTGATCGCCGGCACCTGGGGCATCTTCGGGCACGGCAATGTCGCCGGCCTCGGCCAGGCGCTGCTGGAGGCCGGCGAGGACACGATGCCCTTCCACCAGGGCCGCAACGAACAGGCCATGGTGCACGCGGCCGTCGGCTACGCCCGCCGGCGCAACCGGCTGTCCACGCAGGCGGTCACCACCTCCATCGGACCTGGAGCCACGAACCTCGTCACCGGCGCCGCGCTGGCGACGATCAACCGCCTGCCGGTGCTGCTGCTGCCCGGCGACTACTTCGCCGCCCACCCCGCCGACCCGCTGCTGCAACAGCTGGAGCACCCGGTCGAGGCGGACGTGTCCGTCAACGACACCCTGCGCCCGGTCTCCCGCTACTTCGACCGGATCACGCGTCCGGAGATGCTGATCCCGTCCGCCCTCAACGCCATACGGGTGCTGAGCGACCCGGCCGAGACCGGCGCGGTCACCCTCGCCCTGCCGCAGGACGTCCAGGCGGAGGCCCACGACTGGCCGGAGGAGTTCTTCGCCGAACGCGTGTGGCGCGTACGCCGTCCCGTGCCCGATCCGGTCGAACTCGCCGAGGCCGTACGCGCGGTGCGCGCCGCCGAGCGGCCGCTGATCGTGGCGGGCGGCGGCGTCCGTCACAGCGAGGCCGAGGGGGCGCTCAAGGCGCTCGCCGACGCCACGGGCATCCCGGTCGCGTCCACCCAGGCGGGCAAGGGCTCGCTGCGCCACGACCACCCCGCGGACCTCGGCGGCATCGGCCACACCGGCACCGCCGTCTGCGACGCCGTCGCCCGCACCGCCGACCTGGTCATCGGTGTCGGCACCCGCTACAGCGACTTCACCACCGCCTCCCACACGCTGTTCCAGCGCCCCGGCGTGCGGTTCGTCAATCTCAACATCACCGCCTTCGACGCCCACAAGCTGGCGGCCCGCACCCTGGTGGCCGATGCGCGCACCGGCCTGGAAGCGCTTGCGGAGGGCCTGTCGGGCCATCGGGTGAGCGAGGTCTACGAGGCCGAGTACCGGGCGGGCAAGGAGCGCTGGGAGCGGGTGGTCGAGGCCGCCTACCGGGCGGAGGACGAGAACGCCGTGCCGACGCAGATCCAGGTCCTCGGCGCGCTGGACTCCGTGGTCGGCGACGACGACGTGGTGATCAACGCGGCCGGCTCGCTCCCCGGCGATCTGCACAAGCTGTGGCGGGCCCGCTCGCCGCATCAGTACCACCTGGAGTACGGCTACTCCTGCATGGGCTACGAGATCCCGGCCGGCATCGGCGTCCAGCAGGCCGCGCCCGGCGCCCCGGTGTGGTCGCTGGTCGGTGACGGCACCTATCTGATGATGCCCACCGAGATCGTCACCGCGGTCCAGGAGGGCCTGCCCGTCAATCTGGTCCTCATCCAGAACCACGGCTACGCCTCCATCGGCGGCCTCTCCGAGGAGACCGGCGGCGAGCGCTTCGGCACCGCCTACCGCTACCGGTCCGCCGACGGGACCTTCACCGGGGCCCCGCTTCCCGTGGACCTGGCCGGCAACGCCGCCAGCCTCGGCATGGACGTCCTGCGCGCCAAGACCGTACGGGAGCTGCGCGACGCCCTGGCCACGGCACGCGCGTCCGACCGGCCCACCTGCGTCTATGTCGAGACCGATCCGGCACCGGCCGCCCCGCCCGCCGAGGCGTGGTGGGACGTGCCGGTCGCCGAGGTCGCCTCGCGCGAGGCCGCCCGGGCCGCCCGTGAGCGATACGACCGGCAGGCCGCCGGCCGCCGCCACCACCTCTGACTCCCCCGCCACGCGTCAGGACAGGCCATGACACAGGATTCCGTCAAGCAGTCGGCCGCGCCCCCTCCGGGCGCGGCCCCCGCCTCGCCCGGCGGCCCTCGACTTCACCCTCAACCGCAGCAGCCCGGTTCCGCTCTACTACCAGCTGGCCCAGCAGTTGGAGGCGGCGATCGAGCACGGCACGCTGGGTCCGGGCAGTCTGCTGGGCAACGAGGTCGACCTCGCCGCGCGGCTCGGCCTGTCCCGTCCGACGGTCCGTCAGGCCATCCAGTCCCTGGTCGACAAGGGGCTGATGGTCCGCCGCCGGGGCGTGGGCACCCAGGTGGTGCACAGCCAGGTCAAGCGGCCCCTGGAGCTGAGCAGCCTCTACGACGATCTGGAGGCGGCCGGTCAGAAGCCCGCGACGCGGGTGGTGCGCTTGGCGGTGGAACAGGCGTCCGCCGAGGTCGCGGCCGCCCTCAACATCGCGGAAGGCGCCGATGTGCACCATCTTCAGCGGCTCCGGCTCGCCCATGGCCAGCCGATGGCGTTCCTGTCCAACTACGTACCGACAGACATGATGGACCTCGACACCGACCGGCTGGAGGCGACGGGCCTGTACCGGATGATGCGCGGCGCCGGCATCATCCTGCACAGCGCCCGGGCAGTCCGTCGGCGCCCGCTGCGCCACCGCCGGGGAGGCGGAACTGCTGGGCGAGCCGGAGGGGGCCGCCCTGCTGACCATGCGGCGCACGGCCTACGACGACACGGGCCGCGCGGTCGAGTACGGCACCCACATCTATCGCGCCTCGCGCTACGCCTTCGACTTCCAGTTGCTCGTCCGCCCCTGAGCCGTCCGCGCTCGGCGCACCGCCCCTCGGGTCAGCCCAACTCCACCCAGGCCCCCTGGCGCGCGGAGCGGCTCATGGCGTCCAGGGCGGCGGCGCTGCGCACGGCGTCGTCGAGGGTGGGGCCGTACGCCGTGCCCTCGGCGACCGAGCGCAGGAAGTGGTACGCCTCGATGACCTTCAGGTCGTCGTAGCCCATGGCGTTGGCGGCTCCCGGCTGGAAGGCGGCGTACTCCCCGTGGCCCGGGCCGACATAGCGGGTGCTCACGGGCTGGTCCTGGTAGGCCGTGCCGCGGCTGACGCCGAGTTCGCCCATGCGCCGGAAGTCCCAGAAGACCGCGCCCTCGGTGCCGTGCACCTCGAAGCCGTAGCTGTTCTGCTCGCCGACGGCGACCCGGCTCGCCTCCAGGACGCCACGGGCGCCGGAGGCGAAGCGCAGCAGGCAGTTGACGTAGTCCTCGTTCTCCACCGGACCCGGCGCGCCGCCCGCCGCACGCGTGTGGCCCGCGGTGGCGCCGGCGGGGCGGGCCCGTTCGGGGATGAAGACGGCGGTGTCGGCGGCGAGCGACGCGATGTCGCCCAGCAGGAAGCGGGCCAGGTCCACACCGTGCGAGGCGAGATCGCCGAGGACTCCGCTGCCGCCCCGCGCACGCTCGTATCGCCAGGTCAGCGCGGACTCGGGGTGGGCGGCGTAGTCGCTGAAGAGGCGGACGCGGACATGGGTGACGGTGCCGATGCCACCGGAGGCGATCAGCTCGCGGGCGGCCTCGACGGCCGGTGCGTTGCGGTAGTTGAAGCCGACCGTGCCCTGGACGCCGGCCTTGGCGACGGCGTCCGCGACCGCGCGGGCGTCCTCGACGCCCAGCCCGACCGGCTTCTCGATCCAGATGTGCTTGCCCGCCTCGGCCATGGCGACGCCGATCTCCCGGTGCAGGAAGTTCGGCGCGGCGATGCTCACCGCCTGGACGCGGGGGTCGGCGGCGATCCGCCGCCAGTCGCGCACCGCGGCGGCGAAGCCGTACCGATCGGCGGCCTCCTCGGCGCGGCCCGGCACCTCGTCGGCCACGGCGATCAGTGCGGGCCACAGGGACAGTTGCGGGAAGTGGTGCGGCAGACGGATGTACGCCTGGGTGTGCACCCGTCCCATCCAGCCGAACCCCACGACGGCGACGCCGAGCGTACTCACCATGACTGCCCCTCTTTGGACCGGTCCAGAGCCTGCCCGGCCCACACTGCGGCTCGTTCCGGCAGTTGTCAATCCTTTGACAAGGGTCTGGGCCGTATGGAACGGTCCAGATATGAGACCGCCGACGATCCGCGATGTGGCCGAACGGGCCGGAGTGTCGAAATCGCTGGTCTCCCTGGTGCTGCGCGGCTCCGACCAAGTCCGCCCCGAGAAGCGTCAGGCCGTGCTGGCGGCCGTGGAGGAGCTGGGATACCGGCCCAACGCCGCCGCGCGCAGCCTCAGCGAGCGGCGCACCCGCACGGTGGGGGTACTGCTGAACGACATGCGCAACCCCTGGTTCGTGGAGCTGCTCGACGGTCTCAACTCCCGGCTGCACGACGCCGGGCTGCGCATGCTGATGGCGGACGGACGGCTCGGCCGGCGCCTCGGCGAGGACCTCCCCGGTACGTTCACGGACCTCGGGGTGGACGGCCTGATCGCCGTGGGCACCCTGCCCCCGTCCGAGGCGCTGAGGACGGCGGCGGCGCGGATTCCCACCGTGGTCGCGGGGGCCCGCGAGCCCGAGCTGCCCGCGGTGGACATCGTCGCGGGCGACGACGAGCACGGCGCCCGGCTCGCCACCGAGCACCTCGTCGGCCTCGGCCACCGCCGCATCGCCCACATCGCCGGGCAGGGGGTGGTCGGGGAGCTGCGCCGGCGCGGCTTCGAGACGGTCATGCGCGAGCACGGCCTGGCGGACACCGCGGTGGTGGAGCAGGGGGACCTCACGGAGGAGGGCGGCTACCGGGCCGCGGTCCGCGTGCTGGCGGCCCGCGAACGCCCCACCGCCGTCTTCGCGTTCAACGACATGGCGTGTGTCGGCGCCCTCTCGGCGGCCGAGCAGCTGGGCCTCCGGGTGCCGCGTGACCTGTCCGTCGTCGGCTACGACAACACCTATGTCTCCCGTCTACGGCATCTGTGGCTCACCACGGTGGACAACGGCAGCCACGACGTGGGCCGCCGCGCCGCCCAATGCCTGCTCGACCGTCTCGCCGAGCCCGCCCGCCCCGCCGAACTGGTGCTCACCACACCCTCGTTGGAGGATCGGGGGACCACGGCCGCACCGCAGCGAGCGGTGCGGCCCTGAATCGCCCCGCTGGGGGGAAGACGGCCCGTCAGGCGGTCCGGCCCGCCACGATCCACTTCGACGGCACCTCGATACGGGAGCCGTCCGCCGTGTGCTCGGTGGTGATCAGGGGCAGTTCGCCGCTCGCCAGCACCGTCAGACCCGCGACGCGCAGATACTCCGGCACCGCGGCATCGGCCACCTCACCGGGCGCGATGCCGTGCCGGAAGACGGGGGCCAGCTTGGCGGGCGGCCCCTCGGGCCCCTGCGCCAGGGCTCTCAGTGCGATTCCGGCGGCCTCGGCGAGTTCGACGAGGAAGACCCGGCCGCGCTCCCCCACCAGTGTCGCGATGCCGTCGACGAGCGGCTGCCGGTCGTCGGGTTCGCTCTGGTGGAGCACGCCCCGCATATAGACGTTGACGTCGCCGAGTTCGGCGTGCAGCGTCGCGGTCTCGCTCTTCTCGGCCGCGTCCAGCACTCGGTATCCGGCCGTCCCCGCGGGATCGGCTCGGCGGGCGTGGTCGAGGGCCGAGGCCGCCAGGTCCACGCCGACGACATGCGGGAAGCGGCCGGCCAGGAAGCGGGTCTGGGTGCCGTTCCCACAGCCCAGGTCCAGAAGGGGCAGCCCCGGGTCGGCCAGCAGCGGTGCGAACAGGGGGAGATGGACGGCCGCGGTCAGCGCCGGGTCCGCGTCCCAGAGGACGGCCTCCGCGTCATCGGGGGCCTCGCTCCAGAAGCCCTCCCAGGCCCGTCGGTACCGACTCGTCACGCTCATTCCCAACTCCCCAGGATGCGACCGCAGCCGGCCGGAGGTGACGGGCGAGATCGGTCTATCGCGCCCGGCGCGGGGCGACAAGCGCCCGGCACGTTCCTGTGTAAGTCACATGAATGCCAAGTGCGTTCAGCGACGCGGCACGCGCGGCAGCGTCAGTTCGAACCATGCCGTCTTGCCCCCGCTCGTACGGCTGGTTCCCCACTCGCGGGCCACGGTGCTGACCACACGCAGCCCGCGCCCGAACTCGTCGCCGGGGCCCGCGTGCAGCAGCGTGGGCAGGGTGTGGTCGTCGTCGTCCACCTCGCACAACAGGGTGTCGCCACGCACCAGGCGCAGTTCCACCCGACGGCCGTGCGCATGTCGTACGGCGTTGGTGACCAGCTCGCTGACCATCAGTTCCGCGTTGTCCGCGAGCGTGCCGAGCCCCCACTCATGGAGCTGTTCCCGGACCACCGACCGGGCCCGGCCGGCCTCGACCGGCTCGGACGCGAGCCGCCACACCGCGACGTCCTCGGGCTCGATGCCGTTCAACCGGGCCATCAGCAGCGCCACATCGTCCTTGCGGCCGCCGCGGGTGTTGAGGGAGCGGATGATCGTGTCGCAGGCGTCGTCCATCGAGGCCGCCGGGTGCGCGGCGGACTCGCACAGCGTCGCGAGGCCGACACCGATGTCCTCGCCGCGCATCTCGACCAGGCCGTCGGTGCACATCACCAGGCGGTCGCCGGGCGCCACCGGCACCCGTACGGACTCGAACGGCACCCCTCCGACGCCGATGGGGGCGCCGGTGGGCAGGTCGAGCAGTTCGCTTCGCCCGTCGTCGGCGCGCACGATCACCGGGGGGATGTGGCCGGCGTTGGCGAGGTGCAGCTCGCCCGCGATCGGGTCGTAGACGGCGTACAGACAGGTCGCCAGATAGGTGTCGCCGAGTCGCTGCGCGAGGTCGTCCAGGTTGCGCAGCAGTTGGGCGGGCGGCAGGTCGAGAGCGGCCATGGTCTGCACGGCGGTGCGCAACTGACCCATCATCGCGGCGGAGTTGAGTCCATGGCCCATGACGTCACCGACGACCAGGGCGGTGCGCGCGCCGGGCAGTTTCACGGAGTCGAACCAGTCGCCGCCGATCCGTCCGCGCAGGGTGCCCGGCAGATAGCGGGTGGCGATGTCGCAGCCCGCCATGCGGGGCGCTATGTGCGGGAGCATGCTGTCCTGGAGCGTCTCCGCGACGTTCTCCTGGTACGTGTACATGCGGGCGTTGTCGAGCACGAGCGCGGCCCGGGCGGCGAGTTCGGCGCCGGTGACCCGGTCCATGTCGTTGAACTCGACTCGCTCCGGGTGGCGCAGCAGGATCATGAAGCCCAGCACCACGTTGCGCGCCTTCAGGGGCACGACCAGCATGGACCGGTGGTTGATCAGGGGCCGGATGTCGCGCTTGTCGAACTGCGCGGCGATCGCGTGCCCCATCTCCTCGCTGATACGCGGTACGAGGACGGGCTCGCCGCTGGTCATGCACTGGAAGAACGGTGTGTGCGCGGGGAACGGCATGGCCTCGCCGACCGGCACGACATCGTCCCAGCGGCCCGGCTCGTCGGTGTGCTCGACGGCGACACGGTGCCACATGGTGGTGGTGTCGGGCACACCGTCGGGGAACCCCTCGCCGGCGACGACCTGTTCGCGCAGATATGTGCCTGCCACGTCCGTGAAGCGGGGCACGACGGCCTTGCTGACCTCGTTGATCGTCCGGGCCAGGTCGAGCGAGGTGCCGATCCTGCCGCTGACCTCGTTGAGGAACTCCAGGCGCTCGCGCACCGCGACGTACTCCAGGTCCTCGCCCTCGTCCCGGAGCGCGTCCGGCAGCGGCTCACCGGCCGCGGCGGCCCGCGCCGCACGCTCCCGGCGCGCTTTGCGCTCCGCACGCCGGGCCACACCCCAGTCGGGGGTGACCGGCACCCGGTCGTTCTGGCTGAACTCCAGGACAGGATAGCCCAGTTCGAGGACCTGCGCGACGATCCGGGCGCTCTCGCCGACGCTCATGCTAGGGAGGATCTCGGGCAGTCGCCGGGCGAGTTCCTCGGCGCCGGGGAAGTCGGTGTGCAACGCGAAGTTGGGCGCGATCCGCTCGACCACCGCGCCGTCGTCCTCGTGGCGCAGGGCGTCGGCGTCGGCCGCCAGCACCAGCAGCCTTTCGGGGCCGGGGCCCACCAGGGGGTAGGCCCACCACAGCACATCGACTCTTCCCCGCCGTTCGGCCGAGGGGAGCTGTGCCCTGCCCCGCTCGGGGTCCGGCGCGGTGAGGCGGGCGCGTCCCGCGGCCGGGTAGGACAGCCGCCCGTCGAGCGAGGACTCCAGCCCGGGACCGAGTCCGTCGTCCATCGCGTACGCCCCGTAGGGCGCGGTCTCGTCGTCCTCGGGGAGGGCGCCGGAGACCGGCAGCAGATCGACGGCGGACCTGCCGATCGCGTCGTCGCGGGAGGTGCCGAACAGTATCCGGGCGCCCCGGCTCCAGTGTGAGACCAGCCCGTCGCGGTCGACCACGACCACGGCCAGGGGGATACGGCCGACCACGCCGTCCCCGGCCGGGTGGCCGGGAAGCGTGCGCGTCTCGGTGCCATGGTCCATGACCCAGGCCCTCTCTCCCCGCGTCCAAGATCTGTGCGCACCACCACGGTACGGCGCTCCCGGGTACCGTGTGGGGTATTACGCGAATTGACCCCGGGGCGCCTCCGGCGCTCAAGGGGGCGCACAGGGCGGGGAGTTGACGTGGCCGGGCCGGGGGTGCGGGGTCCCCTCAGTCCTCGTGGCCGAGCTGAAGGTCACGTTCCGTCCGGCCGCCCCCGGCGACCTGCAGCACGGTGGCCACCGGCGGGTATCCCGCGGCGATCACGGTGTACTCCCCGGACGACAGATCGACGAACCGGAACGTTCCGTCGGTCCCCGTCGTCAGGGTGTCGACGACATTGCCCGCCGCGTCGAGAAGTGTGACCCGGGCGTCCTCGACCGGCCGCCCGCCGCCCGCGCGCACGGTGCCGCGCAGCACCGCGCCGCCCGCGAGTTCGACGTCCTGCCGGGTCTCCCGCGAGGCCTGCACGGAGACGGGCAGCGCGGCCGGGCGGAACGCGGGCGCACTGGCGGCCAGGGTGTACTCGCCCGCCACCAGCTCCGTGATGACATAGCCGCCTTCACGCCCGCTGCGGGTGCTCGCGACCACCTCGCCGTGGACATTGGTGAGCGTGACGTTGGCGTCGCGCACCGGCGTGCCGTCGGCCGTCAGCACACAGCCCGCCAGCCGTCCCGCGCCGCCGAGCACGACGTCCAGTTCCACCGGGCGCTCGCCCACGGTCACCGAGACCGCCTGCGGCTGGTGGCCGCCGGCCGCGGCGATCAGGACGTAGGACCCGGATCCCGGCGTGGACAGCGCGTACCGCCCGTCCTCGCCGCTCGCACCGCGCCCGATCTGCTGTCCCGCGACATCGATGAGGGTGAGCGCCGCACGCGGCACGACGGTGCCGTCGGGGTGCTGGACCGTGCCGCAGACGGGCACTCCCGCGGCGTACGGCGTACGGGCCGACGGGACCTGGGTGGCGGGCGGGGAGTCGACGGGGGCGTTGTGGGACACCAGCGGTTTCTCCTTGAGGAAGAAGGCGATGAGCAGGCCGAGGACGAGCACCGGCACGAAATAGAGGAAGACCCTCGGCATCGCGTCGGCGTAGGCCTCGATGTACGTGTCCCGCAGTGCGGGCGGCAGCGCGTGGACGAGCTGCGGGGTGATGGACTCGGGGTCGGGCAGACGGGTGCCGAGGTTCGGCGGCAGGCGTTTTTCCAGCGCGTCGGTGAGACGGTTCGCGAACAGGGTGCCGAAGACGGCCGCCCCCACGCTTCCGCCGATCTGCCGGAAGTAGTTGTTGGCGCTGGTCGCGGTGCCGAGGTCGGCGGGGCGCACCGAGTTCTGCACGGCGAGCACCAGCACCGGCATCACCATGCCGATGCCCGCCCCGAGGACCGCCATCCAGACGCTGTACTGCAGCCGGGGCGTGTCCACGTCGAGCCGGGACAGCAGCCACATGCCGACGGCCGCCACGGCGGTGCCGAGCACCGGAAACACCTTGTACCGGCCGGTGTGGCTGACGAGTTGCCCGCCGATGACGGAGGCGCCGACGATCCCGGCCATCATCGGCAGCATCAGCAGCCCGGACTCCGTGGCGCTCGCCCCGTCGACCATCTGCAGGAAGGTGGGCAGATAGCTGGCGGCGCCGAACAGCGCCACCCCGACCACCAGGCCCACCAGGGCGCTGATGCTGAAGATGGAGTCGCGGAAGAGCCGCAGCGGGATGAGGGGTTCGCCGGCGAAGCGCTCTGCGACCAGGAAGAGGGCGATCGCGACGACCGCTCCCGCACCGAGTCCCAGGATGACGTGCGAACCCCACGCGTACTCGGTGCCGCCCCAACTGGTCAGCAGCACCAGGCAGGTGGAGGCGGCGGCCAGCAGCAGGGTGCCGGGCACGTCGAGCCGGCGGCCCTTCGCAGCGGGCTTCGGCAGTTTCAGCACCACGGTGACCACGGCCAGGGTGACCAGGCCGAAGGGCACGTTGATGTAGAAGCACCAGCGCCAGGAGAGATGGTCGGTGAAGTAGCCGCCCAGCAGCGGTCCGGCGACAGAGGCGAGGCCGAAGACGGCGCCGATCAGGCCCATGAACCGGCCGCGTTCCCGGGGCGGGACGATATCGGCGATGATCGCCTGCACACCGATCATCAGCCCGCCGGCCCCGACACCCTGCACGGCGCGGAAGGCGATCAGCTGGTCCATGGTCCCGGCCCGGCCCGCGAGCGCGGATCCGAGGACGAACACGGCGATCGCGAACTGGAACACGCCCTTGCGGCCGAACAGGTCCCCGCCCTTGCCGTAGACCGGCAGTCCCACGGTGGAGGTCAGCAGATAGGCCGTGATGGCCCAGGACATCCGGTCCAGGCCGTGCAGTTCGCCGACGATCTTCGGGAGCGCGGTGGCCACGATCATCTGGTCGAGGGCCGCGAGCAGCAGCGCGAGCATGAGCCCGACGAAGACGAGGCGCACCCGGCGGGGTCCGAGCCCCATGGGGCGTTCCGCAGCGGCGGGTTCCTGAAGCGCGTCCAGGAGCTCGGGCGGCAGGGCCCGCTCGCTGTCCACGTCCATCACCGTCGTCCCGCCCACGTATCCGCTCCCCTCGTCGCCGCTGCGCCGCCCATTTCTCGCATTGCGCGACAACTGGTTCAAGCGCGGCGAGTTGCCGCGGAACGGAGCGGTCCGGGGGTATCCGCCGGTCGGAGCCCTACGGCGTACAACGACCCCATGCGGGAAACCACTCGAAACGGTGAGCGTGAGATTCAGCCGGACGACTGACGGAGTGCGCTCCGGGGGCTTGGAATCGGGGTTTGGCGCCCCGGAGCGCACAAGGGGTCACGACGAAGCAGACGGCTTACGCCGGTCGCGTACGACGCTGCTTCACGCCGGGGTCGCGGGGCCACCGGCGTCACGGGCGTCACGCGCCACCGGCATCACGGGGCCGCCCCGCGTCAGGCTGCCGCCTGGGTCACTTCTCCACCTCGGCGGCGAGCTTCGCGAGTTCCGCGTCGTAGATCCGGGCGAGGCCCTTGGGTGCGAAGGTCTTCTCGAAGAAGCCGCCGATGCCGCCGGCGCCCTTCCAGGTGGTGGTCACGACGACCCGGGACCTGCCCTCGCCGGCCGGGGTGACCCTCCAGGTGGTCACCATGGAGGAGTTGCGGTCCTTCTCGACCAGTTCCCCGTCGGTCGGCTCGCTGACCTCGAGCAGGCAGTCACGGACTCGCTTGCTGGTGGCCTGGAGCTTCCAGTGCACCAGGGTGCCCTCACCGTCGCCGCCCTCGCGCACCTCGTACTCGCTGAACTGCTCGGGCAGCAGTCGCGCGCGGGCGCCGCTGTAGTCGGCGAGGGTGTCGAACACCGTCTCCGCGTCCGCCGCGATGATCCGCTCCGTCGTGGCCTCGACCTGCGCCATGACCATCCTCTTCCTGTACGTCTGATGGGGTGTCCGCCATCCCATCACACCCCGGGCACGGTGGCGGACGGGACCGTCGGTACCGGACGGTCGGTCGAGCCCGGACGGCGTCGCTGGCCCCGGAGCGCCGCGAGACGCTCCTCGAAGAAACCCAGGGCACGCAGATGGTACGAGCGTGCCGCCCAGCCCAGGCTGATGTTGTGGCCAGCGTCCGGCTGGTGCTCGATCCGGAGCACGGGGGCCTCGGTCAGCCGGGCGGTGATCTCCGCGACGTCCCGCTCCCCGTGCAGCCACCATGCCTCGTGCTCGGCGAAGGTCATGCGCACCGGGGCCCGGACGCGGGCCGCGATGTCGTCGAAGATGCCCGGCCAGCGGGCGACTTCGTCCGCCTCACGCACCGGCATGGGTGCCACCAGCGCGCCGAGCGAGCGGAAGGTGTCCGGCGGATACAGCCGCAGCGGCCCCCAGTTGCGCCCCCAGGAGGATCGGCTGAGGACCCGGGGCAGCTCGGCCGGTTCGATGTCGTAGCGGTAGCCGCAGCCCGACACGTCCAGGGCGAGCGGCCGGTGGGTCTGCGCGGCGGTAAGGAGGGCGAGTTTTCCGCCGTAGGAGTGGGCCAGCAGAAAGTACCCCGCGCCCGTGGCGTGCCGCTGCGCGAACCCGTCCATGACCGCGTCCAGCACCTCGACCTGCTCGGCCAGCGTCTGCCCGGCGGGGAGTTGTTCGGCGGACCGCCCGTAGCCGGGCCGGTCGAGGGCGAGCACGGTGAAGCCGAGCCGGGCGCCGAGTGTCAGCAGGGACAGGTCGGGGTGTGCCTGTCCGTCGTAGTAGCCGGCCGTCATGCCGCCGCCGTGCACGGCGACCACGGTGGCCCGCGGCTGTCCGTCCGGCGGCTCGGCGAGCAGACAGGACAGGGTGACGCCCGCGGCGTCCAGGGTGAGGGGGCGCACGCCCGCGGACCGGGGCTGCGACGGTTTCGACGTCTCCACCCGTCCGTTATGACGCAGATCCCGGCAGGGACGACGGTGGACGCGCCGACCTCGCCCCAGCGCACTCACCCCTCTAGGCGGCCGCCGAGGAAGAACCGCAGGTCAGAGACGATGCACCCAGAAATCAAACACGCGACCGAATCCCACCTGATCGAATCCACCACCCACCCGCCACCCGCCCGCCCACTCACTCACTCACCCGATGAACGCGGTGATCTCCCGGGCCGCCTCCAGCAGCAAGGGGGCCAGCTCGTCGACACGCGAAGGGGGAAGCCGGTCGTTGATCGCCGAGATGGTGATGGCCATGTACGGGTCCGCGGTCCTCGAAGGGATCGGCGCGGCCATTCCCGACACGCCCCGCATCACGGTGTCCTTGTCGAAGAAGTAGCCACGCTCATGCACCTGGGCGATCACCCGGCGTACGGCGGCGACGGTGTCACTCCGTACACCCCGGCGGCGTAGCCGACCGATGACCAGACCGTTCGAGAACCGTCCAGGTCGCCCAGACCTGGACGGTCGTTGTTCACCGCCTCCTTGGGGAAAGCTCGTTGCAAAACCAGCTGAACCAAGGGGAGGTACGCCTGCACATGGAACTAAATGACTTCGCCGCTCGATTCCGCCCGGACATCAGAGCGAAGCTCGACTGGGAACGTCTGGCCACGTTCTCTGCGCCTGTCCGCGTGGAGTCCCTCACCCAGGGCGAGGCCCAGCGGCGCCTGGCGGACCTGTTCACGGTCTGGTACGTCGCCCCCGCGGGAACCGACAGCACTTGGAACGCTCCGGGCAGCCGACCGCTGCGGGTCGCGGCGGCGGAGCGGACGCTCCTCAGCTGGTCTGAGAGGCGAAGAGACACGGTCACCGCCTTGGCACGAGCCTTCACCGAAGGCCCCGGTCCCCTGCGGCTCACGCTCCCGGCATACCGGGTGGACGAGGAACGCTATGTCCTGCTCGACGGAAACCACCGTGCCGTGGCGGCCCATCAGGCGTCCGTGGACATGCATCTGACGTTGTGTTCGCTGTCCGGGCCGGCCTGCGAGAGCATCCTGCCCGACTTGCGGCACTACGCCGCTCCGCTGTCCTGAGTGTCCTCGCCGGGCTCGGCCGGGAAGGGCGATCCCGGCAGCCGTGCGGCGGCGAGGCGCATCTCGTGGTCTTCCAGAAGGTTGCGGAGCGCCTCCCAGCACTCGACCCGGCGCAGGCGCAGCACCTGGACGAAGGTGAGGGCTGACACGGCTGCCGCGATGACCACGGCCACCGCGGATGCCGCGATGCTCAGTGGCGTGAGGGCGATCAGGGACCAGGTGCCGAGGGCGAGCGGCAGCAGTGTCGAGACGAGGATGTTGATCTCCGCCTCGGTCGCGTCGGGCGCGAGCTCGGGGTTGTGTTCACGCAGCCATAACTTGGCGTAGTTGAAGGCCTCGTAGGCGTTCCCGGTGCGCAGCGCACCGCCCGGCTGCCGCAGGATCCGGGAGTGGGGTGAGGTGCCGTCGGCCGGGCTCAGGAGGTACTTCAGCAGGGGGTGGGTCCGAAGGCAGCGGCGCAGGGCCGCACGCCCGTAGGCGACTTCCAGTTCACCGTGCAGGGCGCCGAGCGTCGCCCGGTGCCGCGGGCTCAGTCGCTCCGCCAGGCCGAGCAGGCGGAACGCCAGCTCCCGGCCGACGTACCCCACCACATACGCGGAGGCCAACCAGGAGACATCAACCATGATCACGGCCGGCCCGTGAAGAGTCTGCGCGGCGCCCTTGAGGGTTCGGCCGATGCTTCCCGGATTCTGGGCGTGCAGTATGAGCACCGTCAGACAGGTCACGGCGACGAGGCCGGGCACCACGACCGAGGTCAGCTGCACGGCGACGTAGAAGGCGAACCGTCTGCCCGCGGCAGCCTTGCCCGCGGTCACCGCCGTCAACGGATCCATGGCTCCCCCCGGCAGCCCCGAAATTCCAGCGTTCCGTTCCCGTGTCCGAGCCCGCGGCAACAGTAACCAGCGGTGGCCCGGACAGCCATACCGTCCCGCTGCAACGGGGTCCCGGACGGGCGGCGGGGTCAGCGCTCCGGCCTGGGGGGCCGCTGCATCAGGGCGGCCGCGGCCTGGGCAAGGGTGATCTTCTCGTGCAGCAGGGCCCAGACGACTGCGGTGATCGGCGTCTCGACTTCGTGGGCGTCGGCCAGGGCAAGGAGACCCTCGGCGGAGGTGACGCCCTCGGTGGTCTGCAGGATGGCGGCCGTGGCCTCCTCGACGCTCAGCCCCCGGCCGAGGTGGGCCCCGAAGGTGCGGTTGCGGGAGAGCGGTGAGGAGCAGGTGGTGACCAGGTCTCCCAGGCCGGACAGTCCGGCGAGGGTGCCCGGGCGGGCGCCCATGGCGACAGCCAGCCGGGTGGTCTCCGCCAGCCCGCGGGTGATCAGCATCGCGATCGCGTTGTCGCCCAGTCCCATGCCCGAGGCGACGCCGACCGCGAGCGCGATGACGTTCTTCACCGCGCCGCCCAGCTCGCAGCCGGTGACGTCGGTGCTGGTGCAGGGCCGGAAGTACGACGTGTGGCAGGCCTGCTGGACACGGCGGGCGGCGTCCTCGTCGGGGCATGCGACGGTGGCGGCAGCGGGCTGCCCGGCCATGATCTCGCGCGCCAGGTTCGGGCCCGAGAGCACCGCGACCCGCTCCGCACCTACACCGGTGACCTCGGTGATGATCTGGCTCGCCCGCAGCCACGTACCCCGCTCGATGCCTTTCATCAGCGTCACGATCACGGTGTGAGGCTCGATGTACGGGGTCCACACACCGAGGCCGACTCGCAGGGACTGCGCGGGGATGGACAGCACGAGGATGTCCGCGCCCGCCATGGCGGCGGCCGGGTCGGTCGTCGCGGTGACAGTGGAGGGCAGCTCGACCTCCGGGAAGTAACCGGGGTTGCGGTGCTCGGTGTTGATGCCGTCGGCGATCTCGGCCCGGCGGGCGTGCACGACGACGTCGGTGCCGGCGTCGGCGAGGATCTTGGCGACGGCGGTGCCCCAGGACCCGGCGGAGAGGACCGCCGCGCGGGCGGAACGGTGGGGCACGTCAGGAACCTCTCCACGAACGCGGGCCGCGCGCCGGGGCGGGCAGGGGACGGCCATCCTATGGGCCGCGACCGGGCGGGGCGGGTAGGCCGAGAGGCGCCCTTGGTCCTCCGTCCGGGTATGTCGGCCCCGGTATCGGCCACGCCCTCGGTCGCTGCCGGAGCGGAACGGGACCAGAGACCGATGGCGTCGGGCCGGGCGGTTGCTAGCGTGGACAGTGGTTCTGCCACACAGGGGGATGGAGGCCGACCGATGGCAGTCGAACTCAACCACACGATCGTCGCCGCGCACGACAAGCAGGCGTCCGCACGGTTCCTCGCGGATCTGCTGGGTCTGGAGGTGGCACCGGAGTACGGTCCGTTCGTCCCGGTGCAGATGCCGAACGGGGTGACTCTGGACTACATGGACACGGACGAGTCGATCACCCCGCAGCACTATGCGTTCCTCGTCTCCGAGGACGACTTCGACACGATATTCACCCGTGTCCGCCAGGCGGGCCTGACCTACTGGGCCGACCCGCACCACCACCACCCCGGCGAGATCAACCACAACGACGGCGGCCGCGGTGCGTACTTCGACGACCCGAACGGACACAACCTGGAAATCCTGACCAGGCCGTACGGCAGCGGAGAGGACTGACACGACGGAGCGGCGCCGGGATCTTCCTGAGACAGTGCGCCGCCGTGCCGCGTGAAGCGTTCGGGCGGCGCACCGATCCGTGAGGCGGGGGCGGGTCAGCCCGGCAGGTCGCCGGTGTAGCGGTAGATGTTGCCTGCCGAATTCACACCCCACACATTGGTCCTGGATCCCGCCGAGATCCGCACCAACGCCCCGCTGATCTGCTTCCAGTCGGCCATTCCGCCGACTCCTTCCGCTTGGGAACGCTGCACGGAGATGCCCTCCCAGCGGAACGATTCGCCTTGTAAGCGTATTTACAGCATGATCATAATTTTTGTCTGATAAGCCGCGTTTGCGAGATGCATAGTCAGCTACGACAGGACCGGCACCACCCGCCGCCCCCTTCAAGGTGACGCGAACTGAAGTCACCCCTGTGGGTCATGTGCGGCGAACCTGTTGACGCTGCCACGCTGTGCACGGATTCGGCCACTCCGCCCGCCCCCTCCATCCCTCCGCCATGCCGCAGATCGCGCCACGGGGGACGATGGACGCGCCGACCCAGCCATCGCACGGTCACCCGGTCCGGGGTGCCCGGACAAAAACAGCAGGTCAGAGCCGACGGACCAGAGAATCGAACCTATAATCGAATCCGCCTCGCGATCATAGGAACGCGTGTTCTATTCTGTGGCCAGTGCTACCTAGGAGGTGCCCATGCGCTGGGACCATCTGGCCGAGAACCCCGCCACGCCCCGTGACGCCGCGCTGTTCGACGCGGACACGGTGACGACTCGCACCTTCGACACCCCGGAGTTCCGCGGTATCACCTTCCACGAGGTCCGGGCCCGCTCGATCGTGAACCGGGTGCCGGGCGCCTCACGTATGCCGTTCGAGTGGACGGTCAACCCCTATCGAGGGTGCACGCACGCGTGCGTGTACTGCTTCGCACGCAAGACGCACAGCTATCTGGACCTAGACACGGGACTCGGCTTCGACTCCCAGATCGTGGTGAAGGTCAACGCCCCGGAGTTGCTGCGCACTCATCTCGGCTCGCGCCGCTGGCGCGGCGAGCACATCGCGATGGGCACCAACGTCGACTGCTACCAGCGCGCCGAGGGCCGCTACCGGCTGATGCCGGGCATCATCTCGGCCCTGCGCGACCATGCGAACCCGTTCTCCATACTCACCAAGGGCACCCTGATCCTGCGCGACCTCGACCTGCTCAAGCAGGCGTCGGAGGTCACCGACGTCGGCATCTCCGTCTCCGTCGGCTTCGTGGACCAGGAGCTGTGGCGCACCGTCGAACCGGGCACCCCGGCCCCGGAGCGCCGTCTGGACGTGGTGCGCACCCTCAGCGACCACGGCATCGGCTGCGGTGTGCTGATGGCCCCGGTGATCCCGTTCCTCGGCGACCACCCGGCCCAACTGCGCGCCACCGTAAGGGCGATCGCCGCTGCCGGAGCCACCTCGGTGACCCCGCTGGTGCTGCATCTGCGCCCGGGTGCCCGCGAGTGGTTCATGGCCTGGCTCCAGCAGCGGCACCCCTGGCTCGTACGCCGTTACGAGCGGCTGTACGCGGAGGGCGCCTACGCCCCGAAGTGGTATCAGCGCCGGATCACCCGTCAGGTGCACGAACTGGCACGGGAGTACGGCATCGGACCCACGCCCCCGGGGATGCCGCGCCGGATCCGGCGGCCCGAGCCCGCCGCCTCCGCCCCTGCCGTCACCGGCCCCACACCGACCGAGCCGGCCGTCACCGGGCCCACCCAGCTTTCCCTCCTGTGACCGCGACGCAGGGCATCCGAGGGCTTCCGGCTACCCGATTGGGTCAAGTGCCATCAGAACACGCCCTTTCGGGCAGCCCTTTCCGGGACCATGCGGCGAGGACCTGACAGCCGTGGTCCACCCCCTCCGTCCTGGGAGGACTGAAATGAGAAAAGGCGCAGCCGTGCTGTGCGGTGCCGCCGTCATGGTCGCCGGGATGCTCACAGCGGTCCCGGCCGACGCGACCCCGCCGCGCCCCGCGGACACCGTGCAAGCGGCCGAACTCTCCTGGAAGAACTGCGCCACCGCCTCGCATCCGACGCTCCAGTGCGGGTCCGTGACGGTGCCGCTCGACTACGCCAATCCGCGCGGACGGCAGATCACGGTGGCGCTGTCGCGCGTCCCGCACACCGCGAAGACATCTCTGGGGCCGCTGCTGGTCAATCCGGGCGGGCCCGGCGGCAGCGGTCTGAAGCTCGCCGGATTCGTCGCGTCCGCGCTGCCCAAGGCGGTGGCGGCGCAGTACGACGTCATCGGCTTCGACCCGCGGGGCGTGGGCAAGAGCGAGCCGGCCCTGAACTGCCGTCCCGGCCACTTCAACCCGGTGCGCCCCGACTCGGTGCCCGGCACGCCCGCGCTGGAGCAGGCCAATCTCGACCGGGCCACGGGCTTCGCCCGGGACTGCGCCCTGAAGTACACGGGCGTGCTGCCCTACATCAACACGATCAGCGCCGCCCGGGACCTGGACACGATCCGGCAGGCGCTCGGGGCCGAAAAGGTGAGCTACTTCGGCTACTCCTACGGCACCTACCTGGGCGCGGTCTACGCGAGGCTGTTCCCGCACCGGGTGCGCCGCCTGGTGCTCGACTCCATCGTCGACCCCACGGGCGTGTGGTACGACGACAACATCCAGCAGGACTACGCGTTCAACGACCGTCATCTGGCCTTCCTGGCCTGGGTCGCCCGGCACGACACCACCTACCGGCTCGGCACCGACCCGGCCGTGGTCGAGGCCAAGTGGTACGCGATGCGGGCGGCGCTGGCCAAGAGCCCCGCACAGAACACGGTGGGCGCCTCCGAGCTGGAGGACACCTATATGCCGGGCGGCTACTACAACGGCTACTGGCCGCGCCTGGCCACCGCGTTCGCGGCCTATGTGAACGACGGGAACTCCGGGCCGCTGGTCGGCGCCTACCACAGCCTGGGCGCGGTCACCGCCTCGGGCGACAACGGCTACAGCATCTACGCCGCGGTGCAGTGCCGTGACACCTACTGGCCGCGCGACTGGGCGCAGTGGCGCAAGGACAGCTGGGCGGTGTACGAGAAGGCACCGTTCATGACCTGGAACAACACCTGGTACAACGCACCGTGCGCCTTCTGGCCGACGACCGCGCTACGGCCGGTGAACGTGGCCAACGACGCGCTGCCGCCGACGCTGCTGTTCCAGGCGACCAACGACGCCGCCACCCCGTACCACGGCGGTGTGACGATGCATCACCTGTTGCGCGGCTCCAGCCTGGTGGTGGAGGAGGGCGGCGGCAACCACGGCATCTCGCTGAGCGGGAACGCCTGCCTCGACAAGTACCTCGCGACGTATCTCACCGCCGGCACCGTGCCGCGCGCGGCCGACGGCGGGATCGACGCGGTGTGCCCGAAGTTGCCCGACCCCGAGCCGAAGACCACCAAGGCGACCGGTGCCTCCGAGCGCGGTTCGACGCTGCACGGCCTGCTGGGCTACCGCGGCTGACCGGACCGCCGCCCGTCGGGGGCGTTGTCAGACCCGTGGTCCACCATGGACCCATGAGTGAGCTGACCCGAATCCCCGCCCCCGACGGGGTCGCCCCCGCCGCCGCGTACACGCATGTCGTCATGGGCACCGGACGCTTTGTCGCGATCTCCGGCCAGCTCGCGCTGGACGAGGACGGAAAGCTCGTCGGCGAGGGGGATCCGGCGGCACAGGCCCGGCAGGTCTTCGAGAATCTGCGCCGCTGTCTGGCCGCCGCCGGGGCCACGTTCGACGACGTGGCCAAACTGACCTACTTCGTCACGGACATGGCGTATCTGCCGGCGATCCGCGCGGCCCGCGCCGCGCACATACCCGGGGACCGTCTGCCCGCCTCCTCCGCGGTGCAGGTGGCGGCGCTGGTGGGCCCCGAGTTCCTGATGGAGATCGAGGCGTTCGCGGTGCTGCCCGAATAGCCCGTGGCTCTGCCGGGGCAGCCGTGCCCCTGCCGGGATATCCCGTGGCCCGGCACGGCCGTGCCCGTCTACGGTGCCGTCGTGGGCAGCAGGCTACGCATCCGCGACATGACGTTCGCCGACTGCCGACACGTGAGCGAGATCCGTGTCGACGGCTGGCGGAGCGCCTACCGGGGGCTGGTCCCCCAGTCGTATCTGGACGCACTCGACGTGGACGCCGACGCCGAAGAGCGCCGCGCCCGTCTCGCGCGGGGGGACGGCCGGGCGGTGGACCTGGTGGCCGAGCGGGGCGGCGAGACGGTCGGATGGGCCGCACACGGACCGTACCGGGAGGGCGAGGTCCGCACCGGAGACGCCGAGTTGTACGCGCTCTATGTGGCCCCCGGCCTGCTCGGCCGCGGCATCGGACGGGCCCTGCTCACGAAGGCGGCCGACAGATGCACGGCGGCCGGGCACCCCCGGATGCATCTGTGGGTGCTCAAGGACAACGCCCCCGCACGGCACTTCTACGAGCGGGCCGGATTCCGGGCCGACGCTGCCGAGGAGTCGTTCGAGGTGCACGGGGTGGCCGTGCACGAGGTCCGGTACACGGCCGCGCTGCCGCTCCGGAGTTGAGGCTCAGCGCTGCGCGGGGATGCGGGCGAGCGCGTGCACTGCGGCCTGGGCGAGCGCCGGATGGGCGAGCGCCTCGTTCAGCACGGGTCTGGCGCGGGCGTCGCCCAGTTCGCCGAGCCCCTCCACACACGCCAGCGCCACCTTCCGGTACGGATCGTGCGGTCGCAGTCTGCGCTGGAGGGTGGTGATCAGCGCGGGCACGGACTCGGGGGCGCGCAGTGCGACGAGCAGGCGTACGGGGTGGAGGGCGTAGGCGACGCGGAGTTCGTTGGTGGCGAGGGCGGCCGCCGCGCGGGCGGTGCGCGGATCGCCGAGCCGGGCGAGAGCGTGGGCGGCCGACGCACAGCGCTGGGGATCACGGTGGTTGAGCAGAAGAACCAGCGTCTCGAAAGCCCTGCGGTCCCCCGCGACACCCAGCCGGAAGGCCGCCAGCTCCCGGGCCCACAGCGGCTGTCCGGGCTCGGTCAGCACCGCGGCCAGCTCGTCGAGCCCGTCCGTGGCGACGAGCCGTCCGTACCCGGGCGAGGAGCCGGCCTCCGCCTGTAAACGCTCCGTGAGCGATCGCAACGCTTCGTCCATGGACCCGAGAGTAGGGGCGCCGACCGAACCTCGGGACCTACATCACAAAGTCGAGGGGTGGCGCGCTCGTTACCCACGGGTTAAGCTCAATCGAGCGAGTTACCCACTCGCGGCCTGTGGTGGTTTGGTGACGCAGCCGTCGCAGGAAGCACCTCCCACGCCGTCAGGCAGGGGAGGGCGGTCGGTTCGGTACATCGCGTACCTCAGCACGACCCGGCTCCGGGACAGGGCCGGTCGGATCACCGCTCCCGGACGTGTGCACGTCCGTGGACTCACCGGGCGTGTGCGCTCGTCAGCCCGGCAGACACCCGCGTTCTCCGCACTGTGTGCGCCTCTCGGCGTATCCAGCCGCGTCCCTCAGTCGTCACCTCATTCCTGGAGTCCCGCGATGGCCACTCCCCTGTCCGACACCCCTCTGTCCCCGCTCAAGACCATTGCCGTGATCGGTCTCGGCACGATGGGCACCGGCATCGCCGAGGTGCTGGCCCGGGCCGGCCGCGAGGTCGTCGGCATCGACATCAGCGAGGCCGCGGCCACCAAGGCCGTCACCGCGCTGGACGCCGCCACCGCCCGCGCCGTGAGCCGGGGCCGCCTGACCGAGCAGGAGCGCGAGGACGCCCTCGCCCGCTTCCGCACCTTCACCGACCTGCGGGCGGCCGCGGAGGCCGACCTGGTCATCGAGGTGGTCCCGGAGTCGTACGAGATCAAGCAGCAGGTCCTCAGCGCCCTCGACGGCATCGTGCGCCCGGACGCCATCCTCGCCACCGGCACCAACGCCCTCTCCGTCACCCGGCTCGCGGCCGACTCGGCCCACCCCGAGCGGGTCCTCGGACTGCACTTCTTCAACCCGGCGCCGGCCATGAAGCTGGTCGAGGTCGTCTCCTCCGTGCTGACCGCGCCCGGCGCCGTCACCGCGGTCACCAACCTCGCCCTCGACCTGGGCAAGGAGCCCGTCGCGGTCGGCGACCGGCCCGGATTCGTCGCCGACGGACTGCTGTTCGGCTACCTCAACCAGGCCGCCGCGATGTACGAGGCGAGGTACGCCTCCCGCGAGGACATCGACGCCGCGATGCGACTGGGCTGCGGCCTGCCCATGGGCCCGCTCGCCCTGCTCGACCTGATCGGCGTCGACACCGCGCGCACCGTGCTGGAGGCCATGTACGCGGCCTCCCACGACCGGCTGCACGCGCCCGCGCCGATCCTCAAGCAGCTCAGCGAGGCGGGTCTGACCGGCCGCAAGTCGGGACGCGGCTTCTACACCTACGAGGCGCCCGGCAGCCCGACCGTCGTGCGGGACGCGCTGACGCCCCTCACGGACGCCGCCCAGACCCCGGGCCGCCAGGTCCGCTCGGTCGGTGTCGCCGGCTCCGGCACCATGGCGTCCGGGATCGCCGAGGTCTTCGCCAAGGCCGGTCACGAGGTGGTCATCGCCGCCCGCACCGAGGAGAAGGCGCAGGCCGCGAAGGCCCGGATCGGCAAGTCGCTGGCGCGCTCGGTCGACAAGGGCCGGATGACGGCCGAGGCGGCCGCGCAGACGCTCGACCGGATCCGGCCGACGGGCAGCTACGACGACTTCGCCGACGTCGACCTGGCCCTGGAGGCCGTCGCCGAGGACCTGGAGATCAAGCAGCAGTTGTTCGCCACGTTCGACAAGGTCTGCAAGCCCGGCGCGATCCTCGCGACCACCACGTCCTCGCTGCCCGTCGTCGCCTGCGCCCGCGCCACCTCGCGTCCGCAGGACGTGATCGGCATGCACTTCTTCAACCCCGCGCCGGCCATGAAGCTGGTCGAGGTGGTCCGTACGGTGCTGACCGCGGACGATGTGCACGCGACGGTCCGCGAGCTGTGCGCGTCGATCAGGAAGCACCCGGTGGAGTGCGGCGACCGCGCCGGATTCATCGTGAACGCGCTGCTGTTCCCGTACCTCAACAACGCGGTGAAGATGGTGCAGGAGCACTACGCGTCCCTCGACGACATCGACGCGGCGATGAAGCTGGGCGGCGGCTACCCGATGGGACCGTTCGAACTGCTCGACGTGGTCGGTCTGGACGTCTCGCTCGCCATCGAGAAGGTCCTGCACCGCGAGTTCCGCGACCCGGGCCTCGCGCCCGCGCCGCTGCTGGAACACCTGGTGGCCGCGGGCTGCCTCGGCCGCAAGACCGGCCGCGGCTTCCGCGAATATGCCAAGCGCTGACCGGCCCGGCGACCGGTTCCGAGGCGGTGCTGACTGGGGCGGACTGCTCGATCCCCAAGGTGACCCCCCGCCCGCGCAGGGCGGGGGGAACCCGGGACATGCGCGCCATCCTGCGCACATGCAGTACGTTCGGGTCATGTCCCAGCCCGCCAAGTCCTCACGTACACCAGCTACGCCCGACGCGCCGGAGAGTGCCGCAGGCAGCCGCGCCGCCGCCCAGCGGCTCAAGATGCGCCGAGAACTGGCGGCCGCGGCTATGGAGCTGTTCGCCACCAAAGGGTACGAAGCGACCACCGTCGACGAGATCGCGGCGGCAGCCGGGGTCGCCCGGCGCACGTTCTTCCGCCACTTCCGCTCCAAGGAAGAGGCCATCTTCCCCGACCACGACGACACCCTGGTCCGTGCCGAGGCGGTGCTCAACGCTGCGCCCGCGCACGAGCACCCGCTGGACACCGTGTGCCGCGGCATCAAGGAAGTCATGAAGATGTACGCGGCACGGCCGGAGATCTCCGTGCAGCGCTACAAGCTGACCCGCGAGGTGCCGACCCTGCGGGAGGCGGAGATCGCCTCGGTGGCCCGCTACGAGCGACTGTTCACCCGCTATCTGCTGGGCCACTTCGACGAGCACGCGCACGACGACGACGCGAACGACGATCCACTGCTGGCGGAGGTCGCCGCGTCGGCGGTCGTCACCGCCCACAACCATGTCCTGCGGCGCTGGCTGCGGGCCGGCGGCCAGGGGGACGTCGAGACCCAGCTCGACCATGCCTTCGCGATCGTGCGCAGGACGTTCGGCACCGGGATCGGGGCCGGCCGCGGGTCCGCCCCCCGGACCGCTCCGGCCGCCGTGACCGCGCAGGGCGAGGTACTGGTGGCGGTGGCCAGGACCGACGCGCCGCTCGACGAGGTCATGCGGACCATCGAGCAGGCCCTCAAGGAGCGTTCCTAGCCGTATCCCAGCCCCCGACAGGCCTTCCGGACCCACCACGGACCGGTGGCGGCACCTGATGCCGCCACCGGTCCGTTCCTTTTGCCCACCCTGCCCATACTCGTCAGTAACTTTGATCGATCATCGCTCATTTGTTACGTAAAGATTTCATCTGAGACAGATATCTGGCACGCAGTGCCTTGCGGGGTGACACGCCGTGCCATACGTTGGTGTTGTCCGGGCGGCCGGCGTGCAGAGACCTTTCGTACGCCGGCTGTCCCCGCAAGCCTCCCAGGCGAGCGCGCCCGGACGCCTGCGTCACAGGCACCCTCTCGCGCCACAAAGCGCTGCCACAGCACCACCAGGCCGAACCGACGGCACCTCTCTCTTCAGCAGCAGCAGCACACCGACGTAACCCTCAGCGTCTCCCCTCAAGACGCTCTTTCGCCGGAGGCAACACCGTGAAGGACATCCTGGACGCGATCCAGTCGGGGACGGCCACGTCCGCCGACTACGCCGCTCTTCCCCTCCCCGAGTCGTACCGCGCGGTCACCGTGCACAAGGACGAGACGGAGATGTTCGCCGGGCTCACCACCCGTGACAAGGACCCCCGTAAGTCTCTGCACGTCGACGAGGTCCCGCTGCCCGAGCTGGGCCCGGGCGAGGCCCTCGTGGCCGTGATGGCCTCCTCGGTCAACTACAACTCGGTGTGGACCTCGATCTTCGAGCCGCTGTCGACGTTCGGCTTCCTGGAGCGCTACGGCCGCCTGAGCGAGCTCACCAAGCGCCACGACCTGCCGTACCACATCATCGGCTCCGACCTCGCGGGCGTGGTCCTGCGCACCGGCCCGGGCGTCAACTCCTGGAAGCCGGGCGACGAGGTCGTCGCGCACTGCCTCTCGGTCGAACTGGAGTCCTCCGACGGCCACAACGACACGATGCTCGACCCCGAGCAGCGGATCTGGGGCTTCGAGACCAACTTCGGCGGCCTCGCCGAGATCGCGCTCGTCAAGTCCAACCAGCTGATGCCGAAGCCCGGCCACCTCAGCTGGGAGGAGGCCGCGGCGCCCGGTCTGGTCAACTCCACCGCCTACCGCCAGCTGGTCTCCCGCAACGGCGCCCAGATGAAGCAGGGCGACAACGTGCTGATCTGGGGCGCGAGCGGCGGCCTCGGCTCGTACGCGACCCAGTTCGCGCTCGCGGGCGGCGCCAACCCCATCTGTGTCGTCTCCTCGCCGGCCAAGGCGGAGATCTGCCGCTCGATGGGCGCCGAGGCGATCATCGACCGCACCGCCGAGGACTACAAGTTCTGGAAGGACGAGCACAACCAGGACCCCAAGGAGTGGAAGCGCTTCGGCAAGCGCATCCGCGAGCTGACCGGCGGTGAGGACGTCGACATCGTCTTCGAGCACCCCGGCCGCGAGACCTTCGGCGCCTCGGTCTACGTGACCCGCAAGGGCGGCACCATCGTCACCTGCGCCTCCACCTCGGGCTACAACCACGAGTACGACAACCGCTACCTGTGGATGTCCCTGAAGCGCATCATCGGCTCCCACTTCGCCAACTACCGCGAGGCCTGGGAGGCCAACCGCCTCATCGCCAAGGGCAGGATCCACCCGACGCTGTCGAAGGTGTACTCCCTGGAGGAGACCGGCCAGGCCGCCTACGACGTGCACCGCAACCTCCACCAGGGCAAGGTCGGCGTCCTGTGCCTCGCCCCGGAGGAGGGGCTCGGCGTGCGCAACCCGGAGATGCGCGCGCAGCACGTCGACGCGATCAACCGCTTCCGGAACATCTGAGGGCAGCGGAGGCAACAGATGACAGAGCGTCAGTCCTCCGAGTCCCGGAGGCAGAAGGACCGGCCGTGGCTCATGCGCACGTACGCCGGTCACTCCACGGCCGAGGCGTCCAACGAGCTGTACCGGCGCAACCTCGCCAAGGGCCAGACCGGCCTGTCGGTCGCGTTCGACCTGCCGACGCAGACCGGCTACGACTCCGACCACGTCCTCGCCCGCGGCGAGGTCGGCCGGGTCGGGGTCCCGGTCGCGCACCTCGGTGACATGCGACGGCTGTTCCAGGACATACCCCTGGAGCAGATGAACACCTCGATGACCATCAACGCCACGGCCATGTGGCTGCTGGCGCTCTACCAGGTCGTCGCGGAGGAGCAGGGCGCGGACATCACCCAGCTCCAGGGCACGACCCAGAACGACATCGTCAAGGAGTACCTCTCGCGCGGTACGCACGTCTTCCCGCCGGGGCCCTCGCTCCGGCTGACGACGGACATGATCGCGTACACGGTCTCCCACATCCCCAAGTGGAACCCGATCAACATCTGCAGCTACCACCTGCAGGAGGCGGGCGCCACGCCGGTTCAGGAGATCGCGTACGCGATGTCCACGGCGATCGCCGTACTCGACGCGGTGCGCGACGGCGGCCAGGTGCCGCAGGAGCGCATGGGCGATGTCGTCGGCCGTATCTCCTTCTTCGTGAACGCGGGCGTCCGCTTCGTCGAGGAGATGTGCAAGATGCGGGCGTTCGGCCGGATCTGGGACAAGATCACGCGTGAGCGGTACGGCATCGAGAACCCCAAGCACCGTCGCTTCCGCTACGGCGTCCAGGTCAACTCCCTGGGGCTGACCGAGGCGCAGCCGGAGAACAACGTCCAGCGGATCGTGCTGGAGATGCTGGCCGTGACCCTCTCCAAGGACGCCCGCGCCCGCGCCGTGCAGCTCCCCGCCTGGAACGAGGCGCTGGGCCTGCCCCGGCCCTGGGACCAGCAGTGGTCGCTGCGCATCCAGCAGGTGCTCGCGCACGAGAGCGATCTGCTGGAGTACGACGACATCTTCGAGGGCTCCACGGTCATCGAGACCAAGGTGAGCGGGCTGGTCGAGGAGTCGCTCGCCGAGATCGACCGGATCCAGGAGATGGGCGGCGCCATGGCCGCAGTCGAGTCGGGCTACCTCAAGTCGCAGCTCGTGGCGTCGCACGCCGAGCGCCGGGCCCGGATCGAGTCCGGCGATGAGAAGATCATCGGCGTCAACATCTTCGAGACGACCGAGCCGAACCCGCTCACGGCCGATCTGGACACCGCGATCCAGACGGTCGACCCGGCGGTCGAGGCCCGCGTCATCGCCTCGCTGCAGGCGTGGCGGGACACCCGCTACCAGCCGCCGTTCAACCACCCGCGCCCCTGCAAGGCGCTGGAGCGGCTGAAGGAGGCGGCCAAGGGCACCGAGAACCTCATGGACGCCACCCTGGAGTGCGCCCGCGCCGGCGTCACGACCGGCGAGTGGGCCGGGGCCCTGCGCGAGGTGTTCGGCGAGTTCCGCGCCCCCACGGGCGTGTCCTCCGCGCCGGTCGCGGTGACCGCCGAGGAGGGCACGGCGATGGCCAAGGTGCGCCGCAAGGTGGACCTGACGGCCCAGGACCTCGGAGTCGGCAAGCTCCGCTTCCTGGTCGGCAAGCCGGGCCTGGACGGGCACTCCAACGGCGCCGAGCAGATCGCCGTGCGGGCCCGTGACGCCGGGTTCGAGGTGGTCTACCAGGGCATCCGGCTGACGCCGGAACAGATCGTGGACGCGGCCCTCGCGGAGGACGTGCACGCGGTGGGCCTGTCGATCCTCTCCGGCTCGCACGCGCAGCTGGTGCCCGACGTGCTCGACCGGCTCCGGGATGCCGGTGCGGCCGACATACCCGTCATCGCCGGCGGGATCATCCCCAACGCCGACGCCGAGCAGCTCAGAGCCGCTGGAGTGGCAGCGGTGTTCACCCCGAAGGACTTCGACATCACCGGGATCATCGGCCGTATCGTCGACGAGATCCGGAAAGCGAACAAGCTCGACCCCCTGGAGGTCCCCGCATGACCACGCCCGTCAACCGTCTGCGTCCGCGGCGCTCCTGCCTCGCGGTCCCCGGAAGCAACCCCCGCTTCCTGGAGAAGGCGCAGGGCCTCCCCGCCGACCAGGTCTTCCTGGACCTGGAGGACGCGTGCGCGCCACTGGCCAAGCCCGAGGCGCGGCACACCATCGTCAAGTTCCTCAATGAGGGCGACTGGACGGGCAAGACGCGAGTGGTGCGCGTCAACGACTGGACGACCGAGTGGACGTACCGCGACGTCGTGACGGTGGTCGAGGGCGCGGGCCCGAACCTCGACTGCATCATGCTGCCGAAGGTGCAGAACGCCGAGCAGGTCGTCGCCCTGGACCTCCTGCTGACCCAGATCGAGAAGACGATGGGCTTCGAGGTCGGCAAGATCGGCATCGAGGCGCAGATCGAGAACGCGCAGGGCCTCAACAACGTCAACGCGATCGCGCAGGCCTCCCCGCGCGTCGAGACGATCATCTTCGGCCCTGCCGACTTCATGGCGTCCATCAACATGAAGTCGCTGGTCGTGGGCGAGCAGCCGCCCGGCTACCCGGCGGACGCCTACCACTACATCCTGATGAAGATCCTGATGGCGGCCCGCGCCAACAACCTCCAGGCGATCGACGGCCCCTACCTCCAGATCCGCAACGTCGACGGCTACCGCGAGGTCGCGCAGCGCGCCGCCGCGCTCGGCTTCGACGGCAAGTGGGTGCTGCACCCGGGCCAGGTCGAGGCGTCCAACGAGATCTTCTCGCCGTCCCAGGAGGACTACGACCACGCCGAGCTGATCCTGGACGCGTACGACTACTACACGTCCGAGGCGGGCGGCAAGAAGGGCTCCGCGATGCTCGGCGACGAGATGATCGACGAGGCCAGCCGCAAGATGGCCCTCGTCATCTCCGGCAAGGGCCGCGCCGCCGGCATGCAGCGCACCAGCACGTTCGAGATCCCGGAGGCCTGAGCGCGATGCAGTTCGGACGCACCTACGAGGAGTTCGAGGTCGGGGCCACGTACAAGCACTGGCCCGGCAAGACGGTCACGGAGTACGACGACCACCTGTTCTGCCTCCTCACCATGAACCACCACCCGCTCCACATGGACACGAACTATGCGGAGAAGACGACGGACTTCGGGAAGAACGTCGTCGTGGGCAACTACATCTACTCGCTGCTGCTCGGCATGTCCGTGCCGGATGTGTCCGGCAAGGCGATCGCCAACCTCGAGATCGAGTCGCTCAAGCACGTGGCGCCGACCTTCCACGGCGACACGATCTACGGCGAGACGACCGTGCTCGACAAGTGGCCGTCGAAGTCGAAGAACGACCGCGGCATCGTGCATGTCGAGACCAAGGGCTACAAGCAGGACGGCACGCTAGTGTGCGTGTTCCGCCGCAAGGTGATGGTCCCCACCGAGACGTACATCAAGGAGCGCGGCGGCGAGCAGCCGGGCCGCCCCGAGCTGAAGCAGCAGGAGAAGTAGCCATGGCCCGTCTCGCCCAGACCGCCGGTCTGACCGACGTCCAGCAGGAGATTCTCTCCACCGTCCGCGACTTCGTGGACAAGGAGATCATCCCGGTCGCGACCGAGCTGGAGCACCGCGACGAGTACCCGCAGCAGATCGTCGACGGCCTGAAGGAACTCGGCCTGTTCGGTCTGATGATCCCGGAGGAGTACGGGGGCCTGGGCGAGTCGCTCCTGACGTACGCGCTGTGCGTGGAGGAGATCGCCCGCGGCTGGATGTCGGTCTCCGGCATCATCAACACGCACTTCATCGTGGCGTACATGCTCAAGCAGCACGGCACGCAGGAGCAGAAGGACCACTTCCTGCCGAAGATGGCCCTCGGCGAGATCCGTGGCGCCTTCTCGATGTCCGAGCCCGCGCTCGGCTCGGACGTGTCGGCGATCACGTCCAAGGCGGTCAAGGACGGCGACGAGTACGTGCTGACCGGCCAGAAGATGTGGCTGACGAACGGCGGCACGTCCTCGCTCGTCGCGGTGCTCGTCCGGAGTGACGAAGGCCACCCCGAGGGCACCGCGCCGCACAAGTCGATGACGACCTTCCTGGTGGAGAAGGAGCCCGGCTTCGGCGAGGTCCGCCCGGGCCTCACCATCCCCGGGAAGATCGACAAGATGGGTTACAAGGGTGTCGACACCACGGAACTCATCATGGACGGTCTGCGCATTCCGGCCGATCGGGTGCTCGGCGGGGTCACCGGCCGAGGGTTTTACCAAATGATGGACGGAGTCGAGGTCGGCCGGGTGAATGTCGCGGCCCGTGGCTGCGGTGTCGCTCAGCGTGCCTTCGAGCTGGGCGTGTCGTACGCGCAGCAGCGGCACACCTTCGGCAAGCCGATCGCCCAGCACCAGGCGATTCAGTTCAAGCTGGCGGAAATGGCCACCAAGGTCGAGGCCGCACACGCCATGATGGTGAACGCGGCACGCAAAAAGGACTCCGGCCAGCGAAACGACCTCGAAGCGGGCATGGCGAAGTACCTCGCGTCCGAATACTGCAAGGAAGTCGTAGAAGATGCATTCCGGATCCACGGCGGCTACGGCTTCTCCAAGGAGTACGAGATCGAGCGCCTGTATCGTGAGGCTCCGATGCTGCTGATCGGTGAAGGTACCGCCGAAATCCAGAAAATGATCATCGGCCGCCGCTTGCTCGAAGAGTATCGACTCCAGGGCTAGTTGTCCGTTTACGGGGTGTTTTCTTCGCGAAGAAGATCACACCCCGTCAACACAGTTCGGCCGCCGACTCAGCTTCCTGGCTTGCCGAGTTGCGGTCCGCGCCCGGTACGATCGCCGGAAAGCCGCCGTCCCCCGTCGAAGCGCGGCATCATCCGCTACGAAGGTCATCCATGCCCCACAGCCAAACCTCTGCACCACGCGACAGCCTGGCCGGCGTACGCCTCGCGCGCGGAGCATCGCCGTGGCTTCTCCCGACCGTTGCCACCGCAGCCCTCAGCCTGGCCCGGGCGCGCCGCTCCGGCGCCGCCAAGGCCGTGGCCGTACCCGCCACGGCCCTCGCGGCCGGCATGCTGTGGTTCTTCCGCGACCCGGAGCGCGAGATCGCCCAGGGCCGCGTCATCTCGCCCGCCGACGGTGTGGTGCAGAGCATCATGCCGTGGAAGGACGGACGCACCCGCGTCGCGATCTTCATGAGCCCGCTCAACGTCCACGTGAACCGTGCGCCGCTCTCCGGCACGGTCACGTCGGTCGAACACATCCCCGGTGGCTTTGTTCCTGCTTTCAACAAAGAGAGCGAGAACAACGAGCGCGTAGTCTGGCATTTCGACACCGAACTCGGCGACATCGAGATGATCCAGATCGCCGGCGCGGTGGCCCGTCGCATCGTGCCCTACATCCCGCAGGGCACGAAGGTGGAGCAGGGCGACCGTATCGGTCTGATCCGCTTCGGCTCGCGTGTCGACCTCTATCTGCCCGAGGGCGTGGAGGTCGCGGTCGAGGTCGGCCAGAAGACCGTGGCTGGGGTGACTCGTCTTGACCGTGATTGATCCCGATACCAAGGCCGGCTGGGTGCCGGAGGCCGACGAGGTGGACGACGAGGAGGAGATGCCCCTCTCGCTCCGCCTCTCGATAGCGGACACCCTCACGCTCGGCAACGCGACGTGCGGCTTCATGGCGGTGTACTTCACCACCACCGGGATCCTGATCCCGCACCTGACGGGCAACGACGAGTCGACGGGCATGGCCCGGCACAGTGCCGCCACGGCGGTCATCCTGATGCTCTGCGCCGCGGTCTTCGACCTGTTCGACGGCCTGGTCGCCCGTAAGCTGCGCTCGTCGCCCATGGGCGCCGAGCTGGACAACCTCTCGGACCTGATCAGCTTCGGTCTGGCCCCGGCGTACTTCGTCCTGGTCTACGGCATGGTGGCGGACGACGCGCACCAGCGGGTGGCCGCGGTCGGAGCGATCGTGGTGCTGCTCGCGGTGGTGCTCAGACTCGCGAGGTTCTCCTGCGTGACGATGAAGGACGGCATGTTCCAGGGCATGCCCTCCCCCTTCGGCGCGCTGACGGTGGTCTCGATCGTCCTCCTGGAGCTGCCGTTCTTCGCCACCCTGCTGGCGATCCTCGGCACCGCGTGGCTGATGGTGAGCCGGGTGGAGTACCCGAAGCCGCGGGGCCGTCTCGCGGGGGCGATGCTGTCCTGGATCGTCCTGTCGATGGGTCTCCTGGCGGCCTGGGCGTTCGACGCCCCGGGCGGCCAGCTGCTCCTCCAGACGGGCTGCGCGCTGCAACTGGTCATGGGCGCGGTGATCCCGCTGTTCGCCACGGCCCGCCGGGTGAACAACTTCCGCGACAACCGCCGCGAGGCGCGTACCGCGCAGCTGCCGTAACGGCCGCACGACCTCGAAGGGCCCCGAACCATCCGGTTCGGGGCCCTTCACGTATCAGCGACGGCGTACGGGGCGGCGCCCCGGTGCGCACGTTCAGACCAGGAAGTCCCGGGCGATCCGTTCCGCCACCCGCTCCAGGATCGGCCCCGCGTCCGACAGGCACGTCGCGAGGTCCGGCTCCGTCTCCGTCAGCGGATACGCCCGGCGGATCCCGGCGCGCCCCAGTGCCTCCGGCGGCAGGGCCAGCCGCCCGCACACCGCGACGACCTCCTTGCCGGCCGCGCGCGCCGCCGCGGCGACCCCCGCCGGGGCCTTCCCGTGCAGCGTCTGCTCGTCCAGCGAGCCCTCGCCCGTGATCACCAGCGAGGCCCGCGCCAGCGCCGGCGCGAAGCCCAGGACGTCCAGCATGACCTCGATGCCGGGCCGGAAACGCGCCCCGAGGACCAGCGCACCGTACCCGAGGCCGCCCGCGGCGCCCGCGCCCGGCGCCACCGCGTACTCCACCGCCCGGGGACCGATCGCCCCCTGAAGCACCTGGGCGTAGTGCGCCAGCGCCGCGTCCAGGGTCTCCACGTCGTCCGGTGAGGCCCCCTTCTGCGGGCCGTAGACCACGGGTGCCCCCTTCGGGCCGGTCAGCGGGTTGTCGACGTCGCTGGCGAGCACCAGGTACACGGAGGACAGCCGGGGATCGAGGCCCGAGAGGTCGGCGCGGGCCAGCCGGGCCAGTCCCCCGCCGCCCGGCGCCGGCGGCTCACCCTCCTCGTCCAGGAACCGCGCCCCGAGCGCGGACAGCATCCCCGCGCCCCCGTCCGTGGTCGCGCTCCCGCCGACCCCGAACACGATCGTCCGCGCCCCGGCGTCCAGCGCGGCCCGCAACAGCTCCCCGGAGCCGTACGTGGACGCGGTCAGCGGTGCGAAGACCCCGGCGGGCAGCCGCTGCAGTCCGCTCGCCTCCGCCATCTCCACGACGGCGGTGTCGCCGCGCAGCGCGAAGGCCGCCGTCACCTCCTGGCCGAGCGGCCCCGCGACCCGCACCTCGCGCCGCTGGAACCCGGCCGCCACGGCCGCGTCCACGGTCCCGTCGCCGCCGTCGGCCACGGGCAGCGCCTCGACGTCGAGATCCGGCACGACTCTGCGCAGCCCCGCGGTGACCCGTGCCGCGACCTGCACGGCCGTCAGCGACCCCTTGAACTTGTCCGCGGCGATGAGCACCCGCCGGGCCTGCCGTGTCCGCCGGGTGTCGTTCACTGCAGCATCCGCCACCTGCACTCCCCTTGCTCTCCAGGCCTTGCGCATGTCAAGGCAGCCGCGCCGCTGCGACCCTAGCCGGGGCCCACCGCCACCGCCACGCCCGTCCGGCTCCCGAACACGGCACAAACGCCGCGTAATCGGGTAGACCGGAGCCATGAGCCATGCGGGCACCGAACTCCCCGACCGGATCCTCGGGGGCTGGCTGGGCCGGATCTCGGGCAACATGCTCGGCAAGCCGGTCGAGCGCGGCGACTTGTGGACACGCGAGCGCATCGGCCGCTATCTGCGGCAGGCCGCCGCCCTGCCGCTCACCGACTACCTCCCCGAGCCCGCCACCGAGACCGACCGCCGCGAGCTGCGCCCCGAGTGGCGTCAGTGCGTACGCGGCCGCATCCACGGCAGTTGCCGCGACGACGACGTCGACTACGCGATCCTCGGCCTCGACCTGCTGGAGACGCACGGCTTCGGCTTCAGCACCGAGCAGGTGGGCGACCTGTGGCTGCTGCGACTGCCGTATCTGCAGACGTTCACCGCCGAGCGGGCCGCGTACCGCAATCTCGCGAACGGTCTCAGGCCACCGCTCACGGCCACGTACGACAACCCCTACCAGGAGTGGATCGGCGCGCTGATCCGCGCCGACATCCATGGCTGGACCAGCCCGGGTGCCCCCCGGCGGGCCGCCGCGCTGGCCCGCCGGGACGCGGTCCTGTCGCACAGCGGCAACGGGGTCTACGGTGCGATGTTCGCGGCCGCGCTGATCGCGGCGGCGTTCACCGCGCCCACGGTCCGGCAGGCCCTGGACACAGCGCTGGCGCTGATCCCCGCGAGCAGCCGCCTGGCCCGGACCGTACGCCGGGTGATCTCCCTGCACGAGACCCGGCTGAGCTGGGAGGAGACGCTCGACACGGTGGTCGCGGAGACGGCCGGGCTCGGCTGGATCCACACCGTCCCGAACGCGGCGGTCCTCACCGCCGGACTCCTCTACGGCGACGGCGACTTCACCCGGACCATCGCACTGACCGTCCGCGGCGGGCTGGACACCGACTCCAACGGCGCCACCGCGGGCTCGGTCGCGGGCGTCCTCAGCGGTGCGCAGGCCATCCCGGCACAGTGGAAGGACCCGCTGGAGGACACGGTCCGCAGCGCCGTCTTCGGTTTCGACGGCATCCGCATCAGCGAACTGGCGGACCGGACGCTACGGCTGGCGGAGACCGAAGCCCGGTGAGCCGCGGAAGCACCGGTGGCGGCTGGCTACCCTTCCAGAATGACCACTCCAGACTTCGCCACGTACATCGCGGGCCTGCCCCGCGTCATCGCCGGGGCCGCCGTCCTGTTCCGCGACACCGCCGGGCGGATCCTGCTCGTCGAGCCCAACTACCGCGACGGCTGGGCGCTGCCGGGCGGCACGATCGAGTCGGACGACGGCGAGACCCCGCGCCAGGGTGCGCGACGCGAGACGCTGGAGGAGATCGGCCTCGACGTGGAGCCAGGCCGGCTGCTCGCGGTGGACTGGGTGCACGGGACGCCACGGCCGCCGCTCGTGGCGTACCTCTACGACGGCGGGGTCCTCGGCGAGGACGACCTCAAGGCGATCCGGCTCCAGGAGGAGGAGCTGCTGTCCTGGCGCCTCGTCGCGCGCGAGGAGATCATCGCCCATCTGCCGGGCGCCCTGGGCCACCGCGTCCTGACCGCCCTCGACGTCCTCGCCGAGGGCACGAGCACGGCGGAACTGGAGAACGGCCACCGCGTCGGCTGACCTGGGCACGGCACCGATATCCGTTGGCCGCGACGCAACGGCCCGCCCTACCCTCGGTGCCATGACCAAGCCCCTCGTCGCGCTTCTCAGCGGCGCCGGTATCTCCACCGACTCGGGGATTCCCGACTACCGAGGGCCCAACGGGCTGTGGCGGCGGGATCCCGAGGCCGAGAAGCTCGTGACGTACGAGTACTACATGGGCGATCCGGAGATCCGGCGGCGCTCCTGGCAGATGCGACGCGGCAACCGGACACTGAACGCCGAGCCCAACGCCGCGCACCAGGCCGTGGCCGAACTGGAGAAGTCCGGCGTGCCGGTCCGGGTGATCACACAGAACGTGGACGGCCTGCACCAGCTCGCCGGAATGCCCGACCGCAAGGTTCTGGAGCTGCACGGGACCGCACGCAGTGTCGTCTGCACGAAGTGCCACGCACGCGGCCCGATGGAGGACGCCCTCGCCCGGGTCGAGGCCGGCGAGGACGACCCGCCGTGCCTGGAGTGCGGCGGCATCCTGAAGTCGGCGACCGTGATGTTCGGCGAGCGCCTCGACCCGGTCGTCCTCGGCGAGGCCGTCGCCATCACCAGGGCCTGCCAGATCTTCATCGCCGTCGGCACCAGCCTCCAGGTCCAGCCCGCCGCCGGACTCGCGGGCCTCGCCGCCGACCACGGCGCCCGCCTCGTCATCGTCAACGCCGAACCGACACCGTACGACGACCTCGCCGACGAAGTCGTACGCGAACCGATCGGCACCGCACTGCCCCAACTGCTGCGCTCGCTCAGCGCGGAGAGCGGCTGATCACAGCGGGGACTTCACCTCCCCCCGGTCTCATGAGTCGGCCTGCTGTGCGGCATCCTCTCGGCTCCACAGCGCCCAGTCGTCGATCCGTTCAGCGGTCACGAAGGTGACCACGGTGCCCGCTGGGTGAGGAGAGGCGATGGTCCTGAACATGCCTCGCCGGATGTGCCTGGGATCGCCCGGCAGCGGTTCGCCCACCGAGACCTGAATCACCTCGCAGGTCGACTGCCCAGGGCCGCCGAGGAGGCAGTACGTGCCCGGCTTCAGCGCTTGCGGAGAGACGGAGACCGACAACTCCTCCGCTCGCATGGTCCGGATCGGCTCCGCAAGGATCAGGACGGGGGCGTCCGCCTTGGCCCTGATCAGATAGCCGCCGCGTCGTCCTCATCGTCGTCGACGGGAATGTACTCGGCGTCCCTCGCTCGGGAGCTCGACCGCTTCAGGAACCTCATGGTTCATTTTCCCCGTACCCCCGCAGATCGAGTACACCGGGCAGGTGGCGCGTGTCGCATCGACCGGTCGGCACCCCGCGGCCAACCCCGAGTCGGCCGCCGGTTGTTCCTGCCCGACTTTGTTGGTTCCAGCCCCATGCACGATGAGCGTGGAATGCCGCAGTCGCACAGCGCAGACTCGTCGGCATGGTGACTCTGCGGGTCCTCGCTACAGACGACTGGCCGCTGTGGCGGACGCTCCGCCTTACGGCGTTGGCCGACGCACCCCACGCGTTCAAGTCCCGGCTCGCCGACTGGTGCAGAGGCGAGGAACAACGCTGGCAGGCCCGCCTGGAGGCACCTGGTGCCCATCACGTCGCCGCGTTGCTGGACGGCTGCGCCGTCGGCATGGGCAGTGGTCGTCCCGGCGACGGCGCTATCAGGGAGCTCAGGTCCGTATAGGTCAGTTCTGAGGCGCGGGGCCGCGGAGTCGGGAACCGGTTGATCTCGGCGGTTGAGACCTGAACTCTGGAATCCGGCGGAGCGGTGCTGAAGCTCACGGTACTTCCGGGCAATGAGCCCGCCATCGCTCGCTACCGGCGCAACGGGTTCATCGCCACAGAAGAGCTCGGAGACCTGTTGACCGATGGGATCACCAGGGAACGTGTGATGGTGAAGGCGCTGCGCCGGGCTTGACCGGCAAGCACGATGGGCCCGATCCGCCGCCCTTCACTCTCTTGTCGACAGCGCCATCAACTCGGCATGTCGCTCGCTGAGTTCGGGGCACCGCTCGCCCCTCTCGGCAACCGGTCCGGCGTGAAACACCGCCGCCCCGACCGGTTCACCGAGAGACCGAAACGTATCAGAGGGCGTCAATGGGTGTGCTAACTCAGGTGAGTTGACGGATTTTTTGTGAAGTTGACCGCTGAAGTGGTCTTGTTGCTCAGAACCGCGTCGATCTACGATCCCCCGGGTTTTGGACAGCACGTCAACACGGCTGGGGCTGAGACCCCACAACACGGGGGCAGGTCAGAGAAGTCATGTCCATATTCGCGCGGCAGCGTTCGCGTTCAACGCTTCGTAGACGCAGCAGAATCGCCGCCCTCCTCGCCATGGTGATCACGTTCGCCTTCGCCGGGTCCGCGATGGCCGCCGTACCGGCGTGGAACCTGGGCAACACCGGCCCGGCGAACATCTACAACCTCAACGCGGCCGCCAGCGGTGTGATGCACAACCTCGGCACCGGCAAGTGCGTGGACGACTACGCGTACAAGACCGCCGCCGGATCCCCCGTGGCCTCCTACACGTGCAACGGCGCCACCAACCAGAACTGGACGTACACCCCGAACGAGGAGTACGGCTACAGCGACCTCGGGCAGACCGGCACCCTCAAGCTCAACAACGCGCCGAGCATGTGCCTGTCCGTTCCCGACCCCAAGGGCGACGGCTCCGGGGTGGTCAAGGGCTCCTTGGTCGAGCTCGACCCGTGCAAGGCCGACGCCAAGAACCAGCAGTGGCTGATCCAGTTCGCGTCGAACGGCAGCACCCGGGTCGAGGAGCCGACCGGCTCCGTCTGTCTGGACACCCCCGGTGGCTCCACCAAGGACGGCGTCCAACTCCAGCTCTACACCTGCAACGGCACCGCGGCGCAGTGGTTCACCCCGCCGAACGCGTCGCTGCCGCCGACCGGGACGGTCAGCAACCCGACCCTGGGGAAGTGCCTCACCGATCCGGCGAACAACCTCACGGCCGGCACCCTCCTGCAGAGCTCGGCCTGCGTGGGCGGTGACGCAAGCCAGCTGTGGACGCTGAACCAGGACGGTTCGCTCAGTCACGGGTTGCAGTGCCTGGACGTCGTCGGCGGCGAGACCGCCACCGCCAGGGGTACCCAGGTGGACCTGGCCGCGTGCAACGGCGGGCTGGACCAGCAGTGGATCGTCGGCCTGGACACCAGCGACCGCACCACCCTGGTCAACCCCAACTCCGGCCGCTGTCTGGACATCCCGTCGTCCTCCACCAAGGACGGCACCGTGCTGCAGATCTGGGACTGCAACAACACCGGCGCCCAGGTCTGGAACGCGCCGCAGTACCCGCACGCGTCCATCGTCGGGCCGACCGTCGCACCGCCGTCGGTGACGCCGCCGGCAACCGGTGACGACCGCGGCGCCCGGCTGGACGCGATGCAGCAGGCGCAGAACATCCGCGAGGCGCAGACCCGGATGGCCGAGGCCATGCACGCCGGCGGCCTGCAGATGAAGACCGACGCGGACGCGGCTCTGGCCGGATCGACCGACAATCTGCTGCGGACCTGGCAGACCTGGCGCTCCGACGCGTTCACCGACGACCCCAGCAGCGCCATCTCCAAGGACCGGGCGGCCACCAAGATCGCCGATCAGAACCGGGCCCAGCGCGACGAGGGCCGCCACCACCTGCTCGACGGGTTCTCGATGTACCCGACCGAGCCGGACCCGATCGGCGACGCGGTCAACTACATGTCCTCGGACTCCACCTTCTGGCAGGAGGTGAACTCGACGGCCTTCGCGCTGCCGCTGCCGAAGGCCGACCAGGCCGCCAGGGACAGGGTGAACGCGATCGCCCAGGCCAACGCGGCCTCCGGTGACCCGGACACCGCCTGGCTGTGGCCCATCTACGCCCAGGACACGCTCGACGGCTCGGCGGACGACGCGCGCCGCTTCATCGAGTTCAACGGCATCCCCACCGTCGAGCCGGCCAAGGACACCCCGGAGTTCCGGATCGAGGTGGAGGCGCTCAAGACCCGCTGGGCCAGCGGCGACTACACCAACCCGCTCGACCCCGACTACGTGATGCTCGACGTCGAAGAGACCGCCTGGACCGAATACCAGCAGGAGCTCAACTCGCAGGCGCAGCAGCGCGCCGACATCACCACCGCGGAGCGGCGCGGTCTGGAGTCGCTGCGCACCAGCGTGGAGACGATGAACGACGGCCTCAGCTACGCCTGGTACGCCGGGCAGCTGCTGTGGGCTCAGCAGTACCGCGACCCGACGAACTGGCCGGGCGCCCCGACCGCGCAGATCCCGCACTACCTCGGCATGATCAAGGCCAAGGTGGCCGGGCTCGCCTCGGCCGCCGACATGGCCGCCGGACAGGCGCAGGACGCGGCGAACCAGGCGCAGGCCGCCGAGGACTCCGCGATCCAGACGGCCGAGGCCAACGGCTACCCCGAGGGCCGAGGTCTGACCTACGCCCTGCAGTCGGCACAGGTCACCAAGGCCGCTGCGGCCGCAGCCCAGGCCGACGCCAACGCGCTGCACACCGCGGTGGCGGCGACCAACGCCACGCTGTCCGACAGCAACACGCTGTTCGCCACCGCGAGCGCTGAGGCGCACGCGGCCCAGGCCCAGTTCCTGCGCGAGTCGGCACAGGGCGACGCCAAACTGGCCGCCACGCTGGCCGCCTCGGCCCAGACCCAGGCGACCTCCGCGGCCAACTACGCGCAGGCCGCGGCCACCGCCAAGGACAACGCCCTGGCGGCCCAGAGCCAGGCCGAGACCTCCGCGGCTGCGGCCCACCAGGACGCCGTCGACGCCGCGCAGGCCCGCCAGCAGGCCGCCGCCGACCGGGCCACCGCCGATGCCCAGCGGGCCAAGGCCCAGCAGGACGAGGCGGACGCCCAGCAGCAGTCGGCCACCGCCCAGTCCATGGACGCCACCGCCCAGGCCGCCGCGTCCACCGCGGCCGACCGGGACGCCGCCGCCCAGGCGGCCGAGTCCACCGCAAGCACCGCGCGGGACAACGCATGGACCGCGGAGCAGAACCGCGACGCCCTGGCCGCCAAGGCCGACGCGGCCGACGCCGCGGCAGCGGCCGCGGTCGGCACCGCGGACGCCGGGGCCGCCCGGGCAGCCGCGGATCAGGCGGACGCCGCGGCGCAGGGCGCCCGGTCGGCCGCGGACAAGGCGAGCGCGGACGCGGACTCGGCCACGGTGGCGGCCCACAATGCCCGCGCGGCCGCGAACGCGGCCGACGAGGCGGCGGCCCGGGCGAAGAAGGCGGCCGCCAAGGCCGACTCCGACGCGGCGGCCACGCACGCGGCGGCGCTGCAGGCGCACGCGGCCGCGGCCGACGCCATCTCCGACGCCAACAAGTCGGCCTCCGCCGCGGCCGGCGCGCAGCAGTCGGCCGACCAGGCCAAGGCCACCGCCAAGGACGCCCGCAGCAAGGCGGACGCGGCGCAGACCCAGGCCACCGCTGCGATCGCCGATGCCGCGGTCGCGGCCGGTCAGGCGTCGGCGACCGCGGCGGCTGCCGAGCAGGCAGCGGCAGCGGCCGGCACCGTGGCGGGTCCGGCGAACCAGTCGATCGACCTGGCGGCACCGTACGCGGCCAGCGACTCGGCCGCCGGGCTGTCCACCCTGGCCTCGGAGGCCGCCAAGACGGTCGCGCAGCAGCAGGCGGACGTGGCACAGGCCCAGGCGGCGCAGGCCGCGAAGGCCGCGACCGATGCCCAGGCGGCGGCCGACAAGGCCACCGGTGACGCCAAGCTGGCCGCGCAGGCGGCGGCCGACGCGGCCAAGTCCGCTGCGGCGGCGGCCCAGTCCGCGGCCGCCGCGATGAAGTCGGCGGCCTCTGCGGCGGCCGACTCGGCCACGGCGGTCAAGGCGGCCGCGCACAGCGACCAGCTCGACCAGCAGGCCCAGGTGGACGACGCGGCGGCCAACGACTCGGCCACCGCGGCGGCCTCGGACGCGAGCGCGGCCAACGCCGCGGCCACCTCCGCCGAGACCGACGCCGCCGGTGCCCACCAGGCCGCGAACACCGCCCAGTCGGCGGCCGACTCGGCCCAGCAGGCCTCGAACGCCGCCGACGCCTCGGCCGACCAGGCCGATCAGGCGGCGGCCAAGGCCCAGCAGGACGCGGCGGACGCGCTGGCCGCGGCCAACCGGGCGGGTTTCGAGTCCTCGTCCGACAACGGCTGGTGCGCGCCCGGGTCCAGCAACGTCTGCGCCGCCTCCACCCACACCGGCACGCCCGGCTCGAGCGACTGCACGGCCGGCTGGGCGCAGTACGGCTGCGACATGGCGGCCTCGCTGAACGGCAACTGGCAGGCCGCCTTCACGGCCAAGTTCGGGGACTGCCTGCACGCGCAATTCGGCGACCTGGACTGCCAGGCCGCGATGTTCATGCAGTCGGCGGTGATCGCCGCGGCCAAGGCCGGGGTGGACCCGCGGCTGGTGCTGTCGATCGCGCTGATGGAGAGCCGCAAGGAGCAACGCATCATCAATCTCGCCAGCCTCAACGGCACCTGGGACAGCACCGGTGTGGCGGCCTACCTGGCCTATGAGGGCGAGGCGGCGGGTCTGTCGCTCGACCACAGCTGGCCGAGCGACGGCGGGGTGGCCTCCCTGGGCGTCACCAACATCCGCCCGGACACCTACTCCCTGCTGCAGAGCACCTACTCACAGGTGTTCTCCGGATATCAGTGGCAGAACCTGGCCGATCACACCGATCTGGACATGGACGCCACGGCGTACTACGTGAAGTACCTGGAAAGCACCGAGATCCCCAAGGTGAGCCAGGCCGCCCATGGCAAGTACACCCCGCAGGAGATCATCTACGGCTTGTACAACGGCGGTATCGGCAGCGGCAGCGCGTCGTACCAGGTCTACTCGTCGACCGGGCATTTCGGTAACCAGGTGACCGCCAACATCGACACCTGGGAGCAGTACTGGAACCAGTCGAATGACATGATCTGCGGCAGCGGGGTCCTCGCCTGCTCGTGGCACTGACCGGCTGACGGCCGCACAGCCGTCGCCGCCCTCGGGCAGGCCGCAGCCGCGGCCTGCCCGAGGTGCTCCGCCCATCAAGCTTGAAAGGCTGTCAGGTGGTCCAGACCGTTGCCGAGCTCGCCCTGATCGGCATCCCGCTGCTGTGCTGGGCCGCCCTCCACCGGACTCGCGCCGTCGGGATCGTGGTGGGCGTGGTGCTGCTGGCCGTGGCCGCGCTGTTCGGCGCGGAGCTCGCCGGCCTGCTTCCGCAGCGCCCGCGGGCCGAGGCGGTGGTCGGCTACGCGCCGGTGACCGTTGCGGTGATATCGGTCGGCGTGCTCGTCGAACGCCGGCTGCGCGGGCGCCGGCAGCGCAGCGAGCGGGCCCGTTCCGCCACCGTGGCGCTCAGTTGGTATGCGGGGGTGGTGATGCTGCTGTTCACCCCCTACTACGTGTTCTTCGGGCTGCGCGAATCCCTGATGCCGTCCACCGACCTGGTGCTTCCCCTGCCGCCCGGTTACACGGCCACCGTCCCCGGCAACGGCGCCGACCCCTGCGGCAGCGAGGTCTGCTCCCGTCAGCTGACCGTCACCGGGCCGCCCGGGCAGCCGGTCGCGGCGACCAGGACCGCGCTGCGGGACTGGCTGACCAGCCACCACGGCTGGCACCTGGACGCCGCCGGGTCCGGCATCCAGCGGGTCGGCTGGCTGCTCGACCGCCGTACGGCCGGCGTCGACCTGGTGGTGAGCGGGCAGCACGTCTCGGTGGTCCTGGAGGGCGGCGACGGCTGGCACTGAGCCGACGCCGGGTGCCGGGCGCCGGGCGCCGGCAAGGGACCCAGGGATACGAGGGACGGAATGGATACGGCAGACATGGCCGCCGAGGACGAGGAGACGCGGGAGACCGCCCCGGCACCCCGGCGACGCACATGGCTCGTCCGGACGAGACGCACGGCCCTCGCCCTGGTCCTCGCCGTGTTGCTGCCGCTCCTTGCCGCCGAGACCGCGCTGCGCGTGAACTACCTGGGCGACCTGGCGGACGGCACGCACACCAGGAACCGGGACGCGATCTGGCTGGGCCACGCCTGGATCGACGGCCGCAAGAGCGACGCCGACGTCGACGCCCTCGCACGGCGGCTGGGTGGCACCGGCATCCGTGACCTGTACGTCCATTCGGGCCCCCTGGAGCACGACGGCACGCTCCCCGCCTCGGACTACCCGAAGGCGCGGTGGCTGATCGACGCCGTGCACCGGCGGATGCCCGGCGTGCGCGTCCAGGCGTGGCTCGGCGACCGGCTGGCCACCGAGTCCCCGGACGGCCTCCGCCTCGACCGCGCCGGCACCCGGGCCGCCGTCGTCCGCTCCACCCGTGAGATCCTCGCCGTCGGCTTCGAGGGCGCCCACTTCGACCTGGAGCCCCTCCACTCCGGCGACCGCGACTACCTGAGCCTCTTGGACGACCTGCGTCGCGAAACCCGCGCCCGGCACGCTCTGCTCTCGGTCGCCGCGGCGCAGATCGACCCGCTGCCCGCCTTCCACTCCTTCTGGGGAACGACCACCGGACACCCCAAGTGGTGGTCCCAGGCGTACTTCGGGCAGGTGGCCCGCCGCGTCGACCAGATCGCCGTCATGTCGTACGACACCATGCAGCCGTCGGAGAGCCTGTACGGCGGCTATGTCGCCCAGCAGACCAGCCTCGCACTGGAGGTCACCCCGCCCTCCACCGACCTCCTGATGGGCCTGCCCTTCTACCACGAGAACCGGTTCGGCCACTGGGCGCGTGCCGAGACGGTCCCCGCCGCCGTCCGGGGCGTACGCCTCGGCCTGTCCCGCACGGACGCCGGCCGCGCGGGCTTCGGCGTGGCGCTGTACGTGGACTTCGCGGCGACGGAGGGCGACTGGACCGCCTACAAGGAGGCCTGGGTGCGGTGACCCACTCGCGGCCGCACCCTGACCTCAGATGCCTGATGTGGCACTAGAAGAGAGACGTACCGCTCTCGAAGTCCAGCAGGCGCTTCTTGCGGTCCAGGCCGCCGCCGTAGCCGGTCAGGCTGCCGTTGGCGCCGACGACGCGATGGCAAGGCACGATGATGCCGATGGGGTTCTTGCCGTTGGCGAGCCCCACCGCGCGTGAGGCGCCCGGACTGCCGAGGGCGTCGGCCAGTTCACCGTACGAGCGGGTCTCGCCGTAGGGGATCTCCTTCAGTTGCTGCCAGACGCTGCGCTGGAACGAGGTGCCGGCCATGCGCAGTTCGAGTGTGAACTCCTTCAACTCGCCCGCGAAGTAGGCCGCCAGCTGCTCGGCTGCCGCGCCGAAGGGCGCCGCGTCCCGGTCTCCGAAGGTCTCCTCGGGTGGGCGGTGGCGTTGGCCGACCATGTACAGGCCGCACAGGACACCGTCGTCGGCGACGAGGGTGAGCGGGCCGTAGGGGCTGTCGATGAGGGTGTGCTGCTTCATGGAAGTTCCTTACACCGGGAGGAAGTTGATCGGATGGCTGTCGGTCGCCCACAGGTACTGGACCGCGTACGCGCGCCACGGCCGCCAGGCCGCCGCGCGGGCCGTGAGCGCCGCCGGAGTGGACGGCAGGCCCAGCTCCTGTGCGGCACGCCGGATGCCGAGATCGGTGGGCAGGAAGGCGTCGGGGTCGCCGAGGGCCCGCATCGCGATCACATCGACCGTCCAGGGACCGAAGCCGGGCAGCGAGAGCAGCCGGGCCCGGCTCTCCTCCCAGTCGCTCTCGATTCCCAGGTGAAGGGTGCCGTCGGCGAGTTGGCGGACGAGCGTGGTGAACGTGGTGCGGCGGGTGCGCGGCATCGCGAGCGACTCGGGATCCAGCGCGGCCAGCGCCTCGGGCGCCGGGAAGAGATGAGTGAGGCCGCCCTCGGGGTCCTCGACCGGCTCGCCGTGCGCGGTGACCAGGCGGCCGGCGTGGGTGCGGGCGGCGGCCGTGGAGACCTGCTGGCCCAGTACGGCCCGTACGGCGAACTCGGCCTCGTCGACGGTGCGCGGCACCCGGCGGCCGGGCGCCTTGTCGACCAGCGGCGCTAGCAGTGGATCCGTACGCAGCAGGTCGTCGATCGCGACCGGGTCGGCGTCCAGGTCGAGCATCCGGCGGCAGCGGCTGATGGCGACGGGCAGGTCGCGCATGTCACTGAGGGTGAGGCGGCACGCGATGTGGTCGGGGCGCGGGGTCAGCGCCGCGATTCCGTGCCCGTACGGCAGCCGGAGCGTGCGGCGGTAGGCACCGTCGCGCCACTCCTCCACGCCGGGCACGGCGGTCGCGGCGAGGTGGCCGAAGAGGTTGTCGGGGTTGAGCGGGGCCCGGAACGGCAGGCGCAGACTCAGGACACCGGGAGCGATCACCGTGTTCCTGGGGAGACGGCCGCGCAGGTCGCTCGGGGAGACCGCGAACACCTCGCGGACGGTGTCGTTGAAGGTGCGGATCGAGGAGAAGCCGGCCGCGAACGCGATCTCCGCCATCGGCAGGGGGGTCGTCTCGATGAGCAGCCGGGCGGTCTGGGCACGCTGCGCCCGGGCGAGCGCCAGGGGGCCCGCGCCCAGCTCGGCGAGGAGCTGGCGCTCGATCTGGCGGGTGCTGTAGCCGAGGCGGCGGGCGAGTCCGGGGACGCCCTCGCGGTCGACGACACCGTCGCCGATCAGCCGCATGGCGCGGGCGACCAGGTCGGCGCGCTCGTTCCAGGCGGGCGAGCCGGGGCTGGTGTCGGGGCGGCAGCGCTTGCACGCCCGGAATCCGGCCTGCTGGCAGGCGGCCGCGCTCGGGTAGAACGTCATGTTCTCCGGCTTCGGCGGCACGACCGGGCAGCTGGGACGGCAGTAGATCCGAGTGGTCAGGACAGCGGTGAAGAACCAGCCGTCGAAGCGCGCGTCCTTGGACTGGACGGCGCGCACGCAGCGCTCCTTGTCGGTGTGCATTCCGTTCCGCATGTCTCCAGCATCCGCCATCGACGGGCACAGGGCTGGCGAGATTCCGACATGAGGGTGGGCCGACCTGCCACTCCCCCGTTCGCCCGGCATGCGACGCACCAAGCCGGACGGTGGATCAGTCCACGCCGTCGGCCCGCAGCAGAAGATGAAGCAGTCCCGGGAAGCGTGCGTCGAACTCCTCGCGGCGCAGCCGGTTGACCCTTCTGGGACCCTCGTCGCGCTGTTCGACCAGGCCGGCGCCGCGCAGGACCGAGAAGTGGTGGCTGAGCGCGGCCTTGCCGACGGGCACGTCGAAGCTGCCGCAGCTGCGCGTCCAGTCGGCCGAGCCCGCCAGCTCGCGGATCAGCTGGAGCCGCACAGGGTCGGCGACCGCGGACAGCGCGGTGAGGACGGCGACGTCCTCGGGGTCCGTGTGCACCGGCGCCGCACGGTGACTGACGCCCGCAGCCTGCTTCGCCATGCCCCTCTCCTTCGTCCTGCGCATTCTCGGCGTGACACCCGGGGCGCGTCCGAGCGTCCTGCCTTCTTGTCGAGTGTTCGATGAATATCTTACCGTTCCAGTGTTCGCTTCCTATTGAACACTTCGCAGAAGGGCGGGTTGCGCTCATGCGCGCAGTCGAGTTCCAGGAGTACGGCGGTCCCGAGGTGCTGAAGGTCGTACAGGCCGACACCCCCGAGCCGGGGGCGGACCAGGTGACCATCGACACCGCCTATGTCGGCGTGAACTTCGCGGACCTCAAGGCACGCTCCGAGGGGTACCGGGTGGGGTCGCTGCCCTTCCGCCCCGGTCTGGAGGTCTCCGGACGGATCCGGGCCGTCGGCCACGGGGTCGAGGGCCTGCGACCGGGGCAGGAGGTCGTCGCGCTCGTCAACGGCGGCGCGTACGCGGAGGTCGTGGTCACCGAGGCCGCCACCGTCTTCCCGCTCCCCGAGGGCCTGGATCTGCGGACCGCGGCCGTGCTGCCCACCGTGCTGCCGACGGCGCACGCCCTGCTCCACGAGGTCGGACGACTGCGCACCGGGGAGAGCGTGCTGGTGCACGGCGCGGCCGGAGGCGTCGGCACCGTGGCCGGACAGCTGGCACGGGCGGCGGGTGCCGGTGCGGTGTACGGGGTGGTCTCCTCGCTGGGCAAGGCCGAGCACGCCCTCAAGCACGGTTACGACGAGGTGTTCACCGCCGACTCCTTCTCCGAGGACGTCCGTCGTGCCACCGGGGGCAGGGGCGTCGACCTGGTGCTCGACCCGGTGGGCGGCGACACCCTGCGCCGCGGTCTCGACGCGCTGGCCGTCTTCGGGCGCCTGGTGTCCTTCGGCAACGCGAGCACGGCGGAGCCCTGGCGCGTCGGGCAACCGGAGCTCTACCCACAGGGCCGTTCCGTCGCGGGCTTCTCCATCCTGGCGCTGGCGCAGTCGGCGCCCGAGGCGCTGCGGTCGCTCGCCGAGCGCAGCTTCCGCAAGGTCACCGACGGCACCGTGAACCTGCCGGTGACGGCCGAGTTCGCGCTGTCGGACGCGGCCGAGGCCCACCGGCTGATGGGCGGGCGTACGTCGACGGGCAAGCTGCTGCTGCGGACGGCCGACTGAGCGGACACCGTTCGCCCATCCTGAGCGGACATTGTTCAGGCAGCGGCCCACCCCGTAGACCCGCTCGACCGTGAAGCGGCAGAAACCGGCCTGCGGCGTCGGTCACATCCCGGGCTCCGGCTCGCCCGCGCAGCGCCCCGTCGGCGCAGGTCGGCCGAGCCCATGCAGAGGTGTCATGGGTTTTCTCATCAGCAGGCATTGGACACATGGATGTGCAGGTCCGCACCGTGGATGTGTCGCTACGACTGATGTGTCGCCGCGACGCCGGACAACACAGTCGCTTCTCATGGAGAGGGAGATCGGGTCATGCAGCCCCACGACGCCGGGGCATCGGCACGCAAGACAGACGCGGGTGAGCCCGAGCAGCGGCTCACCGATGGCCACGTGGGTACCCTGGTGCGGGAGAGGCCGCGCGAGCATCAGGGCGCCATGGCGCACACCCTGCACCTGGGCGCTCTGCTCGCGCTGACGGGTGGCGCGCTGGATGCCTACGGCTTCATCAGATACGGGGTCTTCACCAACGCGCAGACCGGCAACTTCGTTCTGCTGACCATCTCCGCCGCCCGAGGCCGGTGGCAGCACGCGCTGCGCTACGCTCCGCCCATCCTGGCCTTCGTCGGGGGCGTGCTGACGGTGGAGGCACTGAAGCGCCCCCGCCTCGCCGCACTGTTCAGGCACCCCCAGCGTGCCGCTCTGCTGCTTGAGGTCGTGATGCTCGCCGGCGTCGGGCTGCTGCCCGGCGGCACGCCGGATCTGCTGGTCACCGCCCTGATCGTGTTCACCAGTTCGGTGCAGTTCAGCGCGTTCCGCACCCTCGTGGACACCGCGGCGAGCACGACCATGACCACGGCGAACGTGCGCACCGCCGCGCAGAACGTCTACCTGGCGCTCGTCGATCACGACCGCGAGGCCGCCCGCCGCGCCCGCCACTTCCTCGTCGTCATCGGGGTCTTTCTGACCGGTGCACTCGCGGGCGCCTGGCTGACGGCACTCCTCGGCACCCGTGCCATCTGGATCGCCGCCGCACTGGTCGCCGTGTGCCTGCTGCGGAACCTCCGGGACGAACGGCAGGGGCGGGCCGGTTCAACCGCCTGAGGCGCCCCCGGCCGTGCTGCCCGCTTCGGCGGCCCCGGTCACCGTGAACTGCGGGCTCCGGGGCCGCGTTCCTCACGGTCGGGTCATCCGCAGCACGTCCAGAGCCTGGTCGAGCTGCTCCTCGGTCAGTTCACCGCGCTCCAGGTAGCCGCGCTCGACGACCACCTGGCGGATGGTCCTGCGCTCGGCCAGCGCCTGCTTGGCCACCTTGGCAGCCTCCTCATAGCCGATGTGGCGGTTGAGCGGGGTGACGACGGAGGGTGAGGACTCGGCGTACTCGCGCAGCCGTTCGATGTTGGCGGTGATGCCGTCGACGGTGCGGTCGGCGAGGACCACGGCGACGTTGGACAGGAGCCGGACGGACTCCAGTACGTTGCGGGCGATGACCGGCAGCATCACGTTGAGCTCGAAGTTGCCGGCCGCTCCGGCCCACGCCACGGTCGCGTCGTTGCCGACGACCTGCGCGGCGACCATCAGCGTGGCTTCCGGCAGGACCGGGTTGACCTTGCCCGGCATGATGGACGAACCGGGTTGCAGATCCGGCAGATTGATCTCGGCCAGACCCGTGCGCGGGCCGGAACCCATCCAGCGCAGATCGTTGGAGATCTTGGTGAAGCTCACGGCGATCGTGCGCAACTGCCCGCTGAGCTCGACCAGTCCGTCGCGGGCGCCCTGGGCCTCGAAGTGGTCGCGCGCCTCCGTCAGGGGCAGCCCGGTGGCCCGTGCCACCTCCTCGATCACGGCGGCGGAGAAGCCGGCCGGCGTGTTGATGCCGGTGCCCACGGCCGTGCCGCCCAGCGGCAGTTCCGCCACCCGCGGCAGGACCGCCTCCAGGCGCTCGACGCCGTAGCGGACCTGTGCCGCGTAGCCGCCGAACTCCTGCCCCAGGGTGACCGGTGTGGCGTCCATCAGATGCGTACGGCCGGACTTGACCGTCAGCGCGAACTCCTCCGCCTTGCCCTGGAGCGCCGCTGCGAGCCGGTCCAGCGCAGGGATCAGCTCGCGCACCACCGCCGAGGTCGCGGCGATGTGGATGGAGGACGGGAAGACGTCGTTGGACGACTGGCTGGCGTTGACGTGGTCGTTGGGATGCACCGGCCGGCCCAGGCGCTCGGTGGCGAGGGTCGCGATGACCTCGTTGGTGTTCATGTTCGACGACGTGCCGGAGCCCGTCTGGAAGACGTCGACCGGGAAGTGCTCGTCGAAGCGGCCCGCCGCGACCTCCTCGGCGGCCCCGGCGATCGCCTCGGCCATGTCCCTGTCCAGGACGCCGAGTTCGGCGTTCACCTTCGCGGCTGCCGCCTTGATCCGGGCGAGTGCCTCGATGTGCGCCCGCTCCAGCCGCTGGCCGGATATGGGGAAGTTCTCCACCGCCCGCTGGGTCTGGGCCCGCCACTTCGCGTGCGCCGGAACGCGCACCTCTCCCATCGAGTCGTGCTCGACCCGGAATTCACTGATATCAGCTGCCATTGTCCACACCTCACATCTTTGTCCTGGTGATGTCCGGAGCCTTACAGACGGAAAAAGCATGTGTCCAATGGCCGATTCGCCAGTGATATATGCACGTAGGTAATGAGAGGGCGGGCCGTGTGCGGCGCGCGTCACATTCACCGTCCGACCGGTTTCCCTGCGTGTCTCCATGCCCGCAGATCAGGCCGGTTCTATGCTCTCCATTCATGGGTTGTTTGAACTTCAGGCATTGGACGCATATATCTGCGCGAACGAGACTTGCGGTCATCCCGATTCCACGGACACCGACAGGAAGCCGATCATGACCAAGCAGCCGAAGGCACCGGACGACGTCATCGAGACGACCGCCCGTGGACGTGCGGTGCTGACCAATCCGCGGCTGAACCGCGGCACCGCCTTCACCCAGGAGGAACGCCGTGAGCTGGACCTGGTGGGCCTGGTGCCGTCGCAGGTCCTCACCCTCGACCAGCAGGCGGCGCGGGCGTATCAGCAATACGCGGCGCAGCCGACCGACCTGGCCAAGAACGTCTACCTGACGGCGCTGCACGACCGCAACGAGGTCCTCTTCCACCGGCTGATCCGCGATCACCTCGCCGAGATGCTGCCGATCGTCTACACCCCGACCGTCGGCACCGCGATCGAACGCTACAGCTACGAGTACCGCCGCCCCGGCGGCGTGTACCTGTCGGTGGACGCCCCCGAGGACATCGGGCGCTCCCTGCGGGCCACCGGTCTGGGCCCGGACGACGTGGACCTGATCGTGGCCACCGACGGCGAGGCGATCCTCGGCATCGGTGACTGGGGCGTGGGCGGCATCGACATCGCGGTCGGCAAGCTCTCCGTCTATACGGCCGCCGCGGGCATCGACCCGCGCCGCACGCTCGCGGTGATGCTGGACGTCGGGACCAACCGCACGGAGCTGCTGGACGACCCGCTCTACCTCGGCACCCGGCACGAGCGCGTCGACCGGGCGACGTACGACTCCTTCATCGACGCGTACGTGACCTCGGCCGGCACGCTGTTCCCGAAGGCGATGCTGCACTGGGAGGACTTCGGTCCGGCCAACGCCCGCCGCATCCTGGACCGTTACCGCGAGAAGACGTTCACCTTCAACGACGACATCCAGGGCACCGGTGCCGTCAACCTGGCCGCCGTCCTCTCCGGTGTCGAGGCCAGCCGCGTACCGCTGCGGGACCACCGCATCGTCGTCTTCGGAGCCGGCACGGCGGGCGTCGGTGTCGCCGACCAGCTCCGCGACGCCCTCATCGCCGGGGGTCTCTCACCGCAGCAGGCGACCGCCCGGATCTGGGCCGTCGACCGCCACGGTCTGCTCACCCAGGGCCAGCGAGGCATGCGCGACTTCCAGTTGCGCTACGCCCGCCGCGCAGGCGAGGTGGCGGGCTGGCGGCGCGACGACCAGATCGACGGCATTCCGCTGGCCGAGGTCGTCGAGCGCGTGCGCCCGACCGTCCTCATCGGCACCTCCGGCCAGGGCGGGGCCTTCACCGAGGAGATCGTCCGTACGATGGCCGCGCACGCCCGCCGGCCGATCATCCTGCCCATGTCCAACCCGACCCGGCTGGCCGAGGCCGTCCCCGCCGACCTCCTCGCCTGGACGGACGGCCGCGCGCTGATCGCCACCGGCAGCCCCTTCGCCCCGGTCGAGTACGAGGGCGTGACCTACCGGATCGGACAGGCCAACAACGCGCTCGTCTTCCCCGGGCTGGGCCTGGGCGCCCTCGTCGTCGGCGCGGACCGCGTCACCGACCGTATGCTGGTCGCGTCCGCCCATGCCGTCGCCCGGCAGACCGACACGACCGCCCCGGGCGCGCCGATCCTCCCGCCCATCAACCGGCTGCGCGAGACCTCCGCCGCGGTGGCGGTCGCCGTGGCCCGGGCCGCCGCCGACGACGGCGTCGCCCGCGAAACCGTCGACGACACGATCGAGCAGCGCGTCCGCACCGCCATGTGGCAGCCGGTCTACCCGCACATCAAGGCCGTCTGACGGGGCCTCCTCCCCCGTGGCAGTGCCGTATGCCGGACTCTGGGTCACCGTCCCCCGAAAGAACGCAAGCTTCATGACTCGTGCCGTACGCGCCCGCCCGCACCGCCCGCTCCCGCTGTCCTGGCTGCGCCGCGCGGGCCTCGTCCCGCTGACGGCGCTGCCCCGCGCGGCAGCGGCGCGAGGCGCCGTCGCGCTCGCCCTGCCGCTCTTCGTCGGCGTGGGGACAGGATGGACCGTCCTCTCCGTGATCGCTGCCGTCGGCGCCCTGTGGGGCGTGGGCCAGGACGGCGCCGACCCCTACTGGTCGCGCGTGCGGCGGCTGGCATGGATGGGCCTGGCCGCCGCACTGGGTCTGATCGCCGGGGAGCTCGCGCTGCGCAGCGGGCAGTCGACGGTGGTCACCGTCTGTCTCGTCGTGGCCGCCTTCGCCGCCGGTCTGATCGGCCTGCGCGGACGGGTCGCGTCCGTCGCCGGTATGCACCTGCTGCTCGGCGCCGTGATCGGCAGCGGCATTCCGGTGCCGGGGCCCTGGTGGCACGCACCCCTCGCGCTGCTGACCGGCGTCGCCCTGGTCCTCGTCCTGTCCACGGCTCCGTGGCTGTGGCGGCGGTACCGTATCGAACGGGCCGCCGTGCTGGCCGTGTACGGGGCGGCCGCCGAGGCGCTGGCGGCGGCCGGTACGCCTGCCGCCGAGGGTGCCCGTCGGCGGCTGACCGACGCGCTCGACCACGCCCATGACGTGATGGCCCGTCATCTCGGGCCCGGCCCCCGGCGACCTGGTCAGGCAGAGCTCGTTCAGCTCGTTCGGGCGTCGCACCTCGCGGTCCGGCTGGGCGAGGCGGTGACGACCCTGTTGTGGCAGGCACGCCCGCTCGCGCCGACCGTGACGAACGTGCCGCTGCTGATGGCACGACGTCTGCTGCCGGAACGCGGGGACACGGCCGCCGGAGCGGCAGCGCCGGACTTCGAGCCCGACTCGCCGGGGCTGCGCGCGCTGGCCACCGTGTACGCGGCGGCCGGGCACGACCGGGTCGACGAGCCGGCCCCGCGGTTGCCGGCCCGTGCGCGGACAGGCCGGCCGGCGCATCTGCGGTACGCCCTGCTGCTGGCGCTCTGCGTGCTCGTCACGCAGCTCTGCGCCCTGGCACTGGACAGCCCCCGCGGTTACTGGCTGCCGATGACGGTGGCGTTCATCTACAAGCCGGACTTCGGCCCGGTGCTCGGCCGGGCGCTGCACCGCTGCGTCGGCACGGTGACCGGTGTGGCCGCGATCGGTGCGGTGTCCTTGCTGACGGACAGCACATACGCGTTCATCGGCGTGGTGGCGGCGTTCGGGGCACTCATGGCTGTCGGCGTGCGCCACCACTACGCCGTCGCCACCACGGCCCTGACCGCGGTCGTCTTCGTCCTTCTCGATCTGCTCGGCGACCACCGCGCGCTGTACGGGCCCCGGATCGTCGACACCGCGCTGGCCGCCGCCGTCGTACTCGTCGCGCACTTCGCCGCATGGCCCGAGCCCGCGGCCGACCGCGCCGACGAGCAGACCGAAGCCGCCCTGGCCGCCGCCCGCCGCTACCGGGACCTCGCGCCGTACGTCGGCCCGGCGGAGCGGCAGGGCCTGCGCCGGGCCGCCTACCGGGAGCTGGCCGAGGCCCGCCGGGCCGCCGCCCACGCCCGCCGCGAGCCGTCCCGCCCCGGGCACCCGCTGCCCGACTGGGAGCAGGCCGTCACCACGGCCGAGCAGCTCTGCGACGCCGTCACCGCGCGGTCTCTCGCGGGCAGTCATGCCCAGGGCACCTGAATGAACAACAACCGATGCAGTGAGAGAATGAGAGCATGGACCTCCAGGTACTGCGATCCTTCCGGGCCGTGGCCGAGGGCACCACGGTGACCGACGCGGCGGCGGAGGCCCACATCACCCAGCCCGCCCTGTCGCGGGCGCTCAACCGGCTCGAGGACGAGGTCGGTGCGGAACTCCTCCAGCGTGTCGGACGCGTCCTGCAACTCACCCCGGCGGGCAGGGTGTTCAAGGAGTACGTCGACGCCGTGCTGGACAGTTACGACCGGGGCCGGCGGGCCGTGGCCGAGGTCGTCGACCCGGACGCGGGCCTGGTGTCGATGGCCTTCCTGCACACCCTGGGAACATGGCTCGTGCCCAGGCTGGTCACCGGTTTCCGTCAGACGTTCCCGGGCGTCCGGTTCGAGCTGAGCCAGGACGTCGAGATCGGACTGGCCCAGCACCTTCTCGACGCCACCGCGGACCTCATCATCACCAGCAAGGACCCCGGCCACCCCTTGATCGCCTGGCGGCGGCTGATGGTCGAGCCCCTGTGGCTCGCCGTCCCCGCCGGCCACCGCCTCGCGGAGCGCCGCCGGGTGCGCCTCGCCGAGGTGGCGGACGAGCCGTTCATCGTCCTCAAGCCCGGTCACGGGCTGCGCGGCGTCACCGAGACGCTGTGCCGCCAGGCGGGCTTCACCCCGCTCGTCGGCTTCGAGGGCGAGGAGGTGGAGACCCTGCGCGGCCTCGTGACGGCGGGGCTCGGGGTCTCCCTCGTCCCGGCGTCGCCCGACACCGCCACCGCCCTCCCACAGCCCAGCGCGGACCTCCCGATCCGCTATCTGAAAGTCACCGATGTGCAGGCCGTTCGCGACATCGGCGTCGCCTGGCTGGGCTCCCGCACCCTGCCGCCGGCCCCGCAGCGGTTCATCGACCATGCGATGAGCGTGACGGCCCGGATGTACGAGACATCCGCGGGACGGACCTGACGTACGCGACGGCAACCGGCTGAAGGGGAGGGCTGACGGACGCAGCCGCCTACGCCTCGTACGCCCGGCCGTCGAAGCGGAAGAACCGCACCTCCTCGGCCGCCGTCCGCGCGGCCCACGTCGGCGGCCGCATCAAGGTTTGATGGTGTCCCGCTGGTTGGTGCAGCCGATCACTGTGAGGGCGTGCGCCGGGACGTGTGCTCACGCGGGTTGCGCTCCCTGCCTGTGGAGCGGGC